>JAGXFT010000066.1 GCA_024637135.1 Nitriliruptorales bacterium | reverse complement strand
GCCCAGCAGGGCGGCCATGTGGTGCACCTCGCGGGCCTCGCCGGTCTCGACGACCAGCCCGACCCTGGTGCGCTGCTGGGTGCGGACCAGGTGGTGGTGCACCGCCGAGGTCAACAACAGGGACGGGATCGGCGCCAACTCCGCGTTGGAGTAGCGGTCGGACAGCACGATGACCTTCGCACCGTCGGTGATCGCCTCGCTGACCTGCGCGAAGATCTCCTCCAGCGCCGCCTCCAGTCCGGCACCGCCCTCGGCCACGGGAAACAACCCGTCCACGGCGAAGGAGTGGAACTCGGGATAGTCGCCGTCCTCGTCCATGTAGAGGATCTTGGCGAGTTCCTGGTTGGTGAGGATCGGGCGTGGCAGCACGATCTGACGACAGTGCTGCGGGCCGGCGTCCAGGATGTTGCGCTCGGGCCCGATCGTGCCGCCCGACGAGGTCACCAGTTCCTCACGGATGGCGTCCAGCGGTGGGTTGGTGACCTGGGCGAACAGCTGCTTGAAGTAGTCGAACAGCAACCGGGGGCGTTGCGACAGCACCGCGACCGGCGTGTCGGTCCCCATCGACCCGATGGGCTCGGCGGCCGTGCGGGCCATGGGCGCGAGCAGGATCTTGACCTCCTCGGCGGTGTAGCCGAACGTGCGCTGGAACGACACGACCGACGAGTGCTGCGGGGTCAGCAGGGAGCGTTCGGGCAGGTCCTCGAGGTTGAGCAGGCCATCGGCCAGCCATCGTCCGTACGGGGCGGCGTCGGCCAGCTCGTGCTTGACCTCCTCGTCCTCGACGATGCGGCCCAGGGCCGTGTCGACCAGGAACATGCGGCCGGGTTGCAGGCGGCCCTTGCGCACGATGGTGGCCGGGTCGAGGTCGACCACGCCCACCTCGGAGGCCATGACGACCATGCCGTCGGCCGTGACCCAGTAGCGCGACGGGCGCAGGCCGTTGCGGTCCAGCACGGCACCGATCAGCGTGCCGTCGGTGAAGGCGATGGCGGCCGGGCCGTCCCACGGCTCCATCAGGCTGGCGTGGTACTCGTAGAAGTCGCGCTTCCACGCCGGCATGGTCTGGTGGGCCTCCCACGCCTCGGGGATCATCATCAGCACGGCGTGTGGCAACGAGCGTCCGCCGAGGTGCAGCAGTTCCAGCGCCTCGTCGAAGCTGGCCGTGTCGGAGGCGTCCGCGGTCATGATCGGGAATGCCCGCTCCAGCCCGCTGGCCCCCGGACCGGAGCCGAACAGGTCCGACGCCAGCCACCCCTCACGGGCGTGCATCCAGTTGCGGTTGCCCATGACCGTGTTGATCTCGCCGTTGTGCGCCAGCATCCGGTACGGGTGGGCCAGCGGCCATGACGGGAACGTGTTGGTGGAGAAGCGCGAGTGCACCAACGCCAGCGCCGAGGTCAGGCGCTCGTCGGTCAGGTCGAGGAAGAAGTCACCCAGTTGGGTCGAGGTCAGCATCCCCTTGTAGACCAGCGTGCGGGCCGACAGGGAGGGGAAGTAGACCGACTCGGGTCCGCGTGGGGTGTCGATCGAGACCTCGTGCTCGATCCGCTTGCGCAGGACGAAGACCCGGCGTTCGAGGTCGAGCCCGGACAGGTCGCCGGCGCGACCGGCCACCACCAGGTGGCGGAACGCGGGTTCGATGTCGGCCGCCATCGACCCGATCGCGGAGTTGTCCACCGGCACGTCCCGCCACGCGACGGTCCGCAGGCCCTCCTCCTCGACCAGTTCGTCCACGGCCTTGACGGCGTCGTCGACGTGGTCGCGGGGCAGGAAGGCCAGCCCGACCGCGTACGAGCCCGCGGGGGGCAGCATCACGTCCAGTTCGTCGCGCAGGAACGCGTCCGGCACCTGGACGAGGATGCCCGCCCCGTCGCCGACGTTGGCCTCGGCCCCGGTGGCGCCGCGGTGGTCGAGTGCGCACAGCGCCGACAGGCCCTGCTGGATCATCCGGTGCGAGCGACGCCCGTGCATGTCGACCACGAACGACACACCACACGCGTCGTGTTCGTTGCGTGGGTCGTAGAGGCCGGCGGCGTCCGGTCGTCCGTCGCCCGGCATCCTGGTTCGGGGAGCGTCGGCACGTCCGGAGCGGGGCGCGGGGTCGGGGCCAGCAGGCGTCACGGCACTGGTCATGGGGTGGCGTCCTCGGAGGTTGCAGGTGCAGCCGGGCGGGCTGCGGGAGATCGGGACGCCGTTGGCCCGGTGAACGAGCAGTCTAGCAACGGGCTCGACGGGACCGAAATCGAGTGGTGGTGCGACTCAGGCCGGCAGCCGGTCGGCGGACCGGCCGGCCATGGTGGTTCGCTCGTCGCGGCCGGGGCCGGCCGACCAGGCGTCCCAGAGGCGCGACGACGACAGCGGCAGCGGCAGTTCGTGGCCGTCGACGTCACCAGCAGCCAGTCGCCGGGTCGCGAAGTTCCACCACCGGGCCGGCCCACCGAGACGGTCCGCGGCGGCCGCGACGTCGTCGAGTACGGCAGTCGCCAGCGTGCGTGCGGCGTCGAGCGGGATGACGGCCTCGCTGCCACGATGGACCACGCGTCCCGCTGCCGGGTAGCGGTCGTGGCGCCCGATTCCGAGGTGGTCGGTCACCGCGTTGAGCACCGCACGTGGATGGTCGGCAACGTCCTCCATGAAGCCGACCCAGAGCCGCTCGTTCCCGAACACCTTGCCCCAGGCGTCCAGCATCGCCACGTAGTCGCCGAACGCTCGTGCATCCACCCGATCCACGATGCTGTCCGGCGTCTCGAGAGCGGTGCCGACGCGATTCACCATGTCCAGTTGCGACCACAGACGCTCGACGGGGTTGCGCACCATCAGGACCAGGCGGAGGTCGGGAAACGATGCGCGCACGCGGACGATCTCGTCCGGCGGCAGGATCGCGTAGTTGGGCGTCGCCTCACCCGCGAGGCGGTCCCCGGCCGGGGCGAACATCGCCCGGTACCACGACGTGCGGTGATCGGCCCCGAACAGCAGCCGCGCCTGCCACCGCCATCCGGGATCACCCGGTGACTGCCGGGCGAGGCGCAGCTGGCGTCCGGCCTGGCGTCGCCACCGCTCCGCCTCGGTCGTGCGTCCGACCATCCGGCCGATCCGTGACGACGGCTCGTCCAGCCGCTGGTCGAAGAAGTGCAGTTCCTTCTCCGGGGCCATCCACACGTCCGGGTGGGCCGCGAGGTTTCGGTGCAGCCACGCCGTCCCGGCCTTCTGCGTGCCCAGGATCAGGAAGTCCGGTCCCACGTCAGCGCGGCTCCGCGGACAACAGTCGGTCCTGCCGATCGACCGTGGAGGTGGGCGTGCCGGTGGCCCGCGTCCCGGATCCCATGCAGTCAGCCTCCTGCGACGACGGTGCGGACCCTAGCGACATCGACTCCGGTGCCCGACCGTTCGACCGCGTCGGGAACACCGCTGGCACCCCGACGCGTGGCCTCCGCGGTCTAGTCTCGGAATCCCACGCGACCAACGAGGCACTCCATGGGCGATCCCGTCGACGTCACGACCACTGCGGCCTGGGACGCGTTGCGGGCCCATCACGGCGACCTCGCCGGCACCACGCTGCGCAAGTTGTTCGACGACGATCCGGGGCGGGTCGAGGACCTCACGCTCGCGGTCGGTGACCTCCATGTCGACCTGTCCAAGCACGCCATCACCACCGCGACCCTCGACCGGCTGGTCGCCGTGGCCGAGGCGGTCGGCCTGCCCGACCGGCTCGACGCCATGTTCACCGGCGAGCACATCAATCCGACGGAGGACCGGGCGGTCCTCCACACCGCCCTGCGCCTGCCCCGCGACGCCGAGTTGGTGGTCGACGGCCAGGACGTGGTCGCGGACGTGCACGACGTGCTCGACCGGATGGGCGACGTCAGCGATCGGATCCGGTCCGGGGACTGGACCGGCGCCACCGGGGAACGCATCCGGGCGGTGGTCAACATCGGGATCGGCGGGTCGGACCTGGGGCCGGCGATGGCCGTGGAGGCCCTGGGTGCCCACGTCGACCGTGACATCTCGTTCCAGTTCGTGTCCAACGTCGACCCGGCCGACCTCGCTGAGGCCCTGGTGGGCCTGGACCCCGCCAGCACCCTGTTCATCGTGGCGTCCAAGACCTTCACCACCCTGGAGACGCTGACCAACGCCCGCAACGCGCGCACGTGGCTGCTGGACGGGCTCGATGCTGGTCCGCTGGCGGGCAGGGGTGCCGGCGACGAGGCGGTGGCGAAGCACTTCGTGGCGTTGTCGACCAACCGTGAGGGCGTGGTCGAGTTCGGCATCGACGGCGCCAACATGTTCGGCTTCTGGGACTGGGTGGGCGGTCGCTACTCGTTGACCAGTGCGATCGGCTTCTCGTTGATGGTGGCGATCGGGCGCGAGGCCTACGCCGAGATGCTGGCGGGGTTCCACACCGTCGACGACCACGTGCGGACCACGCCACTGGCCGACAACGTGCCGATCCTGCTGGGCCTGCTGGCCACCTGGTACGTGAACGTCGTCGGCGTGCACAACCACGTCGTCCTGCCCTACAGCAACTACCTACGTCGGTTCCCGGCCTACCTCCAGCAACTGACGATGGAGTCCAACGGCAAGTCGGTGCGGTGGGACGGCGAATCGGTCTCGGTGGACACCGGCGAGGTGTACTGGGGCGAGCCCGGCACCAACGGCCAGCACGCATTCCACCAACTCCTGCACCAGGGCACGCTGGCGATCCCGGCCGACTTCATCGGCTTCGCCCGGCCCGTCACGGCCGACACCCTGGCCGACGACACGGTCCAGCAGATGCACGACATCCTGACCGCCAACATGCTGGCCCAGTCGTCGGCGCTGGCCTTCGGGCGGACCGCGGACGAACTGCGGGCGCTGGACGTGCCCGAGGACCTGGTCCCGCACAGGGTCATGCCCGGCAACCGGCCGTCGACGACCATCCTGGCGCCATCCCTGTCGCCGTCGACGCTGGGGCAACTGGTCGCGCTCTACGAACACCAGACGTTCGCGCAGGGGGTCGTGTGGGGCATCGACTCGTTCGACCAGTGGGGCGTGCAGTTGGGCAAGGAACTGGCCAACGACCTGACCCCGCTCGTCGCCACCGGGACCGCACCGGACCCACCTGCCGATGCCTCCACGACCGCACTGGTGGCCACCTACCGCCGCCTGGGCGAACGCGACTGACCGGGGCACTGTCGGTCGCTCAGCGAGTCAGCAGGAACTCGCGCAGCGACAGGTCGGTGCCGCCCAGCGATCGGGCGGTCGGGACCCCGACGTAGCGCAGGTGCCATGGTTCCGGCTTGAAGCAGGTCCGGTCGCTGGCCCCGTCGGGATAACTGACCACGAACCCGTACTCCGCGGCATGGGCTGCCAGCCACATCCCGGCCGGGGTGTCCGACAGGCCGGGGACGAGGTCGGGCAGCGAGGGATCGACGACGTCGATGGTCGTCCCCAGTTGGTGCTCGGAGTGGCCCGGGCGCGCCGTGCCCGGTGCGGTCACGTCGACAGGGGCCTCGTCGTTGGTGCCCGCGGGGTCGGTCGGCGTCGTCGTCGTCGGGTCCGGCGTGGTGGCCGGGTCGGGCGTGGTCGCGTCGGGCGTGGTCGCGTCGGGCCGGGTGCTCGGGTCGGTCGTGCCCGTGGCGTCATCGGCACTCGGGCGTGGCGTCGTCGGGGTCGGATCGGTCGTGGCCACGCCGCGGCGCCCGCCCGTCGTCATGGACGGGTCCGGCGTCGACGAGGCCATCGCCGTCGGTTCGGGTTCGGACGCCGGGGCGGCCTCCCCCGACGCCTCCTCGTCCGCAGCGGCGTGGGACCGTTGGACCGCCCTGGTCGCGGCGCGCTCGGCCTCGGCCCGCCACAGCACCGCCTGCTGTGCCTCGGACCGGAACGCCGACACCACGATGAAGGGGGCATGGTCGGCGGCGGCCGCCGCGTGCATCGCGCGCAGGTCGTCCACGACCACGCGCCGGACCGAGGCGACGTCGGTGCCGCGATAGCCCAGGTCGGGAATATCCACCAGGTCGGCGGGGGTCCAGTCGGACGGCAGCCGCCGGATCGGGTCCACGACGGCGGTCCGCCAGTTGCGACCCGGGGCGCGCGCCGTGGTCACCGCAGATCCGTCACAGGCCAGGTCGACCGGGTCGAGTCGCATCTCGGCGGACGAGTCCGTCGGCGCGGGGGCCGGCGGACGGAGGTCGCTGGTGCCGGTCAACACGCGCGCATCGGCAGCCCCGGGGACGAGCGTCAGTACGACGATCCCCAGGGCGACGACGACACGGTGCGGCCATGACACGATTCGAGGTCCCAGACACGTATTCCCAGCCACGGTATCCCCGCTCGCACGCCCGTCGACGGCGGTCCCGGGGCGGCGGCGGCGACGACACCGTCCCGACAGGCCCCGCGGCGCGCCGAACGGCAGTGCCGGGACGCTGTCCGATCGTCGCCGTGCCGGCCCTCGGAGGGCCGGCGCGGGATGCGTCGGACGTCTTCAGCGGCCGATGGCCTCGCGGCGCATGGGCCGGCGGAAGTCACCCACGTCCTGGACCGCACCGGTGCGCAGCAACGCCACCTGCCAGGCCGGCGAGTCCCCCAGTCCCCACGACAACAGTCGACTTGCCACGTGCCCCGCGGGCGCGCCGAAGACCGGGTCGGTGAGGTCGAGCACGTCCCGCAGGCGATCGGGCAGGGTCGCGACCGCCGCCGCGAAGAGCACGCGGTACCCGGCCCGTTGCCCCAGTGACAGCGGCGGGTTCCGGAGGAAGGCCACGGCTTCCGCCATGCCGGGTGACGGGGCGACGTCGGGGTGGTCGGCCAGCCACGATGACAGGCCGGACGCGGTGTCCGGCAGTGGATCGCCGTCCAGCAGGGCCCCGAGCGCGCGCTGTTCGGAGACGAAACGGTCGGGCCCGCCGGGTCCGAGGTCGTGCGGTGAATACGCCAGGTGGGTGGCCAGGAACGAGTCCGTCAGCGCGTTGTGCACCCACGCCGCCAACCCGGGGTCGCCCGCGTCGTAGTGGCGACCACGATGCGACTCGCCCACGACGGGCCGGTGGCGCCCGCGCACCAACCGGACTGCCTGTTCGACCTCGGACATCGCACCGAAGGCGGTGGCGGTGACGTAGAAGGCCGTCCGGGACAGGCGCCCCAGCGGATCGTCCCGATACCGGGAGTGCTCGTGGACGCCCGCGACGACCTCGGGATGGCAGGCCTGCACGAGCAGCCCGCGGATGCCCCCGATGAAGGTGGTGGCCCGTCCCATGACCTGCCACGTGACCGACGCCGGACCGAACAGCCCGGGGTCACCGGGGTGGTCGAGCGTGTCGACCAGGGGCGGGTCGGCGTGGCCGAAGGGCTCGGCGGCCACGGCGGCCACGCGAGTTCGAACGGCCTCGAACAAGGGGTTCGTTGCCCGGCGCAGGGACCGTCGCGGGAAGGATGCGCGCGCCATGGGCACCAACTCCTGGACGGGACGGCCGATCGCGGACGCTTCGACGGTATCCACCTCGGCCTGCCCGACCGGCCGCGGCTGCGGTCAGTGGCGGACGCGGAAGTCGGCGACGGACTCCGGGACGAGGTCGGAGGCGTCGACCCCGTCGACCCGGGCCGACGGGGGGCCTCCGGACCGCATCCAGGACTCGACCGCCTCCACCGCGACCGGGGAGCCCTCGAGGTGGGCCTCCACCCGTCCGTCATCGCGGTTGCGCACCCACCCGTGGACGCCGTGGCGACTGGCTTCTCGTCGGGTCGAGGCCCGGAAGAACACTCCCTGGACCCGGCCTGACACGATGACCCGTCGCGCGATCGGATGGTCGGCGGCGGTCGGATCGTCGGACACGGTGGGGGGCCTCCGTCGGGACGGGCCGCCAGCCTGCCCGACGGCCTCGGACGGCGCCAACCGACAGGCGGCCACCTGGCCGGATGCGCGCTGGGGCGGCTGCGGGAAACGGCCCGTCCGCACGGCCCACCGTGCGGGACCGCACCGTCGATGCGGACCGGACGCTCCCCCCGGACGCGTCCTAGTCCACAGGTCGCGCAGGGGGGTGCTCGTCGGACCCGTCGGACGGACCGAGGCCGGCCAGGGCGGGGTCACGGTCGTGGACATCGTCCCCCGCGGTGGGCGCGGACGTGGGCGCGGCGGTGGGCGCTGTGGACGCCGGCGACGGGGGCAACGGGGGCGTGCCGCCGCCCGACGTGACACCGGTCCCGGGGCCGCCGCTCGCTCGGGCAGCCCGACGTCGGCGCCACCACCAGGCCACAGCCAGCAGCAGCCACAGCGGCGACAGCCACACCAACAGGACCGGCAGCAGGAACACCACTGCCCGGATGCCGAAGTCCACGAACGACTGCAAGGCGGCCACGGTCGCGTCCCACGCGTTGGCAGCGACGTTGCCGGGGCTCCAGGGCAGCGGGAGGTCGTCGTCGGGCGCGGACTGCACCGAGGCCAGCAGCGTCGGCGACGGCTCGACCAGCACGGTCACGGTCGACAGCGCCACCTGCTCGCCCAGGTCGTCCTGGCGTCCCTCCAACACCTCGATCTCCTGGCGGACCTCGCCGACCCGGTCGAAGACCGACAACACGTCCTCGGTGTCGCCGCCCTCGCGCGCCTCGGTCAACAGGACCAGCAGTTCCTCCTCGAGCGCCCGGAGGTTGCGCAGGCGCGCCTCGATGTCGGCGACCTGGCCGGTCACGTCCTCGACCGTCTGGTCACGGGAGGTGACCTCGGCAGCCGTCTCGGACACCGCCGCCAGCAGGTCCTCGAGGTTGCCGGCGGGGACGCGGATCGTCATCGAGCCACGCAGGATCCCGAGGTCGTCACGCTGCAGTTGGGTGGTCGACAGGAACCCGCCGGCCGCGGTCGCGGCCGCCTCCACCGCGTCCACGGTCTCGTCGGGGTCGTCCGACGACAGCCCGATCGTGGCCCGGTAGATCAGGTCACGGTTGGCCGTGGCGTCGGGTTCGGTGGCGTTCGGGTCCGGGGCATCCGCGTCCTGCTCCTCAGCCGCTTCGCTCATGGCCTCACCGTCGCCAGCGAAGTCTGCCCCACCCTCCGCCGACGCCGGGCGCTGTTCGGCATCCTGGCTCTGGCTGGCCTGGTCCGAACCGCCGCACCCGGCCAGTACCAGGCCCACGGCCAGTGTCACCGCCGTGGTCTGTCTCCGTCGTGTCGTCGTCACTCCGGGTCCTTCCCCGCTCGGGCATCGCTCGTGGCGGGTCGGACGACGACCGGGCGACAACGGTTGCACGAGCGGCTCCGGTGTCCCGGTCAGCCGTCGACCCGCGCGCGCCCACCGGCAGCCCCGCCGGTCGCTCGCAGCGATGAATGGAGCTGGAGAGGGGATTTGAACCCCTGACCTATCGCTTACGAGGCGATTGCTCTACCAACTGAGCTACTCCAGCGGGAGTGATGCGATCGGGCGACGACGCCCTCCGGCACGGCCGGACAGCGTACCCATCAACGGACCGGGCCCGTGGGTCGTGGACTCGGCCCCTGACACGCCACAGGCGTGGGCTGCCTTGGTGGCCACCCACGCCCGGTGTCGGTCGAGTTCCCGCGCATCGGCCGCCAAGACTAGCAGATCCGGGTCGATTCGTCGCGAACCGGCCGAACTCGATCATCCGGCGGGCGGCCGGCGTCAGTCTCCCCGCAGCCGCTGCTCGCGCCACGGGTCGGCATGCATGTGGTAGCCGCGTTCCTCCCAGTAACCGGGGACGTCGCGATCGACCAGGCGGACCTCGGTGACCCACTTGACCGACTTCCATCCGTACCGCTGTGGGACGACCAGGCGCAGTGGTCCGCCATGGGCGACCGACAGGTCCACACCGTCATGGGCCCACGCCAACAGGACCCCCGATGCCCGCACGGCCTCGACCGACAGGTTCGCCGAGTAGGCGGGATGGCCGTTGACCAGCACGTGCGTGGCCTCGGGTCGTGACTCGACCCGGTCCAGCAGCGCCGCCACCGGGATCCCGGTCCAGTCGTTGTCCAGCCGCGACCACCCGGTGACGCAGTGGAAGTCGCTGGTGGCCGTCGTGGCGGCCGGGTCCGCCCGCAGGTCGGCCAGCGACCAGCGCATGCGGGTGGTGACCCGGCCGGCGACCGTGAGCGTCCACGGGTCGACGTCGCGCGGCGGCGACCCGACGTGCAGGACCGGGAAGCCCGGCGTCAGGTGCTGGTTCGGCGGCCGCCGACCGGGATCGTCGACCGTGGTCGGCGCCCGTCGCATGCCCTCGGTCGGCACCGTCGTCGCTGCCAGGTCGGCGCCGTCGAGGTCCAGCATCCGCCGCGACACCAGCAGTGCGAACTCGACCAGGTCGTCACGGTCACCGTCCCGGTCACGCAGGTCGTCGACCAGGTCGCGGGCTCGCACCAGCACGTCACGGGCGCGGTCGCGCACCGCGGCCGGGTCCCTGGCGGACGGCGCCGCCTTGGCGATCTCGTCGGCGCGCACGAACAGTGCCCGGACGTCGTCGAAGTCGGTGGGGTCCGCCATGGCGTGGTCGTCTCCGGCCGGGTGGATGGTGGGCGGGTCAGGGACGGCGGACCGCGGTGGCGACGTCGGCCGCGGTCTCGAGCAGCCCCTTGGGGGTCAGGCGATGCCCGACCAGGCGGCCCGGCAGGCGCGGCAGCCGTTGCAGGACATCGACCAGCAACCCGATGTCGAGGCTGGCACCGACCCAGTCCGGGTCGCCGGCCATGGCCGCGAATTCGCCGTCGCCCGCCAGTGACCGTCGCATGGCCTCGGCCACCCCGGTCGTCCCCACGCGGGCGTCGTGGCGACCCGACACCAGCGAGTCGTGCGCCAGCGACGCGACCAGCGGTCCGACCGTGCCCGGATCGAACGGGGTCAGTTGTGACACCAGCGTGCCGGTCAGGACGGGTGGCGGCGCCGGCACGGGGCCCGAGACGTTGGGTGGCAGCCCGCGCACGTCACGCATCACGTCGACCAGGTCGTGGTAGGCACCGGTTTCCGGTCCTCCCACCTCGATGATGCGGTGGCGGGCCGTCGAGGGATGGGTGACGACGTCGACCAGCACGTCCAGCAGGTCGGTGATGGCGATCGGCTGGCAGCGGCCGATCGCCCACGTCGGGTGGACCAACAGCGGCACCGGCGTGCGGGAGGCGAAGCGGATCAGTTCGTAGGACGCCGACCCGGCCCCCAGCACGATGGACGCACGCAGTTCGGTCACCGACGGGCCGCTGTCGGCCAGGATGCGCCCGGTCTCGATGCGGGAGCGCAGGTGGGGCGACAGGTCGTCGCGGTCGTCGGCCAGGCCGCCCAGGTAGACGATGTGGTCCACGCCGGTCAACGCCGCGGCCTCGGCCAGGGTCGTGGCCGCCCGGCGCTCCGCGGTCGCGAAGTCGACGATGCCCTCCTCCATGGAGTGCACCAGGTGGACCGCGACGTCGGTGCCGAACATGGCGTCGGTGACGACGCGCGAGTCCGTCACCTCGCCCTGGACGATTCGCACCCGGTCACCCCACGGACGCGACCGAGCCCGCTCGGCCGACCGGGTCAGAACCACCACGTCGTGGTCGGCGTCGACGAGTCGACGTACCAGCCGGGATCCCACGAAGCCGGTCGCGCCGGCCACGAAGATGCGCATGACGGTCCTTGCCTCGACGGACCCACCAGCGTACGGCTGCGGCGCTGGTGGACGCACGGGTCGACGTCCCGGGGTCGGTCACGACGGACATACACTTGTGGGTTCCCACGCACCCCGATGACCGGACCGCGCGTGCCTGCCCCGACGCCTGCTCCCCCGGATCGACCCGCCGCCGACCTCCGTCGGCGGAACGAGGACGTGGGCGCGGACAGCGAGGCGGCTGACGCCCACCCGCGTCCGTCTCGGCGTGTCCGGCGCACCTGGATCGCCGCCGCGACGATCGCGGTCGCGATGCTGTGGACTGCCCTGCTGGAGATCCGACCCGGCGGCGTGCTCGGCGCGGCGATCATCACCGCCCTGACACTCAGTGCGATCGCCGTCGTCGTGGTGGCCCGACGGCTGTCCGACATCACGTGGCGCGTCGGCCACGACGTCTGGCTGGCCGCGCCGGTACTGGCCGTGCACCTGGCCCTCAGCCACGTGTTGGTCCCGGCCGCCAGCGCGATCGTGCCGCTGCTGGGCCGCCAGGCCGACGACCTCGTCTTCACCGCCACCGTGGGGCTCCCGGACGTCGTCGTCGCCCTGGTCGCCGCCGTGGCCATCGCCCCGCTGGAGGAACTGTGGTGGCGCGGCACGCTGCAACCCCTGCTGCGGCGCGACCGGTCCGGGTGGGCGGCGATCGCCCTGACGACGACCGCCTTCGTGGCGTTCCACCTCCCCACCGGCCAGTTGCCCCTGATGGGCGCCGCCATCCTTGGTGGGATCGCCTGGGGTTGGCTGCGCGAGCGCACCGACGGCGTGGCCGCGCCGATCCTCGCCCACGCCGGATGGACCGCCGCGATGGTGCTGTTCCCGCCAACCTGACCGGCCACGACGAGCCGACGAGACGGTGCCGGTACGCGGGATCGGCCGGCGTCAGGGGCCGTCGGGATGGCTCGTCAACGCCGTCACCAGGTCCTCCGGTGGGCGGATCGGTCGACCGTTGGCGTCGGTCGCGCACGACCGCACCAGGGCCGTCGCCAGCATGTCGTCGCCACGTGTCAGCCGCTGGTCCCAGGTCGAGGTCGCGCGGCGCAACTCCCCCAGTTCGGTCGTCACCGTGAGCCGGTCACCGAGCCCGGCCGGAGCCCGGTAGCTGATGGTGACCTCGACGACGACCAACTGGATCCCGCGCTCCTCCAGCGTGCGCAGCCCGAACCCGATCGAGTCCAGCAGTTCGACCCGGGCGTGTTCGAAGTAGTTGAGGTAGACGCCGTGGTTCACGTGGCCGTAGGCATCCAGTTCATGGAAGCGAACCCCCAGGCTGGTCGTCCACATCACGCCCTCCCCGCTCGGCACTCCCCGAACGCTAGCCCCACCGCGACGCCGTCAGGGCCCTGCCACCCGGACAGGCGTCGGGCCGAAGGCCAGCGCCACCGACCAGGTCCGCCACCAGGGCCCTTCCACCCGGACACCAGTCAGGCCGAAGGGCAGCGCCGGCACGGCTGCGGATCAGGAGCGGTTGGCGAAGATCGCGACGGCCAGGGGCAGCAGCAACCGTTCCAGTTGCAACTGGGGCTGGGCGCTGTTCACCACGATCGCCTCCTGCACCAGGGGGATCTCGGCCAGCGCCAGCAGCGCGGCCGGGGTCGGCAGGGCGGCGGCGTCCTCGACCGGTGACGGCGCGTCGAGGTTGACCAGGTCGGTCGCGTCCGCCCCGGCCCGGATCGCGACGACGTCGCGCAGGACGGTGCCGAACTCCTCCAGGAACCGGCAGGTTGCGGCCAGCCGGACCTGTCGTTGCTCGCGCTTGTGGCGGGCACGCAGGCGTGCCTTCATCCCGGTGGGCCACCCCCGAGGACCGAACGACTCGTCGAGGCGCTCCACCTCGGCGGCCTGGCGGGTGCCCTCGCCGGATGCACGGGCGTCGGCCCACGCGACCACCTCGGAGGTGATCGCACCCACCGCCGACGGGCCCTGCGTGCGCAGGCGCTGTACGACGGCGAGATGGCGCGCACGGGCGGCGTCGCGCACCAGTTCGGCCGGCCCGGACACGTCCTTCGGTGGCTTGCACTTGCCGTTGTCACAGTGCGTCGGCAGGTCGGCCGGATCCGAGCCCGGACCTCCGTGGACCCGGCCACACCACGGGCACTCGCGCTGGGTGTACTCGGCCAGCCGCGCCGGCGATCCCTGGGCGGCCCGGACCAGCGCCGGCACCAGGTCCTCCGGCAGTCCGAGTTCACGTGCCCGCCGGCCCAGGTCACCTGCCCCCCACGCGGTCAGGTCGACCCGCTGGCACCGCGACAGGACCGTGTCCAACAACGGGGCGGTGGACTCGGCCTCCAGGATCCACACGGTGGACGGTGGCGGCTCCTCCAACACCTTCAGGAACGCGTTCTGGGTCGACTCGTTCATGCGGTCGGCCTCGACGATCCGACACACCCGCCGGCGGCCCTCGACCAGGGTGCGCGACGACGTCGGGATCCAGTCGTCGCGGACCGCGTCGACCAGGTGGCTCGCGCCCTCGGGTCGGAAGGTCACGACCGCGGGGTGGGTGCCGCGGGCGATCCGGGCGCAGGTCTCGCAGTCCCCGCACCCGGCCCCGGCGACCGGACGGGGACAGTTGAGGGCGGCGGCCAGCGCCGCGACCAGGTCCTCCTGTCCGACGCCGGCAGGGCCGACCAGCAGCAGGGCGTGACCCAGTCGATCGCCCGCGACGGCCGCCTGCAGCACGGTCGAGGCCGGCTGCTGCCCGATGACGTCGGTGAACGTCGCCGTCATCGCTCCGGCGACCGTGGTGCGCCCGTGGCCAGTGGGCGGCCGGCACCGTCACGACCCTCGGCCTCGTCATCCGGACGCGTGCGGTCGCCGTCCGGGCGCTCGGTGTCGTCGAGTTCGGCCTGCAGGTCCTCGACCGTGTCGTCGCCGAGGTCGTCCAGGTCGTCGAGGTCGTCGAGGTCGTCCAGCGCCGCGGTCGGCGTGTCGGCGTCGACGAACGGTGACGGCACGCTGTCGGGATTGAGGTCGACGGCGTGGGGGTCGAGGCGGCCCATCACGGACGCCCGGATGCGGGCGTGGAGGTCCGCCACCGGCAGGGTCGCGTCGACGACCAGGTACCGGCTGGGGGTCATGGCGGCAAGCCGGCGGAAGGCCTCGTTGACCCGGAGGTGGAAGTCGAGTCCGGCCGACTCGAGTCGGTCCAGGCTGGTGCCGGCGCGCTGGATGCCCTGCTCGGCCGGCACGTCCAGCAGCACGACCAGGTCGGGTTGCACACCCTTGGTGGCCCAGCGGTTGAGGCGCGCCACCTCCTCGCTGCCCAGGCCCCGGCCGACGCCCTGGTAGACGATGGAGGAGTCGACGTAGCGGTCGCTGAGCACCACGCGGCCGTCGGCCAGGGCGGGTTCGATCACCTCGGCCACGTGCTGGGCTCGTGCGGCCGCGTAGACCATCGCCTCGGTGCGGTCGGACAGGGCCGCCTCCAATGGGTCCAGGACGATGTCGCGGAGGCGCTCACCGACAGAGGTCCCGCCGGGTTCACGGGTGATCACCGGCTCGATGTCGCCGCTGCGCAGGACGTCGGCCAACAACCCCATCTGGGTCGACTTGCCGGCGCCGTCTCCGCCCTCGAACACGACGAACAGGCCCCGGGTGCGTTGGTCGGTCGCCATGCGACCGCCGGTCAGCGACAGGGCCCGGTGGACCGCCCAGCCCGAGTAGACCGCGCCGATCAGCGCCAACGTCCCGGCCACCATCAGGGTGATGCGCACACCACCGACCTGGTAGCCGCCGGCACGCGACTCCGGGCCCAGGATCCCCACCAGCAGCGGGGCCAGGAAGGTGGTCGCGAACAGGGCCGTCCGGACACCGGTGTTGAACGCGGCGAAGGTGCGGCCGCGGATCTCGTCGGCCGAGTACTCCTGCAACATCGTGTAGCCGGTCAGCAGCGCGATCCCACCACCGGCACCCATCACGAGCGCGGGCACGATCGCCAAGTCCAGGCGCGGCATCAGCGCGGTGGCGATGAGCGCACCCCCGGCCACGCCGATCGCCGGCGCGAACAGCCGTTCCTTGCCGAGCCGCGGTTCCAGCCAAGTCGTCGCGACCACGCCCAGGAACAGCCCGGTCCCGACGATGCCGGCCAACAACCCGAAGCCGTTCGGACCGGCGTTGACCACACCGGCGTAGAACTCCCCGACGGCGATGACCGCACCGGCGGCCAGGGCGGCACCCATCACGCCGGTGATCAGGCCGCGAACGAGAGGCTGGGTGGCGATGAAGCGCAGGCCCTCCATCATCTCCTCGCCCGCGCCGGGTCGGTGCTCGCGGTTCTCGAGCCGTTCGGCGCGACCCGAGATGCCGGGGATCCGGCTGACGAAGTAGGCCGACGCCAGGAACGTCAGCGCGTTGAACCAGAACGCGACCGAGGACGGCCGGTTCTGCAGGAAGGCCACCCCGGGCAGCAACGCGACCGCGCTGACCACGGCGGCGTAGCCGAAGAAGCCGACCGGGAAGGTCCCATAGGTCGACAGCAGGCTCAACTGGTTGGCCTGGACCAGGCGCCCACGCGGCACCAGGTTCGGGATGATCGCGTCCTTGACCGGGATGAACAGCGTGGCCATCACCTCGACCGCGAGCGTGGCCAGGATCAGCGCCCACACGTCGGTGGCGAACGGAATGGCCACCATCACCAACGCCCGGCCGATGTCGGTGACGATCAGGAGGCGGCGGCGGTCCCACCGATCGGCGAAGACCCCCGCGATCGGCCCCAGCAGGACGGTGGGGAGGAAGCGCGCGGCCAGCACGGCCGACAGCCCGAAGGCGGCACCGCGGGTGTTGGGTCCCAGGATGCTGGTGGTGAAGGCGGTGATCGCCGCGAAGCCCATCCAGTCGCCCAGCGAGGACGCCAGCGAGGCGTACAGCACCCATTTGAAGGGAGAGCGCAGGACAGGACCGAACTGGCCGCCACCGACGGCTTCGTCGACGGGGGCCCGCTCGCCCAGCGGGTTCGACACATCATCCATCTGCCGAAGGGTAACCGTCGACCGCGTCCGGACCCACGAGCCTGCCCCGTCCGTCCGACACCGTGGTGCCACGGTGATCCACGCAACGGCGGCTGGCGGGGCGGCCCCGGTGGACGCCGGCACCGCGATGCGGCACAGTGCGCGCAACACGACCGGCCCGACTCGCCGGACCCGACCGCACCGGAGCCCACCTTCCATGGCCCACGTCGCCGATCCGCTCGCGTCCGACGACCAGGGTCGCCCCGTGGTCCCCGACGACCACCTCGAGACCGCCACCTGCTTCCGTTGCGGTCACGGGGGGCGCCTCCAGTTCGCCGTCGAGCCCTACGCCCTGCGGCGCTGCCCGACCTGCGACATCGCCTTCATCTCGCCGCGGCTGAACCTCGCGGGCCGCAACGCCCTCTACGACGACGCCGGGTACTTCGAGGGCAGCGTCTACTCGGGTGACGGTGGCGACGACGAGGGCGGGCTGGCGACGTTCTGGCAGCACCGCTGGGCCGACGGCCGGCTGGACACCGTGGACGGCTATCGACGACGTGGCGGCCGCGTGGACCGGGGCCCGTTGCTCGAAATCGGATGCGCCTACGGGCTGTTCGCGGCCCGCGCACTGGGCCGCGGCTGGGACGTGTCGGCCATGGACGTGTCCGCGGCCGGGGTCGCCCACACCGCTGCACGCCTGGGCATCGAGGTCCACCGCGGCCTGGTCGAGGACGCACCGTTCGAGTCCGAGTCCTTCGACGTGGTGGTCGCCTGGGACGTGCTGGAACACGTCCCGGACCCGGCGACGTTCCTGGCCCGCGTCCGCGAGTTCCTCGCCCCCGGCGGCACGCTCGCGCTGTCCCTGCCCAACGTCGACTCGTTGCCGGCCCGACTGCTGCGCCAGAGGTGGTGGACCCTGCGCCCGGACGAACACATCTGGCACTTCACCCCGCGGACGCTGGCGCGCACGCTCCACGAACTGGACTTCGAGCACGTGGCACTGACCGCCAGCCCGCTCGCCCCGGGCAACCTCGGCCGGCTTGACTCGATGCTCGCGATGGCCACCAGGCCCGCCTGACCGGCGCCCAACCCCGCGACCGTGCCGACGGGTGCGGGTGCCCGGGCACGTCCGGTGTGCTGGCGGACTACGCCTTCTTGGCGGCCTTCTTCTTCGCCGGCTTCTTCTTGGCGGCCTTCTTCTTGCCCTTGCCCTTGGGCTTGGGCTTGCGCTCGTCGACGTAGGTCAACGACGGGGGAGGCGGGTAGTCCTCGGGCTCCGACAGCGGCTGGCCACCGAGTTCGGGGTCGTAGGCCTCGACCCCCGACACGACCTCCATCGTGGTGACCTCGGGCAGCTCGAACTCGTCGGCCTCGAAGACGTGTTCCATCGTCGGCCCGGCGCAGATCACGGTTGGGACCTTGCGGTTCTTCGGTGGCTTGCGCAGTGGTGCGCCGCATTCCGGGCACGGGTGGCTGAGCGGCACCGACCAGATCGCGAACTGGTCGTCGGGGTAGCCGGTCGAGCCCAGGAACGGCTTGCCGTAGCGGCTCTTGCGCAACTCCATGAAGGAACCGTCGGGGTCGGTCGGGGACCGGAACGCCTTCACCTCGCCCTCGGCGTCGCGGTAGACGGCGCGGTTCTGGACGTTGCGGATGCCCTTGCACTTGGGGTAGTTCTGGCAGCCGAAGAACAGCCCGTACTTGCCCTCGCGCGGGATCATCAGACCACCGTCGAGCTCGCACACGACGTTGGGGTCAGGCTCAGGTTCAGGTTCAGGTTCGCCGACCGTGCCGTCCTCGTTCAGGGGCAGGGTCCCGTCGCAGTCCGGCCAGCGCGAACACGAGGCGAACCACTGCGACGACTTGCCCGAGAACACGCGCTCCATCGGCGCGCCACAGGTCGGGCAGTCCGCGGGGACGTGGAGGGGTTCACGTGGGCGTTCGGGCTTGCGTTCGTCGACCCAGGTGTCGACCTCTTCCAGGAAGCGCGTGACCGTCCGGCACCACTGCTCGTCGCCGGCGGCGATCTCGTCGAGCGTCTCCTCCATGCGGGAGGTGAAGCCGACGTCGACGATCTCGGTGAAGTGGTTCTTGAGGAAGACGACGACGACCTCGCCGAGTGCGGTCGGGAAGAACCGTCGCGACTCCAGCCGGACGTACTCGCGGTTGACCAGCGTCTGGATGATGGAGGCGTAGGTCGACGGGCGGCCGATGCCCTCGGCCTCCAGGGTCTTGACCAGGGTCGCCTCGGTGAACCGCGGCGGCGGGGTGGTGAAGTGCTGGTTGGCCAGCAGTTCGGCGAGGTCCAGCGCCTGGCCTTCCTCGATGGCGGGCAGCGCCTCGGCCTCCGGCGACTCGTCGTCGTCGGCATCCGGGTCACGCCAGTTGGTGTAGACCTTGATGAACCCGTCGAACTTGAGCACCTGCCCGGTCACCCGGAAGGTGAACTCGTCCTGGTCACACACGACGTCGGCGGACACGCGGTCCTTGATGGCGTCGGCCATCTGGGTGGCGATCGTGCGCTTCCAGATCAGGTCGTAGAGCTTGCGCTGGTCGGGCTTGAGGGCGCTGGCGATCTGGTCGGGGGAACGGAACGCCGACGTCGGACGGATCGCCTCGTGGGCCTCCTGGGCACCCTTGGCCTTGCGGGAGTACACGCGCGGCTTGTCGAGGGTGTAGCGATCCCCGAACTTCTCCTCGACCAGGTTCGCGATCTCGCCCAGCGCCTGGCTGGACAGGTTGACGGAGTCGGTCCGCATGTAGGTGATGAGCCCGACCTCCTCGCCATCGATGCGCATGCCCTCGTAGAGCTGCTGGGCCGCGCGCATGGTGCGGGCGGCCGAGAAGCCGAGGCGGTTCGCGGCGTCCTGCTGCAACGTCGAGGTGGTGAACGGCGCCTTCGGGCGCTGCTTGGCCTCGGTGCGACGGACCTCGGCGACCGTGTAGGACCGCTCGCGGGCCCGCGCCGCCAGCCCGTTGGCCGTGTCCTCGTCGCCGAGCAGCAGCAGCTTCGCGAGCTTGTCGTCGTTGTCCTCGGCCTTCTCGATGTCCTGGGGCTTGGCCAGGCGCTGGTCGCCGACCGAGTACAGGCGGGCGTCGTAGGTGTCGGCGGCGTTGTCGACGTCGGCCAGGGTCGCGTCGAAGTCCCAGTACTCCTGCGGGTCGAACGCGCGGATCTCGTCCTCGCGGTCCACGATCAGCCGCAACGCGACCGACTGGACCCGTCCGGCCGAGATGCCCGACGACACGGTCCGCCACAGCACCGGTGACAACCGGTAGCCCACGATCCGGTCGACCGCGCGGCGGGCCTGCTGGGCGTCGACCAGGGCGACGTCGAGGGTCCGGGGTTGGTCGAACGCCGCGGTGATCGCCTCCTTGGTGATGGAGTCGAACGTGACCCGGTGGGTCGTGGCGACGTCCAGCCCCAGTTCATCGGCGATGTGCCACGCGATCGCCTCGCCCTCGCGGTCGAGGTCGGGCGCGAGCCACACGGTGGCGTCCTTGGCGGCCTTGCGCAGCGCCGACACGTGCCTCTTGGAGCCGTCCGGCACGACGTAGGTCAGGTGGCACCCGCCACCCCCGTCGACCTCCACCGCGAAGTCCGAACGCGGCAGGTCGCGGATGTGGCCATAGGACGCGAGCACCTCGAAGCCGTCGCCGAGGTAACGCTGGATCGTCTTCGCCTTGGCGGGCGACTCGACGATGACGAGGTTGTCGGCCACGGTGGGATTCCTTGCGGGACGGCGACGTCGGAACGGACAACCCGCCCCGGACAGCCGCAAAGGTGGAGCGCGGCGACCGCCACGTCAAGCCCGGACCCCCGCCGGCAGTGGATTTCGGGGCTCCGCTGCACCGGCCCCCTTGGGGGCCACCGGCCCCGAAACCACCGAGCGCCCAGCGCACGACGAAGGCGACCAGCAGAACCGACCAGATCGGGACGTCGTCGGACGGGCCCGGGCACGCCCGACTCGACCCGCCACGCGACGGACCACGGGCCGGATCCCATCGATCTCGTCCCGCCGGGGCGACGTCTGCTTCGAGCGACCATGCGATGACGGGTCACGGGCGACGACGTCCGGTGTCGCGAGCCGCGACGACGGTGTTGGCATGGCCGTTCAGGTAGGCTGCGCGTCGTTTGCCGGTCGCTCGGCCGGTCGTCGTGTGCGCCTCCCCGTCCAGTCCGACCCACTGCGGTCGGCGGGACACTCCCTCGCCCACCGGGCCCCAGGGGTTCGGCAGGGCCGCCGCGCGCCACGACGACGACGTCCACCCGCGTGGTGGACGGCTGCGCGGGTGTCCGGCGCCGCCAACCTCATCCTTCGACACCATCCCGGGAGTGCACCCATGGGCTTCATCCCCTACCTCGCCGCCGTGGCCGCCCTGTGCGGCCTTGGGCTCGCGTGGTACTTCAGCATCATCGTCAACCGTGCCGACGAGGGCACCGAGGCCATGAAGGAACTGGCCGCCGCCATCCGCGAGGGCGCCCAGGCGTTCCTCCGACGCGAGTACCAGTGGGTGGCCGTCTTCGTCGCGGTCATGACCGTGGTGATCTTCTTCGTCCTGCCCTACGGCCCCTACGGCGCCATCGCCTACCTGATGGGTGCGATGTTCTCGGCCATCGCCGGGGTCATCGGGATGCAGATCGCCACCGCCGCCAACGTGCGCACGGCCAACGCCGCCCGTGAAGGCGCCGCCAAGGCACTGCCACTGGCGTTCAAGGGCGGGGCCGTCATGGGCTTCACCGTCGCCGGCATGGGGCTGCTGGGCATCTCGCTGGCCTACATTATCTTCGTGGACCTGCTCGGTGTGCCCGACGCGTTCTCGGTCGTGGCCACGTTCGGACTGGGTGGGTCGTCCATCGCGCTGTTCGCCCGCATCGGGGGCGGCATCTTCACCAAGGCCGCCGACGTCGGCGCCGACCTGGTCGGCAAGGTCGAGGCCGGCATCCCCGAAGACGACCCCCGCAACCCCGCCACCATCGCCGACAACGTCGGTGACAACGTGGGCGACGTCGCCGGCATGGGCGCCGACCTGTTCGAGTCCTACGCGGGCTCCATCGTGGCCCCCATCGTGCTGGCGGCACTGCTGTTCGGCGGGTTCGCCACCGGCATCTCCGGCGACATCAGTGCCATCGACGCCGGCTCGCTGCTGGAGGCGACCTACCTCTTCCCGCTGCTGATCGCCGCCATCGGCATGTTCGCCTCGATCATCGGCGCGCTGATGGTTCGTGGACGCGAGGGCCGCTCGCTGTCGGCCCAGCTCCACTTCGGCACCAACCTCGCCATGGTCATCACCGGCGTCGTGTCGCTGGCGGCCGGCTGGTGGCTGTTCGCCGACGTCGCCGAGGTGGACAACGGCCTGCTGCTGGGTGCGGTCATCGTGATCGGCCTGGCCGCCGGGTACGCGATCGGGTTCGTCTCCGAGTACTACACCTCCGACCACTACACCCCGGTCAAGAAGCTCGCCCAGCAGTCCGAGACCGGTCCCGCCACCGTCATCATCGCGGGCATCGCCGACGGCATGCTCTCCACGGTCGCGTCCGTGATCCTCATCGTGAGTGCGTTGGCCGCCTCGTACGGCCTGGGTGAGGCCGCCTTCAACATCGACGGTGGTGGCCTCTACGCCGCTGCCCTGGCCGCGATCGGCATGCTGGCCACCACCGGTGCCGTCGTCGCCGTCGACGCCTACGGGCCGATCTCCGACAACGCCGGTGGCATCGCCGAGATGGCGCACCTGCCGCCGGAGGTCCGCGAGGTCACCGATGGCCTCGACGCGCTGGGCAACACGACCGCGGCCGTGGCCAAGGGCTTCGCCATCGGGTCCGCCGCGCTGACCGCCCTGGCCCTGTTCCGGTCCTACACCGCCGCGGTCGGGTTGGACGTCATCGACCTGACCTCGGTCGAGGTCATCTCCGGGCTGTTCCTGGGCTCGATGGCGACCTTCGCCTTCGCCGCGCTGACCATGAAGTCGGTGGGCCGCGCCGCCCAGGCCATGATCGTGGAGGTCCGTCGCCAGTTCGCCGAGATCCCGGGTCTGCGCGAGGGCAAGGAGGGCGTCAAGCCGGACTCGGCCAAGTGTGTCGACATCTCCACGGCCGCATCGCTCAAGGAGATGGTGATCCCCGGCCTGATGGCCATCGTGCTGCCGCTGGCGGTCGGGTTCGTCTCCCCCGCCGCGCTGGGTGGCCTGCTCGCCGGGGCACTGTCGACCGGCTTCATGCTGGCGATCTTCATGTCCAACGCCGGTGGCGCATGGGACAACGCCAAGAAGTACATCGAGGCCGGCCACTTCGGCGGCAAGGGCTCCGAGAACCACAAGGCGGCCGTCACCGGTGACACCGTCGGTGACCCGTTCAAGGACACCTCCGGCCCGGCCATGAACATCCTCATCAAGGTCATGACCATCGTGTCGCTGGTGTTCGCCCCGGCCTTCCTGGGCTGACCCGCACCCGACGTCGGCATCATGATCGGGACGGGAGCCGACTCCGGGTGCATTGGAGTTGCTCGCCAAGGGCTCACAACGTCCTGACGCGCGCCTCGACCACACGCAGACGGGCCGTCCCTGCGGGGGCGGCCCGTCCGCGTGTCGCCAGCGGGCGAGGATCAGGTGGCGTCGGACGACGAGGTCGACGGCGAGGTGGACGTGTCCGCCAGCAACCACGGTGGGGTCTGCGGGTGCGAGGTCGTCCCGACGGGGGAGGCTGCCGCGACCCCGGCCGACTCGCCGACGCGTCCATCCGCGTCGTCGGGAGCTGCAGTCGCGTCGTCGGCGGCAGCACCGGCCGTCTCGGCGGCGTCCCCGTTGGCGCTCGTCGAGGCCGCGAAGATCGGCTCGCCCGCGGCGGCCACCATCACCCGTGTCCGGACGTCGGCCAGGGGTTCGGGTCGCGTGCTCGACAGGACGTCGCCGTTCACGGTCACCAGCGTGAAACCATGTTGGCGCGACAGGTCCGACAGGAATTCGAGCAGGCGGTTGCGCTGGCGTCGACGCAGGCCGGCCGAGGCCGGGACCGGGATGGCGGGACCGTCGCCCTTGGGGTGCAGGACGATGCCGGGACGGATCCAACTGGTCCGGCGCACCTCGACCTTGCCGATCCCGGCCCACAGCAGCCGACGCTCGCCGACACCACCTCGGGTGTTGATGCCGTGCCGGTCCAGTTCGGCCTGCTGGCGTCCCCAGGTACGGGCGAGCAGGACCGCCACGATCATCGCTGGCACCTCGAAGGAGACCCGACGGGCGTCGATCCACAACAGGACGGCCGCGGCCAGGAAGGCGAGCGCCACGAGTCCCCAGATGGCACCGACCACCCGACTGCGACGTCGCCCGATGATCACCGCCGACCCATCCCCACGACCCACGGTCGACGACGGTCCACGATCGGATCGGGCTGCACCTCGATGGTGATGTCGTCGAACCCGTGGTTGACCAGCAGCGACTCGACCTCGGACCCGGTGGCCTGGCTGCGATGGACGGTCCCCAGCGTGGCGTCCTCCACCGACTCCATGTCGGCGGTCCCGAGGTAGCACGAGAAGTACACTGGACCGGTTCCCATCCGGGTCATCAGGTGGCCGAAGACCTGTGGCCACTGTGCCCGCGGGAGGTGGGTGAACGCCGACGACATCCACATCCCGCCGAAGGTGTCGACCGGGAACGGGAGGTCGTGGAGGAACGTCCGCACCAGCGCGGTCCGCGGCATCAACAGGCGGGCGTACTGCAGTGCGCCCAGCGAGGCGTCGATCCCGACGACGTGCAGGCCGGTGTCGGACAGCAGGCGCAGGTCGGTACCGGGGCCGCAGCCGACGTCGGCGACCAGGGCACCTCGTCCCGCCCACTCGGCGAACCGCCGGATCGCCGTGGACGGTCGCTTCATCCGGAAGGCGTGTTGGTAGTCGTCCGCGTGTTCGTCGTAGGCCGCGATGCTCTGCATCGTCCGGTCGTCGACCTCCATTGGACCTCCAGCAGGATGGGCGGCGCGGTGGCGTTGCCTGTCCGTCACCACACTCCGCGACTCGGTGAGCCGCGCGCGTCACGGTCGCAGGGTAGTCCTGCCCGTTGCAGGGCACGAAGCGGCACACTGGCCCCCGACTCGTGCCCGGCGCCCACCCCGACACCGTGCCCACACCGGAGCCCGACACCGGGTCCGCCACCACCGACCAGGCCCACCCGATGGATCCCCGCGACATCCTCGAACTCGTGGCCGCGTCGTCGGCCTCGGGCGCGACGTCGTCGGTCGCGGTGCACGGCAGCCGGGACGACGGTGCCCATGCAGACGACGAGGGCCTGGTCCACGTCGCCCACCTGCCCGCGCGGACCCCCGACTGGCGTGACCTGCCACCCATGCACGACCTGCTGGCCTCCCGGCTGTCACTGCTGGGCGTCGACCGCGCCTACGCCCACCAGGTCGACGCGATCGCCGCGATCCGCGCCGGCCACCACACGATCGTCGGGACGGGCACGGCCTCGGGGAAGAGCCTGGCGTACCAGGTGCCCGTGCTCGACCACCTGCTGGGCGACGACACCGCGACGGCGCTGTACCTGGCGCCGACCAAGGCCCTGGCCCGAGACCAGTTGCGACAGTTCCGTGCCTTCAAGCTGCCCCAGGTGCGCGCCGCCGTGGTCGACGGGGACACGCCCCTGCCCGAGCGCGACGCGATCCGGCGACGCGCCAACCTCGTCCTCACCAATCCCGACCTGCTGCACCACTCGATGCTGCCGGGTCATCGCCACTGGGCCGAGGTCCTGCACCGGGTCTGCTACGTGATCGTCGACGAGGCCCACACCGCTCGGGGGGTGTTCGGTTCACATGTCGCGCTGGTGCTGCGACGTCTCCGACGGCTGCTGGAACGCTACGACGCCGACCCCACGTTCGTGCTGGCGTCGGCCACGATCGGCAACCCGGGCGACCACGCGCGGACGCTGACCGGACTGGACGTGACCGCGATCGACCGGAACGGGTCGGGCCGGGGACCGCTGGACATCGGCCTGTGGCAGCCCCCGTTCGACGACCGCGAGGAGGGACGCCGCCGATCGTTGCTGGGCGAGGTCGGTGACCTGCTGGCCTCCTTCGTCGCCGCCGGGACCCAGACCCTGGTGTTCACCGGCTCGCGCAAGGCGGCCGAGGTGATCGCGGCCAACGCGCGCGACCGGATCGCCGACGACCTCCGGGGCGGCATCAAGTCCTACCGGGCCGGATACCTCCCCGCCGAGCGCCGCGAGTTGGAGGAGGGGCTCCGGGACGGCCGCATCCGTGGGTTGGCCGCCACCTCGGCACTGGAACTGGGCATCGACGTGGCCGGCCTGGACGCCGTCGTGCTGGCCGGCTTCCCGGGCACGATCGCGTCGATGTGGCAGCGCTTCGGCCGGGCCGGGCGCACCGGGGAGTCGGCGATCGGGGTGCTGGTGGCCGGCGAGGACCCGCTCGACCAGTACCTGGTGCACCACCCGGACCACCTGTTGGGGCGGCCGTCCGAGGACGCCATCATCGACCCGGCGAACCCGTACCTGTTGGCACCGCACCTGCGCTGTGCGGCCCACGAGGCCCCCCTGGAGTCCAGCGAGGTGGGACGCTGGTTCGGGCCGACCGCGCTGGACGTGGCGGCCGACGAGGTCGTGGCGGGCCGGCTGCGCGAGCGGGCGGGGCGCCTGCACTGGACCGGTCGTCGCGGGCCTGCCGGCGACGTCAACATCCGCTCCATCGGCTCGGGCGAGGTGCGGATCATCGATGCCGTGGCCGGGTCGGTGGTCGGCACGGTCGACGGCGCCCGGGCGCGGGACACCGTCCACGACGGGGCGATCTACCTCCACCAGGGCACGACGTGGGAAATCCTGGCGCTGGACCTCGATCGCGGTCTGGCCGCGGCCGAGAAGGTCCGCACCAACACCATGACCCGGGCACGTCGCGACACCGACGTCGCCATCGTCGAGGAGGTCGAGGCCCGCGACCTGGGGGTGGTGCGGCTGTCACTGAACCGGGTCGCCGTGACCAACACCGTGACGGGCTACGACGTGCTCCGGATCGGATCCTCGGACGTGCTTGCGAGCGTGCCGCTGGAGTTGCCACCCCTGCACCTCGACACCGTCGCCGTGACCTGGACGGTGACCGAGGACGCGCTGGGCGAGGCGGGCGGAGGGTTGGACCCGCGCCGCTGGCCGGGCTCCCTGCACGCCGCCGAGCACGCCGCGATCGGGATGCTGCCGCTGATCGCGTTGTGCGATCGCTGGGACATCGGCGGCCTGTCGACCGCGCGCCATCCCGACACCGACCTGCCCACGGTGTTCGTCTACGACGGCCACCAGGGCGGGGCCGGCCTGGCCGAGCGTTCCTTCCGCCGGTTCCGCGAGCACACGTCGGCGACCCGTGACGTGGTCGACGACTGCCGCTGCGACGACGGCTGTCCGTCGTGTGTCCAGTCCCCCAAGTGCGGCAACGGCAACGACCCGTTGGACAAGCGTGGTGCCGTCATGGTGCTGGACCTGCTGTTGGACGCGCTCGCTGCGGACGGGGACGACGCATGACCGGCGCGGGAGGCGCGGACGATCCGGACGACGACGGCCGGTCCGTGGTCGTCTCCGGGGTGGTCGTGGCCGGGCACGGGGTCGCATCGGGCCGGTCCGGCGACCCGCGTTTCCCGGGTGGGACGATCGCGCTGCAACGCCCCCACTTCGCCGCCCGGGGACTGGACCTGTCCGGGTTCCATCCGGGCACGGTGAACGTCTCGATCGCTCCCCTGCGCTGGGAGGTGGTCCGCGCCGACCACACGTTCCGGGACGTCCGCTGGACCCACACCCAACCGGCCGAGGACTTCTCGTTCGTCGCGATCGGACTCCAGGATCCGACCGGCCGTCGCCACGACGCGCTGGTCTACCACCCGCACCCCGACACCAAGCCCGACCACGTCCAGCCCGACGACGTCGTCGAGGTGCTGGCGCCGAAGATCCCCGACCTGGCCGTCGGCGATCCGGTGCGGTTGTACGTGGACCCGTCGCGTCTGCGGATCGTCGACCCGGACGACCCCAGCCGCTGAGGTCTCACCCCGGTGCCGGGACCAGGCCGGCGTGGCCGGTGGCCCGCACGGCCGAGATGCTGTCGGGGAGACGTCCCAACGGTGTGGGGACCTCCAGTTCGACGGCGACACGCACGGGGGCCGCCGCGCAGGCACACGACACCAGGCGAGCACCCAGGGCCGACGTGACCTGCCGTGCGGCGTCGACGGGATCGTCGCCGTGGGCCAGGGCGGTGGCGGCGGCCAGGGCGGCGTGGTCGGCGGCGGTGGATGCCCGTGCCCGCGTGATCAGCAGCGCACCGACGTGGATCGCGACGGCCACCAGCACCACGGCGACCAGCAGCCCGACGGCCGTGCCCAGCACGGCCGTGCCGTCCTGGCCGTCCTGGCCATTTCGCGCGGGCACTCAGTCCACCACGGGCTCGACCAGCGCGGCCGAGCGTGCGGTCACCGTGCGTGGCAACCCGACGACGTCCACGGGGACCACCACGGTCACCTCCACGATGCCGCGCGTGCGCCGTGGCCCCACCCGGACCTCGGCCACCGGCCCCAGCACGTCGGCCACGGCCCGGCGCACGGCCGCATCGTCGCCGTCCACGGCCGCGACCCGGGCACCAAGGCGCGCGGCCTCCTGGGCGACGAGGCTGGACCGCACCACGCCGACGAGCGCGAGCCCGGCCACCAGCAGCAACGCCACCAGCGGAAGCGTCAACGCCAGTTCCAGGGCCACCACCCCGCGCTCGCCGCACGACGTCGCGGACGGCTCGTCGACGACGGGGCCAGGTGCCGGATCGCACCCGACCGGTCGCGAGCCGACCGTTGAACCGCGACGGCCCGGCGACCGCCGGGTCACAGGCCGACGAGGCTGGACACGCGGGCCATGATCGACTGCAGCAGCGAGGTGATGCCCCCGCTGGTGGCCCAGTCGAGCATGACCGACACGATCGTGGCGGCCACGACGGCGAGCAGGCCGTACTCGGTGGCCACGGAGCCGTCCTGCGACCGGAGGTCGACCTGCGGACGACCGCCACGAGCCGAGCGTTCCGAGGCGCCGTCGCGGTCGTCCCGATCGGGTCCGGGCCGCTGGCCCCGGCTGTCCGCGTCGCCACCGTGGGCGACCGGGTCGGGCCACGGACCGACAGCCTCGTCCGACTGACCCACCGCTCCGCGCCGACGGATCCAACGGGGTGGCAGGTGGGGGTGGAGGCCACGCTCGGGGAGCGTGGCGAGGGGATGGTGGGCTGGTCGTGCAGGCATGGTGCTCCTTGTCTGGTCAGGTGCTGGTCAGCGCCGCGAGTCCCTGCAGCACGATCGGCGCACCGATCGCGAGCACGGTCGCGGGCACCAGCACCAGGGCGGTGGGGAAGGTCAGGCGGGCAGGCAGTCGTGCGGCGGCCTCGCGGCCACGCCGGGCATCGTCGTCACGGAGGCGGCGCGCCAGTCCACGCAGCACCTCGACGCCGGGTGCGCCGGCCGCCGCCAGTGCGCGGACCGCAGCGGCCAACGGGGCGATGGTCGGGTCCTGGTCGGTCGGCTCCACGTCACCACGGGAAACCGGCCGCAGGACCAGTTCGAGGGCGAGGACACGGACGGCGACTACGAGCGGTGCGACGTCGGACCGCGCATGCGGGACGGCCGACGGGAGGTGGTCAGCGGCCATCCGGAGCGCGCCGGCCAGGTCGTGACCGGCAGCTAGCGCGACCGCGGCCAGGTCGGCCACGACGGCCAGGTGTGGGGAAGGACCGGCGGGTTCGCCGGCGGATCGTGCACGCACGAGGCCAACAGCCACCAGTGCCACCCCCGGGACGACCGGCCCGATCACGGCCACGACCGCTCCCAGCGCCGCCAGTGCCCATGCCGCGCGGGGAGACGTCGACCGCGACCCGTCGGCCGCGAGCAGCACTCGCATCCACGCGGCCGCCACGCCAAGCAGCACCAGCACGACCACCCCGAGCACCCGTCCCAACGGGTCGCGGAGGTAGAAGCCGACCAGGTCCGCACCGGCGACCGCGCCCAGGATCGGGACGGCCACGACCGGCATCGACACGAGCGAGCGGGCGACGGTCCGAGCCGGCGCGATCGCGGCCGCGACCTCGGCGGCGGTCAGGCGCCGTTGGTCGGCGGCGGCGGTGGCGGCCTCCAACACCGGACCGACGGCCGCACCCTGGTCGCGGGCGAGACGCAGCAGCGTCGCCACGAACGGGTCGAGGTCCGCCAGGACGCGCTCGTCTGCCACCGCCGCCGACCCCAGGGCACGGACCCGCAGCAGTGCCGACCGTGCTGCGGGGCCGTCCGCCGCACCACCTACGGCGTCGCGACACCGCACCACCCGGTCGGCCCTGGGGCTCGGGCCGCACCGACTGGATCGGGGGGCTGGCTCGACCGTCATCGGGACCACCGCTCCACCAGCAGGCGTCGATCGTCGCGACGGGTCACCTCCACGACCGACCGGACCTCGCGACGACGCCCCCGTCGGTCCATGCCGACCACCACGTCCACGGCCGCGTCGACCTGGGCCCGGGCAGCGTCCAGCGGGACACCCGCGAGCAGGGCCATGCCTTCCAGGCGCACCAGTGCGTCGGCAGGCGTGTTCGCGTGCACCGTGGTCATCGTCCCGTCGTGCCCGGTGTTCATCGCCTGGAGGAGGCTGGCCACCTCCACGCCGCGTACTTCGCCCACCACGAGTCGGTCCGGTCGCATCCGCAGCGACTGGCGGACCAGGTCGGCCAGCGAGACCCCGCCACCGTCCGGCGTGGCCTCGACCACCGCCATCGACACGGCGTGACGTGCGGGTCGCCCGAGTTCCGGGGTGTCCTCCAGCACGACCACGCGGTCGTCCTCGACAGTCGACAGCAGCCGGGCCAGCAACGTGGTCTTGCCGACCCCCGCACGTCCGGCGACCACGACGTTGTGGCGCGCCGCGACCACCTCCTCGAGCAGGTCGCGACAGGGCGCCGGGACCGTGCCCGTGGCCTCGAGGTCGTCCCACGTCGGCACGACCGTGGCGACCCGGCGAAGGGTCAGGACCGGCGCAGGAACGACCGGTGGAAGGGCGGCGTGCAGGCGAACGCCGCCGGGCAGGGCCGCATCCACGCACGGGTGCGCCCGATCGAGTCGGCGCGCGACCCCGGCCACGGTGCGACGGATGACCGCGACCATCGCCTGGTCGTCGCGGAAGGTGACGTCGGTCCGTTCCAGCCGGCCGTGGCGGTCGACCCACACCTCCGAGGGGCCGTTGCAGCACACGTCGGTCACGGCGGGGTCGCGCAACAGGTCCTCGAGGGGGCCGAGTCCGGCGATCTCGTCCACGAGGTCCCGGACCAACCGGGCCCAGGCGGCCGGTGACACCACGACGCCCTCTGCGGCCAACGCCCGGGAGACCGCGCGTCGCACGGCGACCCGGTCGGTGTGGTCGCGGCCCGCGTCCGGATCGCGTACCACCCGGTCGACCACGGCGACGCGCAGGGCGTCGTCCAACCGGTCCTCCATCGTGGTCCGCACGGTCTCGCCTCCGCAGCAGGTGGAGCGAGGACGCTACGAAGCCGACCGTGGGTGCCGGGCCCCGATCGCGGTGCCTGTGGACGGGCACCGGCACCG
>JAGXFT010000065.1 GCA_024637135.1 Nitriliruptorales bacterium | reverse complement strand
GGTGGTTCCGGAGGAAGGTGGTGGCCAGCGCTGCGAAGGTGCCGTCGGCGCCGTCGAGGAAGGCGTCGGCGGCGGGGCGAACGCCGTCGTCCATCAGGTCGAAGTGGAATCCGGCCACGCGTTCCAACGCGGCTCGGCCGCGGCCACGTCGTCGGTCAGGAGTTCGTGGGCGGCCCGTGGGTTGGTGGCCAGGATCATGGCGGCACGGTCGCCGTTGCCGGCGGGCTCGGGCCAACCGCGCTGGGCCAGCGACGCCGCCACGACAGGATCCAGCCCACCTCCGACCCCCGGCCGTGCCCACACGTCGGCTGCGGCCTGGGCACTCGCACGACCGATCCAGGGCACCAGCAGGTTGAGGGCGGTGACCAGCTCGGCCGGCAACGCCTCCAGAAGCCGGCGAGCTGGTCGTGGGCGTAGCCGCTGGCCGCGGCCGCGGTCCAGTCCGCCAGCAACTCCATGCCGGCGGTCACCCATGGCACCGGTCGGCCCGCGTCGCGTTCCACCACCGCGAGGCGGCCCGCGAACCCTTCGACTCGTCGGCACCCAGGGACGTGATGACTGCGGCCTGCACGGCCGGATCGTCGTTGACGCCCAGGTCGATCAGGTGGTCCAGGAGCCGCAGGACCTCCTGGTCCGCCGCGTCCCGTTCCGGCTGTGACACCCACGGGTCGCCCGCTCGTCGGACGGCCGCGGCCAGGGCTTGGCTGGCCTGCACGGCGGGGGCAGACGCCAGCAGGTCACCGGTCGGCCGCCCTTGCCACGCCCGGACCATGGCGGCGAACTCGGCCCGTGACAACGACGTCCGGACGACGTCGCCGGCCGCGAAGTGCCCATCGAGGCCGACCATCTGGTCGACGAAGGCCTCGCAGGACCGGTTCAGGCGTTCCAGTTCACCCAACGTGTCGGCGACCCGGCCGGACAGGCTCGCGACGCCGATGCCGATGTCGTTGCGGGCGGTCGCGAAGTCGGCAAGCGCGGCGTCGTACACCTGGGTGTCGATGGCCAGCAGCCGCCGCCGGCTGGCCGCGGCCAGGTCCTCCAGCGCTGCGGGGTCCAGCACGACGTCAGCCATGCACGTCCCCGTCCTGGGCCGGGTCGCCGTCGGACCGCCGATGTCGGCGCATCACGGGCTCCCCGCCCGCACCGGTTCCGTCCAGTCCGACCATCGCCGCAGCCGACGTTCGTACCGCATGATCTGGTCGCTGCGATCGGCCACGCGCACGTGCGCGTGGCCGATGGACGACTCGACCCGGTCGGCCTGGTCCTCCAACGCCGACGCCAGTCGTGTCACCTCGAGGTGGGCGTCGTCGCCGGTTGCTGCGAGCCAGTGCGCGAACATGCCCGCGAACGACGTCGCGGAGAGCGTGCCGAGGTCCTGTTCCAACAACCGGCCAAGGCGGTGGAGGTCCGACGCCAAGGCCCGCGCCTCGGCCGCGACCCGTGACGCCTCATCGAAGGGAAAGCGCAACTCCACCGGACGCGTCCCGGGATGCGGAGGCCGACCACCTGACACCCGCACCTCCGTCCTCTCGTCCTTCAGAGTGTAATGGAACAACATGCAAGATAGCGAAACGCCGCCTCTCTTGGCGAAACCTGTCCGGGGGCTGAGGAGTGCTCCCTGGGTCGGCACACAGATGTGGCAGCATTTCCAAGGCACATGACTGCTTGTCCTTGACGCATGCGCACATCGGTGGTCATCGACGACGAACTGGCCGCGGAAGCCAAGGAACTCGGCATCAACATGTCCGAGGCGGCCCGCGACGGCCTCCGCACGGCGGTGCGACGACGTCGTGCGGAACATGAACGTGACGCCTCTCGGCGCCAGCCGGAGACCCGGCGCGTCGGCGGTCTGGAACCACGCGTGGTCGACGTGATCGGTCTCGCGATCGCCATCGCCGTGGGGTGCGATGACACCTGACGCCATCCGCGGCTGACAGACCGGACGAGGGCGCCGGCTTGCCCGAACCGCCAGACAGCACCTAGGGACGGGCCGGGTCGGTGATGGCCGGTTCCGGCCGGGTCCCGAGGTCGACCGTGGGCGAGGAGGTGGGGGCCACGGAGGACGCGGGAGGCGGCGTCGGTACCGAGGACGGGTCGAACGGCCCGGACGACCCGGCCCCGGGGGAGGGGTCCACGGCCGGCGACGGGTCGGGGGCCGTGGGTGGATCGGGCGGCGTCCCACATGCGGCAACGAGGGTGGCGACGGCCACGGCCATCAGTCCCGGCACGATCCTCGATCTCCACATGGTCCCAGCATGCCGGGTCCACGGCCACCCTGCCGTCCGTGGCTATCGTGAGGACCCGTGACCGTCCGTCCCGACGCGAGGACCTGCACCCATGCCCACCGAGGAGTTCGGCCGCTACCTCGACGACTTCGAGGTGGGGGACGTCTACCGGCACTGGCCCGGCAAGACCATCACGCAGGCCGAGGACATCCTGTTCTGCTCGATCACGATGAACCAGCATCCGCTGCACAGCGACGACAACTATGCGGCCGTGGCGACCCCGCACGGACGTGCCATGGTGGTCGGCAACCTCGTCTACTCGATCGTGCTGGGCCAGTCGGTGCCGGACGTGTCCGGCCGCGCCATCGCCAACCTCGAGGTCGAGTCGCTCAAGCACGCCAACCCGACCTTCCACGGCGACACCATCTACTCCCAGACCGAGGTCTTGGCGGTGCGTGAGTCCCGCTCGAAGCCCGATCGCGGGATCGTGCGGGTCCGGACCATCGGCTACAACCAGGACGGCGTCGTGGTCTGCGAGTTCACCCGCAGCGTGCTGGTTCCCCGGCGCGGCCACGGCTTCGACGGCCACCCCGGACGACCCGAGCCCGTCGAGGGCGACTGACCCGCCAGCCACGGCTTGCGGGCCCACACCCCGGGGCCCAGGTTTCGGCCCCCGGCCCCGCTGCGGTCAGGCCGTTCGGTGGACGCGGTTCGGCATCCCCGAGCGGGCGAGCACCCATGCACCGGCGACGGCGATCGCTGGCAGGCCCAGCGCGGCCGCCCCGATCGCGGCCCACGCCGGGACGAACGGCATGCCATCCAGCGTCGAGACCAACCCCCACGCCGGCAGGAGCCCGGCCGGCACGGACAACAACCCGCCCAGGCCTGCCAGCACCGCCGCCCGGCCTGCCGACAGGTTCCGGGTGACCCAGGGTGGGGCACCGATGGCGATCATGGCAGCCCGGTCGCTGCGGCTCTCCGCGGCGGACAGCGACAGGGCGATCGCGACGACGACCAGCGCGGTCAGCAGGGCGGCCACCTGCACGGCGCCCCGGAGCGTCGCGGTGCCATTGACGTAGCCCAGTTCGACGGTGACCGTGGTCGCACTCGCACCGGCCGCGACGGCACGAGCCGCATCTGCGCCGGCCGCATCGATCGGGCCGGGCAATCGCACGACTCCCTGCGAGGCCGGCCCGGTCGGCGGTGCCATCCCGACTTCTTCCAGGGTCTGGACGGACACCACGGCGTCGGGGAGCACGATGGCGTTGGCCGTGGCTGCGACGTGGACGGGCAGGCTGGTCGTGTCGGCTGCAGTGGGTGGTCCGTCGCGGCCGTCGACCAGGTCGACATGGTCGGGCGTGTCGGCGGTCCACACGACCACCTCGCCTCGCGCGAGTGCGACGACGTCGTCGTCGTCGCCACCCAGCGCCCGGACGGTCGTGGGATCGCCGACGACGGTCGACAGCCAGGTGCCGTCGGGTGCGTGGAGTTCGACCCAGCTCTCGGGGTCGTCGCCCTCCAACGGTCGCAGCGGAGAGGCGGCCACCGCGTCGAGTCGACGCGACACGTCCTGGGTCACGGTGGCGGAGGACGGTCCTGCCACCAGGACCTGGTCGGTGTCCATCAGGGCGACGTAGGCCGCACGGTTGCGGGTCTCCATCGAGCCCAGGACGGTCCCCAGGGCAATGCTGCCGGCCAACCCGGCGACGACCGCCGTGACGACCGGCCCGTTGCGGGTGCGGAACCTGCCCGTGTCGCGGACCGCGAGCCGCAGGCCCAGTGGCAGCCGGGGGGCCAGGCGACCCAGGCGTTCCAGCAACCACGGGCTGGCGGCCCCGACCCCCAGGACGCCCAGGACCGACCCGAGGAGGACCCCACCGGGCACGGCCAGGCCGCGGACGGCGTCGGGCAGGGGCAGGGTCGCCACGACGGCGGACGTCACGGCCACGCAGGCGACACCGGACACGACCAGCAGCATGCCGGCGACGGCCCACCGTCGGCTCGGACGTGACGGGGGCCGGCGGTTGGCCAGCGCCACGGCCACCGGCAGCCGTATGGCGCCGCGGGCGGGCACCAGGGCAGCCACCACCGCAGTGGCCGTGCCGAGCAGCAGCGGGACGACCAGGGAACTGGGAGGGACGACCAGCCCGGTGACCACGCGGTCCGCCCGCCCGGCGATCCACGGCAGTGCGAGCCGGACACCGGCCAGTCCGGCGGTGACGCCGACGACGGCACCGGCCACACCGACGGTCAGGCCGGAGGTCCACACCGACGCCCGCAGGTGGCGGGGACTGGCGCCGCCCACCGCCAGCAGGCCGAGGTCGCGTTGGCGACGTCGGATCGAGACCGCGAACGACGCCGACACGACCAGCGCGGCCTCGACCAGCGCGAACCCGCCCAGGACCAGGACCGCGGCGGCCTGGTTGTCGGACAGCCCGCCGGCGTCCGCGCGGGTCAGGGGCGCGAGCCCTTCGACGTCCTGTCGCAGGCCGTCGGCGACGTCTGCGGCGTCGAGGCCCGGCGGCAGGTCCACCAGCCAGGCTGCGGGGGTGACGCCCGGTCCCGGCGCGACGACGGCGAGCGGCACGGAGGTCGCATCGGCGTCGACGATCTGGCCCACGATCCGGCGGAGGCCGAGGTCGCCGAGGTCGGCCCGGTCGCCCACGACCAGTGCGCCGGCGACGAGCGCCGGGGTCGACAGGGCGACCTCGTCGGGTGCCGCAGGGGCGCGTCCGGACAGGACCGGGAACATGCCCTCGGCGAGGCCGTCGAGGTCGACGGCCTGCAGGTCCAGTCGGAACGCACCGCCACCGGCCGACAGGGTCGCCTGTTCGAACCCCGTTGCCTCCAGCCGACTGCCGGTCGGCAACAGGGCCCGCACGGCGTCGGACGTGAACGCGGTCCCGTCCGGCGATCCCAGGTCGTCGAGGCGCAGGTCCGCCTGGCCCATGCGGGCCTCGGCCCGTTGCGCCGGGGTCCCCGTCTGGGTAGCGAACAGGATGCTGGCACCGACCGTGGCCGCGACCGGAAGGGCGATCATCGCCATCATCAGCAGCGTCAGCAGCGGGGTGCGACGCAGGTCGCGGCGGGCGAGCCGCCACACCGCCGCCAGGGCGGGAACGCCGACCGCGGGGTTCACGCCGAGGGCCGTTCGGTCAGCAGGTCCGCTTGTGGGTCCCACGGTCCGGCCTGGTCGGTGATCCGCCCGTCGCGCAGGAACACCACGCGGTCGGCCCACGCCGCGTGGGTGGCGTCGTGGGTCACCACGACGCCGGCGCCGCCGGCGTCGCAGTGCGCGCGCAACAGGCGCAGCACGCTCTCGCCGGCCACCGTGTCGAGGGCACCGGTGGGCTCGTCCGCCAGCAGCACGCGACGGTGCCCGACCGTGGCCCGTCCGATGGCGACCCGCTGGCGTTCCCCGCCGGACAGGTCGTCGGGGAAGCGGTCGGCGAGGTCTCCGAGGCCCACCGCGTCCAGGGCCGCGAGACCGACCGGGCGCGCACGTCGCAGGCGCGTGCCGTCCAGTTCCAGTGGGAGCGTGACGTTCTCCAACGCGGTGAGCCCGGGGAGGAGGTTCAGGTCCTGGAACACGTAGCCCAGGACGCGGCGCCGCAGCATCGCCATCGCCGTGGCGTCCAGCGTCGCCAGGTCCGTGCCGCCGACCTCGACCCGGCCGGTGCTCGGCGTGTCGAGGCCCCCGGCCAGCCGCAGCAGGGTCGACTTCCCGGACCCGGACGGGCCCATGACTGCCACCAGTTCTCCGTCGTCGACGGCCAGGTCGCACGGCTGCAGGGCCACGACCTCGGTGCTGCCGGAACCGTAGGTCCGTCCGACACCCTGCAGCGCGATGGCGACGGTCATGCCCCACCCCCCCCGGTGCGAGTGGCCTGGGCGACCCGCGCCTCGCAGATGTCCAGCCATCGGATCTGGGCCTCGGTGCGCAGGACGAGGGCGTCCATCAACAGCAGCCAGGGGAGGTCCCGTTCCGGGTCGGCTGCCGCCTTCTGTCGGGTCAGGGCCTGCAGGTGTTCCACTGCCGCCGTCCGTTGGCGCTGCAGGATGGGATGCAGGTCGACGTCGTCGGCCCCCACCGCCAGCAGCACCTTCAGGGTGAGCTCGTCGCGCGGGGGCGGGTCGTGGATGATCGGCTCGGCGAACCATTCGTCCAATGCCGCCCGACCGCTGGCGGTCAGTCGGTAGACGGTTCGTTGGTCGTCGTCGTCGCCGATCACGAACCCGTCCCGCTCCAGCCGTTGGAGGGTCGTGTAGACCTGGCCGATGTTGAGCATCCACGCGCCGCCGGTGCGATCCTCGAAATCGCCCTTGAGCTGGTAGCTGTGCGCGGGTTCGTGGGCGAGCAGCGCCAGCAGGGAATGTCGGATCGTCATGGTCGTCACCCTTGTCGTGCAGTCCGTCGCGATTGGGGTTACTGGGTAACCCCTGTGATCGCGCCCAGTATGCTTACTCGGTAACCACCTGTCAAGTTCGGGGTGTGAGGCTCGGTGGGCCGACGCCGGGACGGGTGGGGTTGTCGGGCCCGCGCCAGTCGGGTTGGCTGGTCGACACGGGCGGACACGCGCTCGTCGGACAGGGAGGCGCGGACATGGGATTTCTCGACAAGGCCAGGGAGGCCGCACAGAAGGCTGCGGACGAGGCGAAGAAGGCCGCTGATCGGGCCCAGGCGAAGTACCAGGAGATGGAGGATTCCGGCAAGCTCGACGAGTACCGCGACAAGGCGCAACAGGGCCTGCGCAAGGCGGAGGAAGGCATCAGTCGCACGTTCTCCTCCGGCAGTTCCTCGACCACCCCGACGCCGCCGGATCCCCATGCCCCGCCGCCGCCGGCCTCGGGATGGAGCCCCGGGACGCCGTCCGCGCCACCCCCCAGTGACCCCGCGGCGGCCACGGCACCGCCACCAGCCGCCCCCTCGGCCCCCACGCCGCCTGCCGCCGATGCGGACCCGGTGGTGTCGCCACCGGCCCCGCCGCCGGCACCCGCGTCCACCCCCGCGCGCCCGGCGCCCCCGCCCGCCCCGCCGGGCCACGCACCGGACGCGCCCGGACCTCCGCCCGGACACTCGTCCACCTGATCACCGCTGCCGCCCACGGCTCCGCGCCCCTATCGTGACCTCGACCGCGCGATGGCCGCGCGGTGCCACGCGTCGCAGGAGCATTCGATGGGACTCCCAGACCGCGCCAAGGACCTCGCCGGACAGGCAATGGACAAGGCCAGGGGACTGGACGAGCAGGGCAAGCTCGATGGTGTCAAGGCCAAGGCCGAGGAAGTGGCCGAGAAGGTGGTCGACGCCGGTGAACGCAAGACCGGTCGCCAGGCACCGGATGCCGTCGACCACCACGTCGACCAGATCGATGGTCGCCCGGGCTGACTGCTGCGGCTGACCTCGCGGCTGACCCCTGCGGCTGACTGCGCCCGGTTGGGCCCCGTCGGCGGCCGTCCCGCTGGCCGGGCCTCGTCACCTCAGGTGGTGGCCGACTCGGCCGCGATCGTGGCCGCGCAGTCACGGATCGTGGCCAGCAGGGTGTCGAGGTCGGCGTGGGTCGTGCGGAAGTTGACCAGCGTCACCCGCAGGCAGACGCGTCCGTCCAGGACCGCGGGGGCCAGGTAGGCGCGCCCGTCGGTGACCACGGCGCGGGCCAGCACGGCGTTGTGTCGGTCGAGGTCGACGTCGCCGCCGGGCAGGTGTCGCAGGCAGATGGTCGTCAGCGGCGGGTCGTGCAGCACCTCGAAGTCCGGCGCCGCGCGCAGTCGTGCCACCAGGTCATCGGCCAGCGCCACGGTGTGGTCCAGCCAGTCGCGGTACTGGCGCGCCCCGTGGGTGCGCATGGCCAGCCACAGCTTGAGCGCGCGGACGGGACGTGAGTACTCCAGCGTGTGGTCGACGTGGTGCGACGTGTCCTCCTCGTGGAGCAGGTAGGACTCCTCGTGGCGGAACGCCGAGGCCAGCGCGCCCGTGCGGGACAGCAGCACCATCGAGCACGCCTTCTGGACCCCCATCCACTTGTGGGCATCGATGGTGAGCGAGTCGGCCCGAGCCAGGCCGGCGAACAGGTGGCCACGAGCACGTGACCCCGCCGCCGGCGCACCGTAGGCCCCGTCGACGTGCAGCCACAGACCCCGCGGTCGGCACACGTCGGCGATGGCGTCGAGGTCGTCCACGGCGCCGGTCAGGGTGGTGCCGGCCGTCGCGACCACCGCGACCGGTGTCGTGCCCGCAGCCACGTCGCGGTCGATGGCGGCGTCCAGCAGGTCGACCCGCATCCGGCGCTGGTCGTCCAGTGGGATCGACCGGATGGAGGCGCGACCGAGGCCCGCCACCTCGACCGCGCGCACGACCGAGTGGTGGGCCTCGGCGGACACGTACACGGCACCGGTGCCGGCGCGGACCCCGTCGACGCGGGTGCCGGGCAGCGCGTGTTCGCGGGCGGCAAGGATCGCGGTCAGGTTGGAGGTCATGCCGCCCGAGGTGAACACGCCCTCCTCCAGCGGGAAGCCCACGAAGGTCGCCATCCAGCGCAGGGTCTGGTCGACGATGTGCTCGATCGCGCCGGCGGAGGCCGCCATGTTCACGTCGTAGGCCGCACAGAGGGACTCGGCCAGGACCCCGGCCTCGAGCCCGGTGGAGGGGATGTAGGCCAGCATCAGTGGCCGCGAGGGTGACACGGAGGCGTCCAGCGCCCGAGCGGCATCGGCCATGGCCTCCGCGATGCGGTCGCCGTCCTCGGGCAGGTCGGCGTCGAAGCGCTCGCGCAACGCCGCGGGGAGGACGGGCTCGGCAGGTCGGGCCGCGTCGAACGAGCGCCAGGCGCGACGCAGTTCGGACACCAGGACGTCCAGTGCCTCGCGTCGATCGACCAGCGAGACCGCCGGGTCGTCCGGCACGGCGAGCGGCGGCACCGGGCCCGCCGGGTCGCCGGCGACGTGATCGGGTGGTGGCTCAGTCATGTCCACGAGCGTAGACGCGTGGTTTCACCGCGCACGGGTGTCCGTTGCCCGCACGATAGGTGGCGACGGTGCCGGGGATACCGTCACCGACGTGCCGTGCGCCGCCACCGACCGGGGAATCCTCGTGCAGCCCAGTTTCAACGTCGCCGACCGCGTCGGTGGGGCCGAGGCGTTCGCCGAACTGGTCGACGACTTCTACGCACGGGTCGAGCAGGACCCGCCGTTGCGGGCGCTGTACCCCGACGAACTCGAGCCGGGGAAGTCCCACCTCGCCCTCTTCCTCGCGCAGTACTTCGGCGCCGGGAACATCTACTCCGTGGCGCACGGCCATCCTCGGCTGCGGATGCGCCACGCCCCGTTCCGGGTGACCCGCGACGGGGCGCAACGGTGGGCGACCCACATGGCGGCCGCCGTCCGTGCCCGCGGCTGGCCCGACGACGCCACCGCGGCGGTGCTCGACTACATCGCGACCGCCACGCCGATGATGATCAACACCCCCGACCTGCCCCCGGGCCCGACACTGCCGACCGCCTGACGACCCGGTCGACGGACCCCCGGCCCGGCACCCCGCTCGCGGGACCCGCCTCCGCCATCGCTGGTGAACCCGTCCTGTGCCTGACCCCTACCCTCGCCGACCGCTCGAACCGTCGCCCGAACCGCCCGCCCGAACCGCCGCTTCCGAACCGCTCGCGGGCACGACGTCCGCCACCACCAGACAGGCACCGCCGTGCGCATCCTCGTAGCCGACCAACTCTCCCAGGCCGGGATCGATGCCCTCGCCGTCGACCACGACGTCGACGTGAGGACCGGACGTTCCAAGGACGAGATCCTGTCCGACGTCGCCAAATACCACGCGATCGTGGTGCGGTCCGCGACCACCGTCGACGCCGACGTCATCGCGGCAGCGCCGCGGCTCAAGGTCATCGGGCGTGCGGGCGTGGGGTTGGACAACGTCGACGTCGAGGCCGCGACGGCCGCCGGCGTGATCGTGTGCAACGCCCCCCAGTCCAACGTCATCTCCGCCGCCGAGCACACGGTGGCGCTGATCGCGTCGTTGGCGCGCAACATCCCCCAGGCCCACAAGGCCCTGGTCGGCGGGTCGTGGGAACGGGCGTCGTGGAAGGGCACCGAGCTGTACGGCAAGACGCTGGGGATCCTGGGGTTGGGGCGGATCGGCTCACTGGTCGCCGAACGCGCCGCTGGCTTCGGCATGGAACTGGTGGCCTACGACCCGTTCATCGCCCCCGAGCGGGCCGCACGCCAGGGTGTGACGCTGCTGCCGACCGTCGACGACGTGCTGGCGGTCGCAGACGTCGTGACGATCCACCTCCCCAAGAACACCGACACCATCGGCCTGCTCGACCGCACCCGGTTGGCGATGATGAAGCCGACCGCCCGCCTGGTCAACGTCGCCCGCGGTGGCATCGTGGTCGAAGACGACCTGGCCGCGGCGCTGGCCGACGGGACCATCGCGGGTGCGGCCGTGGACGTCTTCGCGACCGAGCCGACCACCGAGTCGCCGTTGTTCGCGCTCGACAACGTCGTGGTCACGCCGCACCTCGGCGCCTCCACGGCCGAGGCACAGGACAAGGCCGGCAACCAGGTGGCCGAGGCCGTGAACCTCGCGTTGGACGGCCAGTTCGTGCCCACCGCCGTCAACGTCCAGGGTGGTCCGGTCGAGCAGCGCTTCACCGGCTACCTCGAGCTGGGGGAGGTGCTCGGGCGGTTGTACGCGGGCCTGACCGGCGGGCTCGGACCGGACATCACGATCGAGTACCTGGGCGCGCTGTCGACCGCTGACACCACCGTCATCGGCCTGAGCGTGCTCAAGGGCCTGCTGGGGGCGGGCACCTCGCAGCCGATCACCTTCGTCAACGCCCCCCAGGTGGCGGCCGACCGGGGCGTCGCACTGCGCCACACGACCGGCTCGGAGTCCCCGACGTACAACTCGCTGCTGCGCGTGGTCGGCACCGACCGCGAGGGTCGCGAGGTGCGGGTCGCCGGGACCGTGCTCGAGCCGTCCAGACGCCTGCGCTTCGTCGAGGTGTGGAACTCCAACCTCGACGTCGAACCGGCCGACCGGATGGCGTTCCTGCGGTACCGGGACCGGCCCGGCGTCATGGGCACGGTCGGCACGCTGCTGGGTGCTGCCCAGGTCAACATCGCGTCGGCCCAGGTAGGACGCCTGGACGCCGACCACGCCGTGATGGCGTTGTCGCTGGACCACGAGGTCGACGACGCGACGATGGCCGCCATCGCCGCCGAGATCGGCGCCGCCGACCACCGTGCGGTGTCCTTGCGCCACTAGGTGGAGACGGCCGGGTCGGGCGCCTGCCGGCCGAGGTTGGGTCGGACGGCGACGGGGGTCCGTCGTGACCGCATCCCGTCAGCCCGGGACCCGGTTCGTGTCCATCGAGGTCATGCCGATCAGGGCCAGTTCCCGCCGGTTGTGCATTCCGGTCTTGCGCAGGATGTTGCGGACGTGGGTGCCGGCCGTGGCGGGCGAGATGACCAGTTCGTCGGCGATCTCGCGATCACTCGTCACGCCGCGCCCGATCAGGTCCAGGACCTCGCGCTCGCGCCGGGTCAGGTCGACGTCCTCCACCGACAGGCCGTCCACGAGTCGTTCCGACAGTGAGTTGGCCACGCGATCGGCCCGGGACAGCGACTCGCCCACCCGACGGAGCACCACCACCGCGACGAGGCCCAGTGTGGTCGCCACCAGGGCCTGGACGAACACCCACGTCGATCCGACCAGCGCGTCGGTGCGACCGGGCACCAAGTCCAGCCGTGCGGCCACGAGCACCAGGCGGGTCACGGCTGACAGCACGAACGCACCGGCCATGGCCGCCGTCACCCACAGCAGCGGTCGGATCCGGTCCGACGGTTCACGATGGGCAGCCACGATCGCCCAGGTCGCGAGCGCGCCGAACAAGATGATGTTGGTCACCACCGCCACGAGCACCGCCACGGCCACGACAGCCTCCCGATCCCAGGTCACCGGTCAGTCGATCCGGTACCGCTCCGCGGCCGACCGTAGCGGCGGGGATCCCGTCCGATCCGGGACCCTCGTCCCGACCTACCGGATGCCGGTAGACGGGTCCCCGGCCGTCTGAACGAGATCTACCGGCTCCCGGCATGGCGGCGTCGGGCTGGTCCGAGGTCCACTTCCCCTTCACCGCGGCGGGGAGTCGCGGGGCCATCCCGGCCCCGCGCCGACGCGGACCCAGGGGGACCCCATGATGCAGCCACGTTCCGGACCCGGTGGCAGGACTCGCGCCCGCCGACGTCGCCCGACCCACATGCTCGTGCTGGCCGCCACGCTCTCGCTGGCCACCTCCACCCTGGCGGCCGCCGACGACCTGGTCGCCGATGGTGATGGCCTCGCGCCGGTCACCGTCAGCGCACTGGACTTCGGCCAGGTCTGCGCCGGCTCGACCACGACCAAGCCGATTGCGCTCGCGATCACGAAGAAGGGTGGAGCGGGTGGCGGCAACCGCTTCGCCGACGGCGTCCTGGTCGACGTGACCGCCGGGTCCGTCGCGGCCCCGCTGTCGACCCCGACCAGTGCCGGCACGATCACCATGCCGACATCGTGGTCCGGCGCGTTCGACGGCAGCGTGTCGCCCAGTACCACGGCGCAGGTGACCCTGGCCCCGACCGCGACTGGCCAGGTCAACGCGTCCATCCGCTTCACCGCTACCACCCGGGGCGGTGGCACGAGCAAGTTCACGGACCTGGATGTCCGGGCGATGGTGGTGTCGTGCGACACCACGCCGCCCGTGCTGACGGTGCCCGGTGATCTCGTCCTGGAGGCCACGGGGCCGACTGGGGCCACCGCGACCTGGACGGCCACGGCCACCGACGCCGCGCCGGCCAACCCGGCTGTCACCTGCACGCCGGCGTCCGGATCGACGTTCGCGCTGGGCTCGACGACCGTGGACTGTCGAGCAACCGACGCCGCCGGCAACGTCGGTCGGAGGTCCTTCACGGTGACGGTCGTCGACACGACCGCGCCGGTGCTGTCTGGTGCGCCGAGCGCCGCGACGGTCGAGGCCACTGGCCCCGCCGGTGCGGTCGTGACCTACACGGCTCCGACCGCCGCCGACCTGGTCGACGGTCCTCGGCCAGTGAACTGCGCCCCGACCAGCGGGTCGACGTTCGCTCTCGGCGACACGACCATGACCTGTACCAGCACCGACGCGCGCGGCAATGCGTCCTCCACTGCCGCGGTGGTGCGGGTGCTCGACACCACCGCGCCGGTGCTGGTCGTCCCGGCCGAGGTGGTCGCGGAGGCCACCGGCCCGACCGGTGCGAGCGTCGACTACGTCGCGACCGCCGCCGACCTGGTCGACGGGGACATCGCCCCGACGTGCCAGCCTCCCGCCGGCTCCAGGTTCGGACTGGGCGCGACGTCGGTGGACTGCAGTGCCACCGACCGCGCCGCCAACGCCACCAGCGGGTCCTTCACCGTCCGGGTGGTCGACACGACCGCCCCGGTCCTGACCCTGCCCGCCGACCGCACGGTCGAGGGCAACCGTCGCGGCGGTGCGGCGGTAGTGCTCGAGGCAGCCACGGCGGTCGACCTCGTGGACGGCGACGTGGCCGTGACCTGTGACACCATCGACGGCCTCCTGGGCCTGGGCGCCCACGTCGTGACGTGTGACACCGGCGATGCCGCCGGCAACGCAACGGCCGGCTCCTACACCGTGACCGTGGTCGACACGACCGCGCCGGACCTGACCCTCCCCGTGGATCGTTCCGCCGAGGCCACCGGCCCAAACGGTGCGCAGGTCGACCTGTCGGCTGCGACCGCGACCGATGTGGTCGACGGTGACGTGGACGTCACCTGCACGCCCGGGAGCGGCACGTTCGCGCTGGGCCAGACGACGATCACCTGCACCGCGACCGATGCCAGCGCCAACCGCGCCACCGGGTCGTACTCGGTCGAGGTCGTCGACACGACCGGACCGGCCATCACCGCCACCGATGTCGTCGCCGAGGCCATCGGCCCCGACGGTGCCGTCGTGGCGTTCGCGGTTTCCGCCGTGGACCTGGTGCACGGTTCGGTCGACGTCACCTGTGACCGCGCCAGCGGCGACGCCTTCGTGCTGGGGACGACGACCGTCACCTGCCGCGCCGCCGACCCCCTCGGCAACGTCACGACCGCCGGGTTCGACGTCACGGTCCGCGACACCACGGCCCCGACGCTGTCCGTGCCGGCCCTCGTGACATCCGGTCCCACCGGTCCGGCCGGTGCCGTGGTGACGTTCGACACGACGGCGACCGACGCCGTCAGCGGTGCCGTTCCGGTGACCTGCAGCCGGCCATCCGGGAGCCAGTTCGGCTTCGGTGACACCACGATCACCTGCACCGCGGTGGACGGGGCCGGCAACCTCGCCACCGCACGTGTGGTCGTCCGGGTGGGGCCGTTCCGCCTGTCCGGGTTCTTCCAGCCGGTCGACATGGGTACCGCGACCGCGCCGGTCCTCAACACAGTCAAGGGTGGCTCCACCGTCCCGCTGAAGTTCGAGGCCTTCGGCCAGGGTGACGTGGAGATGACCTCCACGGCGGTCGTGGCCGGCATCGTGCCGACGAAGACGTCGTGCACCAGCGGCCTGCCGGAAGACACCATCGAGGCGGTCGCCACCGGCGGGACCCAGTTGCGCTGGGACGCCACGGGCGGCCAGTTCATCTACAACTGGCAGACTCCGAAGCAGGCCGGTACCTGCTGGTTGGTGGCCGTGAACTTCGTCGACGGCTCCTCGCTCACGGCTCGGTTCAAGTTGAAGTGAGTCACCGGGCCTCGGCCCGGCCGGATCCGCGCGCTCCCCGCACCGCCGGGGGAGTGCGCGGATCCGGGTCAAAGGGCCCCACCCGGTGTCCACTGGCCCGGTGGTGGCCGGGTGGTGGTCATTCGACGGGAACAGCTGCTTGCATCCTGTTGACGTACGTGTCAACATGACACTGATGTCAACTTCAAGTTCGTTGGCAACCACGACGAACACCCTTCGCCCCCCACCAAACAGGTCCCATGACCACCATCGCCTTCCTCTTCCCCGGCCAGGCCGCCCAGCGGCCCGACATGGCCGCGGTGTGGGGCGACGACCCGGCGGCCGCGGCGTTCGACGAAATCGGGGCCGCGGGCATCGGCGACCTGCGCGAACGAGCAGATGACGCCGAGGCATGCGCCGCATCGACCGCCCTGGCGCAACCGGCGATCATGGCCGCCTCACTCGCCGCCTTCGACGCGCTCGCCGCTGCCGGGGTCCATCCCGACGTCGTCGCCGGACACAGCCTGGGCGAGGTGACGGCCGCGACCGCAGCCGGTGTGCTCGACCGTCCGTCCGGGGCACGCCTGGTCACCGAGCGCGGTGCCAGCATGGGCGTGGCCTGCGCGGCATCGCCCGGTTCGATGGCGGCCATCCTCAAGCTCGACCTCGACCAGGTCGAGGCGCTCGTCGCCGACGTCCCCGACGCCGCCGTCGCCAACAACAACGCCCCCGGGCAGGTCGTGGTGGCGGGACCACCCGAGGCGGTGGACCAGGTCGTCGCGGCGGCGGATGACGCCGGCGGTCGGGCGAAGGTGCTCGACGTCGAGGGTGCCTTCCACTCCGACGCGATGGCACCGGCGGTGGAGCGCGTGCGCGCCGTGCTGGACGACGTCGACCTCCACGACCCCGGCCCCACCTTCCTCTCCGGCATGGACGGTCGGGAGCGCGCGACCGGTCGCGCGGTCGCCGACAGCCTGGTCGAGGGGATCCTGGCGCCGGTGATGTGGGTCGACGTGCAGGAGGCGTTGGCCGACCACGGCGTCGACCTGCTGGTCGAGTGTGGCCCCGGCGGCATCCTCGCCGGCTGCGCCAAGCGCACCGTGCGCGACCTGCCCTGCCTGGTCGTGGCCAGCCCCGACGACGTCGATGCCGTCGTCGCCCACCTTGCCCCAGATCCCGATCCGAATCCCGTTTCGGCCTGACCGCCCCAACGCCCGCCGACGCACCGACGCCCGACCCCCGCACCCCCGCACCGCCCGACCAGGAGCACATCAATGATCCCGATCCCCAACTGCACCGTCGTCACCGCGCCGGTCGACGGCCGGGTGCGCACGCTCGCCGACAACGGCACAGACGTGTCCCCGGGCGAGGTCGTTGCCACCGTCGAGGCGGGTGGCAAGCAGTTCGAGATCCGGTCGCCGAACGGTGGTCGCATCGCGGGTGCCCTCGCGGCCCTGGCGCAGCCCGTACTGGCGGGCGACGGCGTCCTGTGGTTGGGTCGGGCCTGACGCCCGCCCCGGCCACCCGGCACCACCCACCACCAGTGAGTCCAACCGTGACACCCGCACCGCGCACCGACGCGCGCACCACCCGGCTCCCGGGATCCCTCCCCGTCGCCGCGCTCGGCCTCGGGTCCTTCCTGCCCGACGAGGTCGTGACCAACGACGACCTGGCCGAGAAGCTGGACACGACCGACGAGTGGATCCGCACCCGGACCGGGATCCACCAACGCCATCGCCTGGCACCCGACGACGCCACGTCCGACCTGGCCACCCGGGCGGCCCGGGCGGCCCTCGACGATGCCGGGATGGTCCCGGGCGACATCGCCGAGGTGCTGGTCGCGACGACCACGCCCGACTACCTCGTCTCCGGGGTGGCGCCGATCGTGGCGGACAACCTCGGCATCCGGGTCCCGGCGTTGGACGTCAACGCCGCCTGCTCGGGCTTCGTCTACGGGTTGCGCCAGGCCGCCGGGCTGCTGGCGACGGGCTCGGGACCGGTCCTGCTGATCGGGGCCGAAGCCTTCACCCGCGCGGTCGACCCGCAGGACCGCAACGTCGCGATCCTGTTCGGTGACGGAGCCGGCGCCATCGTCCTGGGCACCGACGACGCCGGTGAACTGGGACCCTTCGACCTGGGGGCGGACGGCTCCGACCCGACCTCGCTGTACACGCCGGTCGGCGGTACCCGCGAACCCGCCACGGTCGACAACATCGACGAGCGTCGCAACTTCATGACCATGCGGGGCCGCGAGATCTATCGCTTCGCGGTGGCGCACATGTCGGCGTCGTCACTGGCGGTGCTGGCGTCCGCCGGGCTCGGTCCCGACGACGTCGACATGTTCGTGGGGCACCAGGCCAACATCCGGATCCTGAACGCCGTGGCCGACAAGGTCGGCATCCCGGCCGAGCGCTGTCACACCACCGTCCACCTGCACGGCAACACCTCCGCGGCCTCGATCCCGCTCGCGCTGGCCCATGCGCGCGACAACGACCGGCTGGCCCCCGGTGATCGCCTGTTGCTGACCGCCTTCGGTGCCGGCCTCACGTGGGGCTCGTGCCTGCTGACCTGGGGGACCGCATGACCGCCGACCGCACTGCTGGACCCGACGACTCGG
>JAGXFT010000064.1 GCA_024637135.1 Nitriliruptorales bacterium | reverse complement strand
TGGGAGGTCGAGGAGGTGGACGCCCCCCACGGACTCGTCGTGCACGACGGCTTCGCGCATCCCGACGGCACGCCCAACGACGACCTGCCACGCAACCGGTTCCACCTGGCCATCACCGACCTCGGGGACGGCCGCAGCCACATGACGATCCGGAGTGTCTTCCCCGACCGAGCCTCGATGGAGCAGGTGCTGGCGATGGGGATGGAGGAGGGCCTGCGGGCGGCCGTCGGCCAGGTCGACGCGATCCTCGCCGACGACCCCGTCACCTCGGCCGGCTGACCTTGCCGCACCTCGACCACACCCGAGACCGCCGACAGCGCGCTCGGACCACGCACCACACCCACAGGAGTGACCCATGAGTGACACCATGCCGTCCGTCGTACCGACCACCCACACCCTCCAGGTCCCGGGCGCCTCCCTGGCCTGGGACGTCCGCCGCAACGACCAGTCCACGACGCCGATCCTGCTGATGGTCGGGTACCCGATGGGCGCCGCCGGCTTCGCGACGCAGGCCGGCCACTTCACCGACCGCACCGTCGTGACCTACGACCCGCGCGGCATCGAGCGCAGCACCATCGATGCCTCGGACGGGAGCGCTGGTGGCGGCCCTGGGCCGTCGCCGGTCGAGCAGAACGTCTCGGACCTTCACGCCGTCATCGAGGCGATCGACGCCGAGTTCGACGGCCGACCGATCGAGGTCTTCGCCAGCAGCGGTGGCGCGGTGACCGCGCTGGCGCTGGTGGCAGCCCACCCCGACGACGTGGCCACGGTCGTCGCCCACGAACCACCACTGCTGGCCGTGCTCGAGGACCGCGAGGCCGCCGAGGCCGCCTGGCTGGCCGTGCACAAGACCTACATGAGCCGGGGCGGCGGCGCCGGGATGGCCCATTTCATCGCGATGACCATGCACGAGGGACCGTTCCCCGACGACTGGGCGAGCAAGCCGGGTCCAGACCCCGCGATGTTCGGGATGCCGGACGCCGACGACGGCTCGCGGGACGATCCATTGCTGTCGCAGGACGACACCGGGGTGGGGCACCACCGACTCGACGTCGGGGCGATCGCCGCCGCACCGACCCGAGTCGTGATCGCCGCCGGCGAGGAGACGGGCACGACGCTGACGGCTCGCACCTCCGCGGGCGTGGCCGACCGACTCGGGACCGAACTGGTGATGTTCCCCAGCGACCACGGCGGCTTCCTGGGCGGCGAGTACGGACAGACCGGCAAGCCGGACCAGTTCGCCGCACGGCTGCGCAAGGTGCTCGACGAGTGAGCCCACGTGCCGTGGTCGCCTCGATCGTGTCGTGGCACCGGCCCCAGACCTGGTCCGCAGGACCCGGGGGCGGTGGGACGTCGGTCATGGGGCAGTGGCGACTGGCGTCCGATGTGGCGGACCCCCCTCCCGGGCACAGTGGCAGCAATGCGCGGGAAGGGCCACACGGGGTCGCAGGAGCCGGTCGGGGAAGGACCGCCTTCGGAGTGCGACCCCGACCCTCGACCGGGTCGTCCGTCGACGACGTCCGCACGCACCTCAGCCCGACCAGACGCGACGCGCCCACCTGTCGACCACTCGTGTGCTCGCGTCCATGGCGCCTGCTCGACCACCGACGTGCTCGCGTCCACCAGACCTGCGGCCGCCCGTGGCGTGGACGCGCGTCGTGGTGGCTCGCCAGCCGACGACGAGGTCCGGGAAGGTCGTCGTCGGGCGGGAATAGTTGAACGATCATCTCAGTTGACGGTGGTGCGAAAGTTGAAGCATCAACTGATCCTCAAGGAGACCACCATGAGCACCACCACGACCACCCCCACCCGGGAACTCACCGGCAACTACGTCCTGGACGACAGCCACTCGCGGCTGGGCTTCGTGGCCCGCCACGCGATGGTCACCAAGGTCCGCGGCGCCTTCACCGAGTTCTCGGCCAGCGGCCACTTCGACACCGAGACCCCGTCGAACTCGACCGCTGCCGTCACCATCCAGGCGGCCAGCCTCGAGACCGGCAACGACGACCGGGACAACCACCTGAAGTCCAACGACTTCTTCGAGATGGACACCTACCCCGAGATCCGCTTCACGTCGACCGCCGTCGAGGCCGACGGCGACGACTACCGCGTCACCGGTGACCTCACCATCAAGGACACCACCAAGCCGGTCACCATCGACTTCGCGTACACCGGCGCCGCCACCGACCCGTTCGGCAACGAGCGCATCGGCTTCGAGGCCAGCGTGCAGGTCAACCGCAAGGACTGGGGCCTGACCTGGAACGCGCCGCTGGATGCCGGTGGCGTGCTGGTCAGCGAGAAGGTCACGCTCGAGCTCGACCTGTCGGCCATCAAGCAGGACAGCTGACCGACCCCGCACCACCGCCCTGGCGACAGGGACACCGAGACGCCGGCCGCTGCACCTGCGGCCGGCGTCTCGTCATGTCTGCCACCACGTCCATCACCCGCTGCCGTCCTGTCCTGGGCATGGCAGTCGACCCGGACAGTGCGGGCCGACGGCGATGCTCGTCGGCCCGCCACCGCAACCGTCCGGGCAACCGGCCCTTGACCGCAGTTCGACCATTCACTAATGTTAAATCAGTTTAACACGACGAGATGGCTGGACATGAGACGCAACATGGCGTTGGCGGGCATCGCACTCACCGGGCTCGTCCTGGCCGGATGCAGCGGAGATCTCGGCATCAACCGGGCCATCTGCGACGGCGAGGTGACGGTCGACACGGTCACGATGTTCGCCCACGAGGGCGCCGAGGCCGGGGCCATCTCCGCCGCGGTCGACGCCTTCAACCAGGGGCCAGGCTCGGAACTCGGACTGACCGCCGAACTCACCCTCATCCCGGAGGGCCAGTACAGCGACAACATCAACGCGGCGGCCGCCTCCGACGACCTCCCCGACGTCCTCGACCACGACGGCCCGACGATGGCCAACCTGGCCTGGAACGGCAGCCTGTCCCCACTGGACGACTGCATCCCGGACGACCTCCGCGGCGACGTGCTCCCCTCGCTCATCGAGCAGGGCACCTACGCCGGCAACCTCTGGTCGGTCGGCTCGTTCGACTCGGGCCTTGGCCTCTACGCCTGGCGGTCGGCCCTCGAGGAAGCCGGCGTCCGCATCCCCGACGGCATCGACGACGCCTGGACCGCCGACGAGTTCCGCGAGGTGCTGGTCGCACTCCAGGACGTCGGGTTCGAACGACCGCTGGACCCCAAGTTCTGGTACGGGTCCCAGGGCGAGTGGTTCAGCTACGCCTACCAGCCGGTCGTGTGGTCGGCGGGCGCCGACCTCGTGACTCGGGACGGCGAGCCGACGGCCGACGGCGTCCTGAACTCGGACGAGGCGGTCGCGGGCCTCGAGACCTTCCAGGGATGGATCCAGGACGGACTGGTCGACACCGCCGCTGCCGACGACTCCAATTTCCTGTCCAAGCGCGCACCGATCTCCTGGGTCGGCCACTGGATGTACGCGCCCTACAAGGAGGCCGCGGGCGACGACCTGGTCGTCCTGCCGTTGCCGGACTTCGGCACGGGCACCAAGACGGGTCTGGGGTCGTGGGCGTGGGGCATGAGTTCCACCACCGCCGACCCCGACGCCGCCTGGGCGCTGATCTCCCACATGATGAGCCTGGACGTCATCACGGCGATCACCGAGGCCAACGGCGCGGTCCCCGGGACGCAGGGCGCCATCGACGCCTCGGAGCTCTACAGCGAGGGCGGCGACCTCGAACTCTTCGTGCAGCAACTGGATCGCGCGCCCGACGTCGCCGTGCCCCGACCCGTGACCCCCGCCTACCCGGCCATCACCACCCAGTACCGCGCCGTGATCGACGACATCGTCCAGGGCGCCGACGTCGAGGCGACCCTGGACGGGGCCGTCGCCGCCATCGAGGCCGACATCGAGGCCAACGAGGGCTTCCCCGAGCCCACCGACGAAGCCAGTCCGAGCGGCTGACGACCGCTCGGCCGTCCCTTCCCGGAGCCGCCCGCCACCGGTCCGGTCCCCACGCCCCCACCCTCATCGCGAACCACCACGACACGAGGAGCCGCCATGTCATCCACCACCGCCTCCCCCGCGGACCTCGCCCCAGACGACGCGAACGACGACGCCCCGAACGTCGGGCTGGCTCCGACGCGCCGCAACGAGGCAAGGACGGCGTGGAGCTTCTCCGCACCCGGGCTGCTCTTCCTGCTGGTCTTCCTGATCATCCCGTTCCTCCTGGCGATCGCGTTCTCCTTCAGCAACGCCCGACTGATCACACCGCTGCCGACCCGCTTCACCGGCGTGGACAACTACGTCGAGGTGCTGACCAGCGGAACGTTCTGGCGCGGACTGCTCAACAACACGATCTTCGTCCTGGTCGTCGTGCCGGTCCAGACCTTCCTGGCGCTGATGCTGGCGATCCTGGTCAACCGCAAGATCCCGGGGCGCACGATCTTCCGGACGATCTACTTCATGCCGGTCGTCACCGTCATGGCTGCCGCGGCCACGATCTGGGTCCTGCTGTTCAACCCCGACGGCCTGATCAACGCCGTCATGGAGACGATCACCTTCGGCGCCTTCGCCCCCGACTGGCTCAACTCCACGACCTGGGCGCTCCCGGCGGTCATGATCGTGTCGATCTGGCAGGGCGTCGGGTTCCAGATGATCATCCTGCTGGCATCGCTCCAGGACGTTCCCGACACGCTCTACGAGGCGGCCTCGATCGACGGCGCGACCCCGTGGCAGCAGTTCGTCAACGTGACCCTGCCGGGAATCCGCAACGGCCTGATCTTCGTCGTCACCGTGACCACGATCCTGGCCTTCCGGCTGTTCGACCAGGTCTACCTGATGCCCCAGAGTCCGGGCGGCCCACTGGACGCCACTCGGACGATGATGCTGGAGATGGTCCAGACCGGCTTCAACGAGCAGGCGATCGGCCGGGGCTCAGCCATCGCCGTGGTGTTCTTCGTGATCGTGTTGACGATCACGCTGGTCCAACGCCGTTTCATCCGTGAGGAAGGACAGGTCTGATGAGCACCACCGACCCCGCACCGCGAACGGACCCCGGCGCCCACGCCACGTCCGACCCCGCCGCCGCCGACCCGGCCAACGACGACGCCGGCATCGGCACGTCCGGAACCACGCTGCGCCTCAAGCCCAGCGACGCCTGGATGTACGTGGTCATGGTCGCCCTGGCGATCTTCTTCCTGTTCCCGCTGGTCTACATGTTCGTGTCGTCGTTCAAGCCCGACGATGTCGTCCTGTCGTCCAGCGGGTCACTGGGGGCGCTGTGGCCGTCGCCCACCGTGGGGTTGGAGAACTACGGCGATGCGATCGAACGCGCCTCCGTGGTCCGGGTGTTCCTCAACTCCGTACTGATCTCGACGCTCATCGTCGGCGGCGGGCTGGTCGTGAACAGCCTGTTCGGCTACGCCCTGGCCCGCCTGAAGTTCCGTGGGCGCAACATCATGGTGGCAGTGATGGTGGCGCTCATCATCATCCCGTTCGAGGCACTGGCCGTGCCGCTGTTGTTCATGGGTGCCCAGGCCAACATGCTGGACACCTACGCGATCCAGATCCTGCCGTTCATCGCCAATCCCCTGTACGTCTACCTCTTCTACACCTTCTTCCTCAACATCCCGGTGGAGTTGGAGGAGGCCGCCCGAGTCGACGGTGCAGGACCGGTCCGCACCTTCGTCAGCGTGATCGCGCCGCTGGCCAAGCCGGCCTACGCCACCATGGCCATCCTGGGCTTCCTGTTCTCGTGGGGCCAGTTCCTGTGGCCGGTCATGGTCACGCGTGGCGTGGCCGTCCGGCCGCTGCCACTGGGGATCGGCACGTTCCAGACCACCCCCCCGATCCAGTGGGGCGACATCATGGCCTACGCGGGGCTGATGACCCTGCCGCTGCTGATCATCTTCCTGATCTTCCAGCGCTACTTCGTCCAGGGCGTCGCGTCGTCCGGCGTGAAGGGCTGAGGCGTGCCCTTCCGCCTCGACCACGACTGGGTGTGGGACTTCTGGCTCGCCGATGACGGCGAGGACTACCACCTGTTCCACCTCCGCGCCCCGCGATCGTTGGGCGACCCCGACCTGCGGCACTTCAACGCCCGCATCGCCCACGCGACGTCGCCCGACCTGCGCACCTGGACACCGCACGGGGACGTGCTGGCACCGGACGAGCCAGGCACCTGGGACGACCTGGCGCTGTGGACCGGGTCGGTCGTCGAGCATCCCGACCATGGATGGGCCATGCTCTACACGGCCTGCAGTCGTGCCGAGGACGGACTGGTGCAGCGCATCGGGCTGGCCACATCGCCGGACCTGCACACCTGGACCCGCCATCCCGACAACCCGGTCCTGGAGGCCGATCCTCGCTGGTACGAACTGCTCGACGACGCGCGCTGGCACGATCAGGCGTGGCGCGATCCGTGGGTGCTCCCCGACCCGGACGGCGCTGGCTGGCGCGCGCTGGTCACCGCCCGGATGCCGGACGGCCCGACCCGGGGGGCCGGCGTGCTTGCCCTGGCCCACTCCCCCGACCTGGTGGACTGGGAGGTCGATGCGCCATTGACGACCGCGTCGGGTCTGGGTCACCTCGAGGTGCCGCAGGTCGTGGAGGTCGGTGAACGCCACGTCCTGGTGTTCAGCTACGACCCCGACGGCCTGGCCCCGGATCGCCGCAGCGCGGACGTGGTCAGCGGCAGCTTCGTGGTCCCGATGGGCGGATCGATGGGCCCGGTCCTCCTCGACCGCATGCGACCGCTCGGGCTCCCCGGCACCTACAGCAACAAGGTCGTCCGAGACCGGGACGGTGTCCTGCAGGTGATCGGGTTCGTGAACGTCCCGGGCCCCGACTTCCTGACCCTGACCGACCCGATCGAGTTCCTCCCCTACCTTCCGGACTGACCGGTCGGATCGAGTCGACGGGTCCGCGAGGTGGCGTCCGCAGCGTCACCGGACGACGACCAGCGAGGAAGGGCCGGGATGCCGACCTCGACCGCGGCCGGAGACCCCTCGAGGGACGCGTCGGCGCCATCAGGACGCCGCGTCACCATGGCCGACGTGGCGCGGGTCGCAGGCGTGTCCAAGACCACGGTCTCGCTGGTGCTGAGCAACGCCGAGACACGACTTGCCGAGGACACGCGTCGGCGGGTGCGATCGGTCGCCAGGCAACTGGGCTACCGCCGCGACCTGGTCGCGTCGAGCATGCGGACCTCGCAGACCCGCACCATCGCCCTGTTGTCGGACCGGCTCGCCACGACCTCCGTCGGCTGGGCCATGGTCGCCGGCGCCCAGGCCGCGGCGCGCGAACGGGGGTACATGCTGCTCATCGCCAACACCGAGGGCGACCCCGAGCGTGAGGTCGACGCGCTCGACGCGCTGCGTGACCGCCGGGTCGACGGACTGATCTTCGGCGCGCTGTTCCACCGGGCGCTGACCATCCCGGACATGACCGACACGCCCGTGGTGTTGCTGGATGCCTACGACCCCGAGCGGCGGTTGTCCGCCGTGGTGCCTGACGACGAGGTGGGGGGCCACGATGCCACGGCCCTGCTGACCGCGGCGGGGCACCGACGCATCGGATTCATCGACGACGCCAACGACGTCACCGCCGCCACGCTTCGCCTGGACGGGTACCACCGCGCGCTGGCCGACGCGGGTCTGGCGGCGGACCCGGACCTGGTCGTCCGGACGAACGACCCGATCACCCCCGTCGGCGGGCGCACCGCCGTCGTGGAACTGCTGGACCTGCCCGACCCCCCAACGGCCGTGTTCTGCTTCAACGACCGCATCGCCAGCGGTGCCTACCAGGCGATCCGGGCGCGCGGACTGCGCATCCCCGAGGACATCTCGGTGGTCGGGTTCGACGACCACGAGGCCCTGGCCGAGGGTCTGGACCCCCCACTGACGACAATGTCGTTGCCCCACGAGGCGATGGGACGGTGGGCCGTCCTGCGGCTGCTGGACCTGCTGGACGGCACCGACGATGCGGCCCCGGTCGTGCATCGCGAGGCCTGCCGACCGGTGCTGCGCGCCTCGCACGGCCCACCGCCGTCGCGTCGACCCGGCTGACGGCGCCGGTTGGCAGCGAACGGTTCGCACGCCCTCCGGCGAAGGCGCGGTTCCGCGAAGTGTGGGTGCCGGCGTCGCGCCGCTGCCCTGGGCCACACTGTCGGCGGGAGAGGCGGGAGGCGTCGACCATGGACATGAACGACCGCGACGACCGTGCCATCGCGCGCTGGCGATTGGCCACGTTGCACCTCACTGGACCGAGCCTGGGCTCGGTCGCGGACGTGGTCGACCACCTGCTGGCGGTGCAGGCGGAGAACCACGACCAGGCGACGTGGGCGTTGGCGTCCCGGACGACCGGCGCCACCCGCGCGGACGTGGCGGCGGCCTACGACGCCGGCGAGATCCTGCGCACTCACGTCATCCGCTCGACCTGGCACTACGTGACCCCGGCCGACATCTCCTGGCTGCTGGAACTGACGTGGCCACGCATCTGGCGGTCCACCTACCGGCCGCAGACGGCGGCGCTGGGCATCTCCCCGTCCGACCTCGACCGGGCAGCCGACTCGATCACCACCGCGATCGCGACCGAGGGTCCCCTGGTCCGCGACGAGGTCGGCGATCGCCTGGCCGAGGCGGGCCTGCCGTCCACCGGTCAGGCGTTGTCGTTCCAACTGGCCCACGCCGAACTGCACGGACTGGTCTGCAGCGGACCCCTGCGCGACGGCTCGCACACCTGGGCACTGCTGGCCGACCGCGCCCCCGGGCACCCGCCGGCTGGATCGGGACGAGGCCCTGGCCGAACTCGCGGCGCGCTACGTCGCCGGCCACGGGCCCGCCACCGAGCGCGACCTCGCCTACTGGGCGACGCTGACGCTGACCGACGTCCGCGCAGGGCTGGCCGCGGCCGGGGACGACCTCGACTCGTTCGACCACGACGGCCGCACGTACTGGCACGCCGGTCCCCCGCCCGACCTCGACGTCTCGGCCGAACCGCGCGGTCACCTGCTCCAACTCCTGGACGAGTGCTACCGCGGCTACCAGGACTCGCGCATGGTGCTCGATGCCGACGGGATCGTGCCGACCGGGCGGGAACGGGCGCTGGGGATCGCGCTGGTCGACGGCCAACTGGTCGCCGACATGCGCCGCATCGTCCACGCCGACCACGTCCAGTTCGACCTCGGCCCGCATCGGGACCTGACCGTCGAGGAGGTCGCGATCCTGCAGGGCGCTGCCGACGACTACGGCCGCTTCCTCGACCTGGACGCCACGCTCACCGGCCTCGGGACCTCGTGATGCGGGCGGCGGCCATCACCCGGCCAGGCCGACGATCGCAGGGCATGTCGCGCTCGTTCGTCCACGGGCATGGTGCCACGCTCCGCTCGCCTCCGCACCAGCATGCGCGATGCTCACGTTCCTGCGTCGTCGATCCGGGACGCTGTGGACGGATCCACGGCCGCGGCCATCCGGGCGATGTCGTCGGGGGTGGTCCGACAGCAACCGCCGACCAGGCGTGCGCCGGCGGCGACCCACGCGGCGACCTGGTCGACGTCGAACGCGGCGTCACCGATCCAGCGGTGTCGGGCCGCGTCCCAGTCCTCGCCGCGGTTGGGGTAGGCCAACGCCGGCTTCCCGGTCGCCGTCGCCAGCGACACGGCCGCAGCCACGTCGGTCGGGTCGCAGCAGTTGACGCCGACCGCGACGACCTCGTCCACCTCGGCGGCCATCGCGAACGCCTCGACCAGCGGTTCGCCCGCGCGGGTGCGGTTGCCGTCCACGGTCACCGACAGCCAACACGGCCACCCCGTGCCGGCCACCACCGACAGCACGGCCTCGACCTCCGCCAGGCACGGCACGGTCTCGATCGCCAGCACGTCCGCCCCGGCTGACGCCAGGACCTCCAGGCGCGGTCGATGCCAGCGTGCCAACTCCGCGACGGACAACCCGTAGTCGCCCGTGTACTCCGACCCGTCCGCCAACGCGGCTCCGTACGGACCGACCGACGCCGCCACCCAGCGGGCCCGGTCGTCACCGGTCGCCTCGACCACCTCGCGTCGGGCCCGGGCTGCCAGCGCCACCGTGGCCACCAGGACGTCGCGGGATTCCTCCGCGTCCAGTCCGAGGCGAGCGAGTCCGGCGAACGAGGCCTGGTACGACGCCGTCGTGGCCACCCGGGCGCCGGCCAGGAAGTAGTCCCGGTGCGCGGCGACCACCGCGTCGGGTCGGGCCAGCACCAGGCGCGCCGACCACAGGTCGGTCGACAGGTCGTGCCCGCGCACCTCCAGGTGCGTCGCCAACCCTCCGTCGAGCACGACGGGATGGTCGGACAGTGCCTGCGCGAAGGACTCCATGGGGCCCATCATGCCGCACCCGCCGACTCGCCAGCGCCGCCCGCACGACAGCGGTCCCACGAGGCTGGGACGACCGTCCCACGGCTGCTGGCGGCCCGTGCCATATGTTGTTCTCAGTGCAACGACCTGAGGAACCGGGGGGAACCCGGGTCGTCATCGGTCGGGGTGAGGGTTCGAACCCTCGCCGCGACCGGCACGCACCAACCGCCCGCGCCAGGAAGCACGCCTTCCTGCGCGGGCGGACCTCGTTCCCGGGCCGCGGCCCGGGAACACGTGCGCCCGCCCGGCCAGTGACGAGCACCCCACCCCCGCGCCAGTCGGCGCCGCCGGCACCCCGCGTGGTCGGTCCGGCTCGATACGGTCGGGCGCTGGTCGGGCGCTGGTCGGGGGCACCCTCGATCCATCGTGCGTCGACCGTCGCTCGCGGGTCCCGATGGCGCGCCCCCCGCCCTCCGTGACCCACCAGGTTCCCACTGTGTCCACCCGCACCGCTCCTCGCCGCCCGGCCGGCACCGGTCGTCGCTACCACGGCTGGCGGATCGTGGCGCTGTGCGCCGTCACCCTCGGACTGACCGCGCCGGGACAGACCGCTGGCGTGTCCGTCTTCATCGACCCGATGATGGCCTCGCTGGACCTGACCCGGTCGCAGGTGTCGGGCGCGTACCTGGTGGGCACCCTCGCCGGTGCGTGGACCATGCCGGCCTTCGGGCGGATGATGGACCGGCGCGGGATGCGATGGTCGTTGACGATCGTGAGCCTGGGGTTCGCGATCGTGCTGGTCGCGATGGCGGGGGTGGCCGGGTTGGTCACGCTGGCGCTGGGCTTCATCGGCATCCGGATGCTCGGGCAGGGCGCGCTGTCGTTGCTGTCCACCACGGCCGTGGCGCACTGGTTCGACCGTCGTCGTGGCCAGGCCGTCGGGTACGCGGCCGCCGGCGGACAGGCCCTCATGACCGTCGCGCCGTTGGCCCTGGCCGGGGCGATCGCATGGTTGGGTTGGCGTGGGGCATGGGTGCTGGCGGGGCTGGTCGTCGGGATCGTGTGCGTGGGCATCGCCCGGTTCGCGATGCACGACCATCCGGCCGACGTGGGTGAGTACGTCGACGGCGTGGTGCCGACCACGGCCGAGCCGGCCCGACCCGCGTGGGGCGTCACCCGGTCCGAGGCGGTCCGCGCCCCGATGTTCTGGGCGCTGGCGGGTGGGGTTGTCGCGACCGGGCTGATCGGGACCGCGTTGTCGTTCCACCAGGTGTCGATCCTGGGTGAACAGGGCCTGACACCCCTGGAGGCGGCGGCCAACTTCATCCCCCAGACCGGGGCCGGACTGGCCGCGACGCTCGCCACCGGCATGCTGGTCGACCGCGTGCGGCCGCGCTGGGTACTGGCGATGTCGATGACCAGCCTGGTCTGCGCCATCCTGCTGTTGCCACTGGTCGGCCCCGGGGTCATGGCCGGGCTGTACGGAGCCGCCTTCGGTGCGGCCGGCGGCAGTGCTCGCGCGCTGGAGGCCGCCGCCCTTCCGCGCCTCTTCGGGACCCTGCACCTGGGCTCGATCCGCGGTGTCGTGATGACCCTGACCGTGATCGGCACCGCGGTCGCCCCGTTCCTGGTGTCGGTGGGCCACGACCTGACCGGCAGCTACATCCCGGTCCTGCGCCTGCTGCTGGTCCTCCCGATCGCCGTGGTGGTCATCGGCCTGGTCGCCGACCGCCGGCCCGCCACGGCCTGACGTCGCGTGGCGTGCCTCCCGGGGCAACCCCCGACGGGGATGGCCACGTGCGGGGGTGGTTGACTCCGAGCACGACACGAGGAGGTGGGCCGTGGCACGACGAAACCGGGTCGACCCGCTGGGCCACATCGTGGACCTGGACTTCCGCGGGACCCTGATGGGCAACCGCGGCATCCTGCACGCCGACGACGGTCGGATCGTGCGCGACCAGGCCAGCCGGGCCTGGATCACCTGTGCGCTGTCGTTTCGAGGCCGCCACCGGGAACTGCTCCAGCCGGGCCGCTGGACCGAGCTGTTCTTCTGGGACGAGGCCACCGCGCTCGCGGCTGGGCATCGGCCGTGCTTCGAGTGCCGTCGGGAGGACGCGACCCGCTTCCGCGACCTGTTCCGCCACGTGACCGGCCAGCCCGATGCCGTCGCCCCCGACATCGACGTCCGGCTCTCGGCCGAGCGCCGGCGGTCCCGGTACCGACAGGGCTCGGGCCGCATCCTGGTCCTGTCGGAGCCGGCCGGGCTCCCCCCGGGGACGATGCTGTGGCACCGCGACCAGCCCCACCTGGTCGTCGTGGACGGCCTGCGGCCGTGGGACCGGCACGGCTACGGACCGACGGTCCAGCGGCCCGACCACGAGGTCGCGGTCATCACGCCCACGACCACGGTCGCCATCCTCGCCGCGGGGTACGAGCCTGCCACCGCCTGACAGGGTGCGATCTCGGGCGGCCACTGGGACGGCCGGCCGTCAGGCGCGGGTGAAGACCACCACCGTGTAGGGGCCGACGGTCACGTCGGCGTGGGCCGGGAGGCCGTCGTGGTCGCCGTCGACCGCGTCGACGTCGTCGACGTGGTGGTCGCCGAACAGTGCGCTGTAGGTGCCGGCATCGGAGTTGAAGCGCACCCGCCAGGGACCGGCCGCGGGCAGCCCGATCCGGTAGCCCTCCACCTGGTCGGTGCGAAAGTTGGCCACGACCACGACGTCGTCACCGGGATCGTCGGTGCTGCGCAGGAACGCCACCACCTTGGCATCGTCGTCGGCCTGCAGGATCCGGGTGTGCTGCCCGGACAGGCCGGCGCTGTCGCCGTCGGCGTCGCGACGCAGGCACACGAGGTCGTGGACCATGCGCACGACGTCGCGGAACTGTTCCTGTCGCGGCCAGTGCAGGGGCACGTCGTCGCGGAACCAGTCGTCCTGCAGGAACTCCTGGCCCTGGAACACCATCGGGATCCCGGGCGAGGTCAGGACCAACGCCATGCCCAGGGTCGCACGCTTCTGCGCCGCCCAGCCGGACGGGTTGCCACCGTCGACCTCCTCGGGCACCCGGGCCTTGCCGTTGGCGACCTCGTCGTGGGACTCGGTGTAGACCACCCGCGCGAACGCGTCGCCGTAGTCGTAGCTGACCGCGTCGGCCACCTCCTCCATGGACCGGTTCTCGTCGTCGGAGGTGGTCAGGGCCGCGCGCACCGGGTGGACGAAGTGGGTGTCCCACTGGCTGTGGAAGCCGGCACCGCCGTCGCCGGTGGAGGTGACGGCGTGGTCGCCGTGGAGGTCCTCGGCAATCATGATCCGGCCCGGGAAGTGCTCACGCACGTCCATCGCGATCCAGCGCATCAGGTCCCAGCCCTGCGGGATGTCCTTGCCGGTGCCGTCGACGCTGCGCATGTACGGGGTCATGTCGAAGCGGAGTCCGTCGACGTGGTACTCGCGCAGCCACATGAACGCGTTGTCGTGGATGTAGCGACGGACGGGCTCGCGGCCGTAGTCGGGACGGGTGTCGCCCCACGGCGTGGACGAGCGGTGGTCCTGGTAGAAGTAGATGCCGCCCTTGTCGCCGTCGGCCCAGCCGTCGAAGCGCCACAGGTCGAGGTCCGACGGTCCGAAGTGGTTGTAGACGACGTCGAGGATGACCGCGATCCCGTGCCAGTGCGCGGCCTTGACGAACGCCTTGAGCCCGTCGGGCCCGCCGTAGGCCGACTCCACCGCGAACACGTGCGCCGGGTTGTAGCCCCACGACGTGTCCCCGGCGAACTCCATCAGCGGCATCAGTTCGATCGCGTTGATGCCCAGGTCGCGCAGGTACTCCAGTTTCGAGGTGACGAGGTCGAGGTTGCCGGCGCCACCCGCCCCACCCACGAACGAGCCGACGTGGGTCTCGTAGATCACCAACTGGTGGTGCGGCGGGCAGGCGAAGTCGTCGCCCTGCCAGTCGAAGGCGTTCGGGTCGTAGATGATCCCGTTGCCGACGGAGTTCGTGACCTGGCGGGCATAGGGGTCGACCCGGTGGAGCCACTGATCGCCGTTGCGGACCAGGAACTTGTACTCGTGGCCGGGGCCCGCGTGGCCGACGTTGCCGTACCAGTACCCGTTGTCCTCGCTGACGAGCGGGTCGGCGTCGCCGTGCCAGCCATTGAAGTCGCCCTCGACGGCGACGTGGTCGGCGTGCGGCGCCCACACGCGGAAGGCGGTCCCGCCGTCGTGGAGGATCGCGCCCATGCCGTCGACGTGGTCGGACATCGTGGAGGTGGCCTTTCGTGATGCCGGGTGGTGAGCGTACGAAGTCCCCCGTAGGGGCTGATCCAACCCCGGCCAACCAACGGCCGCGGCCGTCCACCCAGCGGTGTGCGTCGCTGCTCTCGCGGGTGGCACGAGCGGCGTACGCGTTACGGTCGGGGGATGGATCCGACACCGCACGACCTCGATGACCTCGCCCGGACGCTGCGGGGGCGGCGGGTGGAGTTGGCGACCGAGTTGGCCCGCCTGACGGAGCCGCCCGAGGAGGGCAGCACCATCGGGTTCGGCAAGCGCATCGGCGAAGGCACCACGGAGGCGGTCGAGCGCATCGGCACGACCGCGGTCGCGATGTCGGTGTCGCAGTCGATCCGCGACCTCGACCTCGCCCTGGCAAAGATCGACGAGGGCACGTGGGGTACCTGCGACCGCTGTGGCCAGCCGATCCCGCTGGCCCGGTTGGAGGCACGACCCACCGCGTCCCGATGCGTCACCTGCGCCGACCTTCCCTGACGGTCGATCCGGTCCGGACCCGCCTGCCGTGGTGGTGGCCGTGATGGTCCCGGCCGGTATCACCGGGATGGAACGGCGGCTCTGGTGCGGCAGGGATCCCGACCGCCAGGACACCAGATGAGTGCCAGCAGCTCGACCACCGTGGCCCACCCGGTCGGCCTCCGGGCCACGACCATCATTGGGGCCACCGACGTCGTGGACGACGAGATCCTGCACCCCGGCGTCGTCGTGTGGTTGGCCGAGCCTCGCCTGGCCGCGGACGAACTGGACCGGTTCCACCAGTCGGCCCGTCGCGCCGCCATGCGCCGCCACCCCGCCGGGCGCGCCCGCCACCTCCGGGCACTGTGACCGAGGCACCGCCGGCCACCAGGCTC
>JAGXFT010000063.1 GCA_024637135.1 Nitriliruptorales bacterium | reverse complement strand
GCGCCAGCGCGACCCGCACCTGCTCGCGCGACGTCGACGACGCCATCCCGAGCGCCCACGACAGCCACTGCCCCGGCGTGCGGGCCCCCTGCCACGCCCAGCCGCCCCGGACCACGAACTCACCCAGCAGCACGAGCAGCCGCGCGGTCGCCGCCGTCGCCGCCCCCGCCGAACGGCGGACCTCCCGTTCCAGGCCCTCGTCGTCCAGCATCGCCAGGTCGGGATGCGGCTCGATGGAGCTCGCGTGCATGACCAGCGCCTCCCAACCACCCCGATCGGGCGGTGGCGGCGGGACCAGCCGCCGGCCGTCATCGCCAACGTCGGTGTCCGTCTCGAGCTGTTCGACCAGTTCCATGGCTGCCCTCCCGTGACATCGTTCCATGCAACCTCGATGGTTCCACGTGGGTGTGACATCGCCATCGGCACCGTCGTCCGGCAGCCGATGCCAGGACCAGGACGGTCGCGACTGGGTGGGCCCGGCCAGGTGCTCCGGTGCCGAGTGGGCGGTCATGCCGGGGAGGTTCGACGCACGCCTCGTCCCACGTCGACGACGGCCGTTTCAGGAGGAGGTGGGGGCGGACGGTCCCAGGCGGTCGCTGGAGAGGACGGACCCGCGACGTCCACGCAGGAACAACCACCCGCCGGCCGGGGTTCGTGCGTGTGCGACATCCACCCATGTGCGACATCGGAGACGGCCATGCACATCGCAACGCTGGGCGCAGGAAACATCGGCGGCAACCTGGGCGTGCTGTGGGCACGGGCCGAGCACAACGTGGTGTTCAGCTCGCGCCACCCGGACGAACTGGACGACCTGGTGGCCGAGGCCGGCCATGGGGCGACGGCCGCGGACCCCGAGGCCGCGGTCGCGGGCGCGGAGGTCGTGCTGGACGCGTTGCCGTACGCCGCGTCGCTCCAGATCGATCCCGACCTGGTCGCCGGCAAGGTCGTCGTGACCGCCGCGAACTACTACCCCGGACGCGACGGCGAGATCGACCTCGACGGCACGACCGAGGCTGGTGCGATCGCCCGACGACTCCCGGACAGTCGGGTCGTCAAGGCCTTCAACATGATGGCGGCCGCCGTCATGCGCGAACACGTCGACACCGGCGAGCACTCCGAACTGGCCGTCTTCGTGGCCGGTGACGACGCCAATGCCGTAGCCATCGTGGAGCGACTGGTGCGCGACGCCGGATTCGTCCCGGTGGTCACGGGCGACCTCGCCAGCGGTGCGGCGTTCGAACCCGACACCGAACCCTACGGCGCGAGGCTGGGCGAGGACGAGGCGCGCGACCTGATCGGCTGAGCCTGGCCGGGTGGTCCGAGAACTGGGTGAGGCCGGGCTCGCGCCGGCCGCGCACCCGCGGTTGGTGCGCGACCTCCTGGCTCACGTGGATCGCGCCCCTGGGTCGGTCGGAGGTCGTGGCCTCGACATCAGCCAGGCGTCGACGGGCAGGCTTGCGGCGACCAGCACCAGCAGTGCTGCCAGGCCCACGAGGTAGCCACGCTCGGCCAAGGCGGTCGCGATCATCTGTTCGGTCACGACCAGTCCGTCCCCGGTCTCGGAGGTGACCGTGGTGGCGTCCGCAACGGGGTCGTCGATTGCCGTGGAAGCCGGTGGATCGTCCTCGGCCCGTGCCTCGGCCCACCGTGTTGCTCGCGCGGTCGCTGCCTCCCGGTCGACCGGCCATCCCAACAGCAGGACGACGGCGGCGGCGAGCAGGGTGCCCACGATGGCCCTGGGCAGCCCCTTGCGGGCCGAGCGCAGCACGATGGCTCGCCCGGCACTGCCCAGCCCCCGCAGGGTTGCGCGCCGCAGCCTGGTCGTCAGGATCCGGATGCCCACAGCGCCCGCGCCGACCGTGACCAGCCCTGCGGTCGCGCGGGAGGCCTCCAGTGCCACGATCCAACCAACCCACGCGACGACCAGGGTGCCGACCACGGGGAGCAGTTGGCCGGCGAGGACGGCCGCGTTGCCATGGGCTGCCTCGGCGGCCCGCTCGTCCCCGGCCCGGGCTCCCGTCCTCATGTGCTCCAACTGGCGAACCGGGCCCACGCCGACCTCGGCTCCCACGGCGTGGGCCCAGCGGTTGTCCGGTTCGAGCCGCAGCACGTCGGCGACGTGCTTGCGGGCCGCGCCCGGACGTCGTCGGTCGCGGGCCAACTCCGCCAACGCGAGGCTCCCCCAGGCCTGGCCCGGCGCCAGCCTCCTGGCCGTCTCGGCAGCGGCCCGAGCGTCCTTCGTGCGCAGGGCCAGCGCGAACCCGCGGCTGACCAGGTACGCCATGCCGGCGTCGACCGCGCCGGCCGGGGCCAGGAGGTCCGCTCGCTCGCTCACCGTGCGGCGCCATCGGTGCACTGCCCGGATGCCACGGGCTTCGCCCGCCATCGCCGCCCTGAGGCTCTCGGCCCGTGCCGCGATCGACTCCGGCGCGATCGCCAGGGCCGACGCGGCTGCCTGCTCCGCACCGGCAACGTCGTCGCCTGCCAAGAGTGCGCGGGCCAGCACGGTCAGGGAGTCCGGGTCACCGGGATCGGCCGCGACCAGGGCGCGGGCGTCCCGCACCGCAGCGTCGACGCGACCGAGTTCCAGCAGCAGTTCGATGCGCTCGGCCGGGTGCTCCGCCGGGTTCATCGGCGCTTGTCCCAGCCGGCCAGCCAGTCGGTGAAGGGCGCGAACAGCGCGTCGTCGTCGCTCCACGTGGCGGCGTTGCGGGCGCTGGCGATCCAGTCGGCGATGGAGGGGGCGACCTGGTCGACGGCCTCGCGCAGGTGCGCCTGGTCGACGGGCACCACGTCGTCGCTGGCGATGGACGCGGCCAACGCCAACTCGGCGGCGGTGTCGCCCACGTGTGCCATGTCAGCCCCGGAGAAGGCCTCGGTCCGGGCAACGATCGCCGGGACGTCGACCTCGCCGAGGGGCACGTCGGCCAGGCGGTCCACCAGGATCTGGGCACGGGCGGTGGCGTCCGGGGGTGGGACGAACACGGTGCGGTCGAAGCGTCCCGGGCGGCGCAGGGCCGGATCCACGTCCCACGGCAGGTTCGTGGCCGCGATCACGAACACGCCCGTGTTGTCGCGGTCGACGCCGTCCAGTTCGACCAGGAGTTGGCTCATGACCGTCCGCAGGTGCTCACTTCGCAGACGGCTGCGGCGTTGCCCGATCGCATCGACCTCGTCCAGGAACAGCACGCAGGGCTGGTCCTCGCGCGCCGCCCGGAACAGCGCGGCGAGGTTGCGTTCGCTGCTGCCGAGCCAGCGATCGAGGACGGCCTCGATGCCGACCGATCCGAACGACACGCCGAGGTGGCCGGCCACAGCGCGTGCCAGGAACGTCTTCCCACAGCCCGGCGGGCCCCACAGCATCAGCCCACCGCGCCCCAGGCGACCGAAGGCGGCCGCGAGCTCCGGACGACGAGCAGGACCGAACACCGCGACCTCGAGCCGTTCCTTGACGTCGTGCATGCCGGCCACGTCGATGAGCGTGATGTCCGGCCGGCTCCAGTCCGTCGGGTCGCCGCCTGACCCCTGCCCAGGTCGTGCCTCGAGCGAGTCCAGCGGCATGCCGTCGCCGTCACCGGGTCCCGGCCCGCCGGCGGCGGACAGCCCGCGTTGCGTCCCCGATGCGGGCACCTGCCCATCGGTCGGCGCCCTCCACGCCGTCGGATCGACCAAGGGCCCGCTGGAAGCCAGCAGGTCGACCACGGTCGGGTGGTCGGGCGCGCGCACCAGCAGTTCCCCGAGCTGCCGGCGCGCCTCCAGCACGTGCTCATCGTCGGGTGCTGACGCGGAGGCCGCGCTGCGCAGGTGCAGTTCAACCAGGTGGGCTCGCAGGTGGATGCTGTCCGGATCCGCGGCCACGGCCTGCTGGATGGCCGCGATCACCGGATCGACTGGCGTGGTCACTGCATGGTCCTCGTGTCCGATTCCGTGCTCCCCGCGGCCATGGCACCATGGCGACGTCGTCGATGCGTTCGAATCCCGCCAGGGTGGACGTCCTCGTGCGATGGCCGCGCGAAGTCCGATCAGTGTGAGGACCGCGACGGACAGCACGTACGGCGCGAAGGACAGCACCCGCATGACGGCGGCCACGCGACCGGCACCGTTGAACACGAGCGCGAGCAGCAGCGACACCCCGACGATGACCGGCGTCGAGTAGAGGACGAGCAGTAGCGTGTTGCCGAACGAACCCCAGACCAGGGGTCGGATCAGGCGCTGTGGGGGCCGGGCTGCAGGCCGAGCAACCCACCGAAGACCATGACCAGCCCAACGCAGGCGACGGCCGCCGTCCGGCGCGGCAGGGCGCCACGCGCCGCCGCGCCGACGATGCCCGCGAGGGTGGCGAGGCCGACGATGCCCTCGCCACCGAACATCTCAGCCTAGTTGCCGAACCCGACGAACCGGCGCACGGTCGGGTCGAGCAGGTCCCAGTCGAACACGCTCATCAGCGCGACCTGCCTAGGCCGACCCAGCGGCGTGCCCAACGCGTTCCGTGGCTGCGCTTGTGTCTCCCCCGCGTGCCGGCCCCCTACGGCGGGGCGGCGTCTCGCCTGCCCGTCCGTGATGTAGGTGGCAGACTAGAGCGAACGTTCGCCTGAGGAGAGGTCCACCAGAGTGGGAACAACGTCAACGCCCCCCCGGGCCGACGAGCCGGCCGGACGCTGGACGCAGGAGCAGGCCACGTCGTGGTGCGCGGCGCGGCGCTGGGAGTGCGGCGCCAACTACCTGCCGAGCACCGCCGTCAACTGGACGGCGATGTGGCAGGCGGTGTCGCACGACCCGATCACGATCGAGCGGGAGGTCGGCTGGGCCGCCGACGTCGGTCTGACGAGCCTGCGCGTGGGCCTGCCGTTCGTCGTCTGGGAGCACGACCGGGACGGGCTGCTGGAACGGTTCGACGCGTTCCTCGGGCAGCTCGACCGCCACGCCATGACCGCCGTCCCGTTCCTGCTGGACGACTGCGAGTTCTCCGGGGCGCCGCCCAGCATCGGCGCGCCACCACCCCCCGTGCCCGGGCTGCACAACAGCCGTGCGACGGGCAGTCCCGGTCGGCGGATGGTCGTCGACCGCACGAAGTGGCCAAACGTCCTGCGCTACGTGGCCGACGTCGTGGCCGCGTTCGCCGATGACCGCCGGGTCCTGCTCTGGGACCTCTACAACGAGCCCGGGAACCGGGTCCTGTTCACGCCGGACGGGGCGCTGGAGTCCGACGTGGCGCTCGAACCGGCTGCCATGGGTCTGCTGCACCGTGTGTTCGCGACGGCGCGCGAGGTCGCCCCGGCCCAGCCGCTCACGACGGCCGCCTGGCGCGTGCCACCGCCGGACGCCGACACGGCCGACCGTCCCTACGACCACCCGCTCGACGAGGCCGCCTTCTCCCTGTCCGACCTCACCAGCATCCACGCCTACTGCCCACCGGAGGCCATGGAGATCGCGCTCGACCGGGCGGCAGCGCACGAGCGGCCCGTGCTGTGCACCGAGTGGATGGGCCGTCACGCCGGCAGCCGCATCGTCGACCTGCTGCCGCTGCTGCGGCGTCGAGGCGTCTGGTGCTGGACGTGGGGCTTCGTCCGGGGGCTGTCCCAGACCGACCTGCCGTGGCCCGACTTCCTCGAGCCGGGCCACGCCGGACGGGACGAGTGGTTCCACGACCTCGTCGACGCCGACGGCACCCCGCACGACCCCGAGGAGCTCGACGTGCTGGCCCGCGAGCTGCGGCGCGCCGGGTGGTGACGACCCGTGAGGAGCCCGCGGGTGGGGCGCCGCGTCAGCCGCGCGGGCCGGTCAGCCGCGCCAGCCACTGGAACGACGTCCTCGGCGTTCGCGCCTGCGTGGCGAAGTCGACGTGCACGAGGCCGAATCGCGGCGCGTAGCCGTGGGCCCACTCGAAGTTCGGGATGGCGGTCACCCGCGGCGGGATCCCGGTGAGGCTGTGGGTCTGGCCGGGCAACACCACCGACACCTCCGTCCTGTCCGAGGTCCGTGCCGATCTGGCCGGGTGGCGGCTCAACCGGACCGTCTGGGGCACCGACGCCGGGTTCAACTCCGCCGACAACCGCCGCCAGACCCTCCCATCCTGACCACGGCGGTCCCTGCGGGGGCCGGCCGTCGCATGTCGGCGGATTCCTTGACGGTGTGCCGTCGTCGGGCTAGTCTCCGAAACGAACGTTCGCCTTTGCAGAATTTTGCATATTAGCGGCGCACGTGTTGATTTTGGCGATGATGCCGGGGAGGTCAGGATGAGCGTCGACAGCACGGTCGGGACGGTTCCGCGACAGGCTGCCAGCACCGACGGGGCAGGATGGCTCGCTCGGCACCGCAAGGACGTCGAGGCCTGGGGCTTCCTCGCGCCATTCATGATCGTCTACGCGATCTTCCTCATCTACCCGGTCATCCAGGCCCTCCTGATGAGCGTGTTCAACTGGGACCTGCTCGATCCCGGCCAGCGCACCTTCGTCGGGCTGGACAACTACGCGAGGATGTTCGGCGCGCAGGGGCTCACGTGGGACGCCACCCACCTGCTGGGTTGGCGGATCGCCGGCGGCGTCGTGCTGGTCGGCGTGGCCGTTGCCGCCGCGCGCGACCTGGTGGCGCGCCGGACGGCCACGATCCTGGCCGCAGCCACCGTGGTCGTGTTCGGCGTGCTGCTCGGGCTGCATCCCGGCCCCGACGGCGCGTGGTCCGACGCAGGCTTCTGGGGTGCCTTCGGGAACACGATCGTGTTCGTGCTGATGTCGACACCGGTGATCGTGGGGGTGTCGTTGCTCCTCGCCCTAGTGCTGAGCGGCGCGGGTCGGGTCGCGGCCATCCTCCGGGCCGTGTTCTTCGCGCCGTACGTGCTGTCGGTGGCGGTGCTGACCCTGATCTGGGGGTTCCTGTTGAATCCGGACCTGGGACTGATCGGCCGCGCGCTCGCGGCCGTCGGGCTCGAGCCGATCTCGTGGCTGACCGATCCGTCCCTTGCGATGCCGGCGATCGTGCTCACCACGCTGTGGTGGACGATGGGCTTCAACCTGGTCCTGTTCATCGCCGGACTCCAGGACGTCGACCCCACCCTGTACGAGGCGGCGGCACTGGACGGGGCCAATGCCGTCCAGACGTTCTTCCACGTGACGGTGCCGGGCATCCGACGCACGATCGTGCTGGTCACGGTCCTGCAGGTGATCGCGTCGTTCCAGATCTTCGGCCAGGTGTTCATCATGACCCGGGGCGGACCCGGTGGTGCCACCCGGGTGCTGATCCAACACATCTACGAGTCCGGGTTCCGGGAATTCCGCCTGGGCTATGCCGCCGCACTGTCGGTGTTCCTGTTCGTGGTCATGCTCGGCGCCTCCGCCGCGCAGTTCCGGCTTCTCAACGAGGACGACTCATGACGACCGCCACTGCCCCTGCCTATGATGGCATGTCCCGCCAGCGCATCCGCCAGCTCCTCATCGCGGGACTGATCGGCGTTGTCGCCGTGCTGTGGATCACGCCCATGGTCTGGATGGTGTCGCTGTCGCTGTCGGACAACGAGGCCCTGCAGACCAACACGACCAGCCTCGTCCCCATCAACCCGACCCTCAGCAACTTCGGCGACGTCTTCTCGCTCGGGCTCACTCCCCGATGGCTCATCAACTCCGTGATCGTGACCCTCGTCACGACCATCGCCACGCTGGTGCTGTCGGCGATGGCCGGGTACGCGATCGCACGGTTGGACTTCCGCGGGAAGCGGTTCGTGATCCCCTTCGTCCTGGCGGGCCTCATGGTTCCCAAGGAGGCCATGTTCATCCCGCAGTTCCTGATGTTCGCCGAGGTCGGCGCCCACAACACCTACTCCGCGCTGGCACTGCCGCGGATCGCCGCGCCGCTCGGCGTCTTCATCATGATGCAGTTCTTCCAGGCCATCCCGCGGGAGGTCGAGGAGGCGGCGTCGATCGACGGCGCCAGCCGATGGCAGACGTTCACGCGTGTGCTGTTGCCGATGTCGGTCCCGGCCCTGACGGCCCTGGGCATCTTCACCTTCGTGCTGACCTGGAACGACTACCTGTGGCCGCTGGTGTCGGCGACCCAGCCCGAGATGTTCACCATCACGACGGGCTTGGCCTCCCTCCAGGGCAACTTCGCCCAGGCAACCGCGCTCGGGTCCCTGATGGCTCGCGGGGTCGTGGCAGCCATTCCCCTGCTGGTCCTGTTCGTGATCTTCCAGAAGCGACTGATCCGGGGCATCGCCCTCGGGAGCGGAGGCAAGTGATGATGCGCAGGATTGCCAGCCTTGCACTGGCTGCGACGACGCTGTCCGCCTGCGGACTGGTCGTCCAACGCCAGGCCCCTGACCCGGCGGTGGAGGAGACGCGGGTGGCCGAGGATGATGCCGAGGCCGGCGTCATTGAACTGGCCCGGTTCTTCGGTGACTGCGACGACGCCACGCAGGGGGTGACCGACGTCTCGCAGGCGACCAGCGAGTGCGAGGTCATCCAGATCCTGACGAATGCGTTCAACGCCGACAACGCCGTCGGCATCGACGTCGAGCAGCTCGGCGGCGCCCAGTTCGCGTCCTACTACGACACCCTGAACGCCACCTACGCCGGCGGGTCACCGCCCGACGTGGCCGTCATGCACGCGTCGAACCTGCCGGACTACGCCAGCCGCGACCTGTTGGTACAACTGGACGACGTCATGGGCTCCGTCGATGTGGATCCGTCGATCTGGACCGAACCCGCGCGCGAGGCCGTCACCTACGACGGTGCGACCTACGGCGTGCCCTTCGACGTGCACGCCAACCTGTGGCACGTGAACGTGGACCTGATGGACGAGGCTGGCCTGGTCGACGCCGACGGGATACCCATCCTGCCCTCGAGCCCGGAGGAGTTCCTGGCGCAGGCCGCGCAGCTCGAGGAGGCCACCGGCGCCCAGTACTTCGCCACCGACGCCAACCAGTTCGCGCTGGACGTCATGGTCTTCATCAGCCTGCTGTACCAGAACGGGGGTGACATCGTGTCCGAGGACGGGTCGCACGCGACGCTGGACACCCCCGAGGCACGTGAGGTCCTGGAGTTCATGAACACCCTCTTCGACGAGGGCATCGCCGACCCACAGCAGGACTACACGGCCGCACAGTCCGCCTTCCTGTCCGGCGACGTGGCGGTGCTGCACAACGGGACCTGGGTGGTCAACCAGTACGCCGCCGAGGCCCCCTTCGAGTATCGTACGATGCCGTTCCCGGGCATCTTCGGCGAGCCGGCGAACTGGTCCAACTCCCACGTCTGGGTGATTCCGGTGCAGTCCGATCCCGGCGACTACAAGGAGGCCCTGGAGTTCGTGGGCTACCTCGACGACCACGTGGCCGACTGGGCCGTCGGCACCGGACACCTCCCACCCAAGGAACCGGTGTTGGCCAGCGACGAGTTCGCGTCGGCACCGCAACGGTCGAACTTCGCGTCGGCAACGGTGGAGCAGGCCCAGCTGTTGCCGAGCGTCGGCAACTGGCAGCCGATCGAGGACATCATCAAGCGCGAGATCGAGGCGACCTGGCTGACCGGCAAGAGTGTGGATCAAGCCTTGCAGGACGCCCAACGCGAGATCGACATCCGCCTCGATGCGACCAATGGGTGACGTCGCTCCCGGATCGGAGCAGACGGGCGCCCCGCGAGGACGGCGTCCGTCGCTGAAGGACGTCGCCCTGCGGGCCGGCGTCAGCTTCCAGACCGTCAGCAAGGTCCTGCGCGGCGACGGCAACGTCACCGACGCCACGCGGGCCCGTATCGAGGACGCCGCCCGTGAGCTCGACTACGTCCCCGACGAGGTCGCGAGGAGCCTGGTCGAGCGTCGGACTCGTTCCCTCGGACTGGTGGTCGGCGACCTGAGCGACCACGTCGTGGCTCGCTTCGTCCCGGGCGCCGAGCAGGAGGCCCGTCGCCACGGACACGCACTGGCCATCGTGGCCCTCGCCCCGGACTCCGACCACGGCCAGCGGTCCGTCCGGGGACTGTTGAGCCGCCGCGTCGACGGCATCGTTGCAGCAGCCCCCCAACTGGAGGAGGACCCGCGACTGGGCGAACTGCTGGCCGATGTTCCCACGGTCGCCATCCACTCCATCAGTGGCCTCGACATACCGCTGGTGGGATCCGACCAGGTGCAGACCGGGCGGAAGGCCACTGGACACCTTCTGGAACTCGGTCGGCGACGCGTGGGGTGCGTGACGGGAGTCTCGTCGCGACGCGTCACGTCCAGCCGCATCAACGGTTGGATGCAGGCGCACCACGACCATGGGCAGGTGGCCGACCGGCGCACGCTGGAGGAGGGGGACTGGACCCCTGCAGGAGGGGCGGCTGCCGCGCAGCGACTCCTCGAACGGTCGCCGGACCTGGAGGCCCTCTTCGTGCACAACGACCTCATGGCTGTCGGCGTGCTGCACGAACTGCATCGGCTCGGGCGTTCGGTCCCCGACGACGTGGCCGTCATGGGATGCGACGACATCCCGGTCGCCGCGTGGACGCTGCCCTCGCTGTCGACGATCGCCCTGCCCTTCTTCGAGACCGGCGTGGCGGCCGTCCGGCTGCTGCTCGATCGGATCGCGGGCATGGTGGACGTCGATGCCCGCGTGCTGCTCCCCGCGCAACGTCGGTGCCGAATCTCGTGCGGTTGCGGTCCGGGCACCAGCATGGGATCCGGATGAACGACGCGACCAGGGAGTCCTCGACGGAGGTGCCCCGCCCCGAACATCCCCGTCCGCACTTCCGACGGGACCGATGGATGAGCCTGAACGGCGCGTGGGCCTTCAGTTTCGACGACGACGATCTCGGCCTGTCTCGTCGGTGGCAGGAGATCGCGTCGCAGGGGCTCGACAGCGACACGTCCCCCTTCGACCGCACGATCGTGGTGCCGTTCGCACCCCAGACCGAGGCATCGGGGATCGCCGACACGGTCCGGCACGACGTGGTCTGGTACGCCCGGCGCCTCCCGGCTGTCCGCCGGTCGCCGGACGAGCGGCTCCTGCTCCACGTCGGGGCCTGCGACCACGAGGCGACCGTCTGGGTCAACGGTCGCCGGGTCGCCCACCACGTCGGCGGCTACACACCGTTCACCGCCGACGTGACCGATGCGCTGGAGGATGACGAGGACGACGTCGTGGTCATCCGTGCCCACGATGCCATGGACGACGTGGCCAAGCCGCGGGGCAAGCAGTACTGGGACCGCGCTCCGGCCGGGGTCTTCTACGGCGGCACCACGGGCATCTGGCAGTCGGTGTGGCTTGAGGTCGTCCACGAGGCCGCCATTCAGGACGTGTGGGTCCAGCCCCTCCTCGAGCTCGCCTCGATCGACATCTCGGTGGATCTTCCGCCGCTCGCCATCGGCCGCACCTTGCGCATCCGGGTCCGCGACGAGGACCGGATCCTGGTCGACGACGCCGTGGCCGTGCTTGGTCCGGAGGTCCGACGCCGGCTCCGCCTGTCGGAGGTCGACGCGCACCGCGACGAGGGCATGATCGTCCACGACGGGATCCGCCCCTGGACACCGTGGTCGCCGACGCTCTATGACCTGGAACTCGAGGTGGTCGACGTCGACGACAGGATCCTGGACCACGTCGACTCCTACGTGGGGATGCGCTCGATCGAGGTCCGCGGCGACGAGGTCCTGCTCAACGGCCTGCCGCTGTACCAACGCCTCGTGCTCGACCAGGGCTACTTCCCAGACGGGGGATACACGGCGCGACGCGACGCCGACCTCCGACGCGACATCGAACTGGCCAAGGAGCTGGGCTTCATCGGGTGTCGCAAGCACCAGAAGGTCGAGGATCCCCGCTGGCTGTACTGGGCGGATCGGCTGGGCTTCCTGGTGTGGTCGGAGTTGCCCAGCGCGCATCGCCACTCGAGCCGTTCGGTGCAACGCACCACAGCGACGTGGCAGGAGGTCGTCGCCCGGGACCGGAACCACCCATGCATCATCGTCTGGGTCCCGATGAACGAGAGTTGGGGTGCTCCGAGCGCAGGCTCCCCGGCAGCACCGGAACAGGTGCACCACCTGTCCATGCTCTATCACCTCACACGAACTCTCGATCCAAGCCGGCTGGTGGTGTCCAACGACGGGTGGGAGCACGCGGACACCGACCTGTGCACGATCCACGAGTACGGCGACGCGTCGGCGCTGCAGCACCGCTTCGCGACCCGACAGCAGGCGCTGTTCCCGCGCCGGGCACGACGATCCCCCTTCGCCGCGGGTCACGGTGATCGAGGCGCGCCGATCCTGCTCAGCGAGTTCGGCGGCATCAGTCTCGCGGCGTCCGACGGCTGGGGGTTCCACACCAGCGACGGCGCCGACGACTTCGTCCGGGACTGTGCGGACTTCGTGCGTGCGGTAGTGGATTCCGACGTCGTCGTTGGTTATTGCTGGACGCAGTTCACGGACGTCGAGCAGGAGACCAACGGGCTGCTGACGGCGGACCGGCGCCCCAAGGCCCCGATCGAGGACCTGCGTGCGGCACTCGCCCCGTCACGTCGCCGGGTGCCCGAGTGACAGTCGGCCCGTTCTCGCACCGGGTCGTGGTCGCGGCATCCGGCGCGGTCCGTCGGCCACGGCGATGGGTGGGCCGTCGTGCGGACACGCCCGTCGGTGCCGGCAGCTCCGACGGATCAGGCCTCGACGGGACTGGGGATCCGATGGCGCCGGTGCTCGACGAGGGCGGTCAGGGCGACGACCGCGGCAACCACCGCCAGGGCAGTCGTGGCGGCCAGGCTCGTCAGCAGGAACGCGCCGGCCAACAGCACGGCGATCGCGACCAGCCGGAGACGGGGCATCTCAATGCCGGCCCTCGCCACTTCGGCGGCGGTACCCCCGACGAAGAGCATCACCCCCGCAACCAAGGTCGTGACGCCGGCCGGGGGCAGCGGTTCGGCCGGATGGGTGACTGCCTTCTCGACGGCCACCGCCACCCCGACGACGCCCGCGATCACGACGTAGTGCAGCAGGGAGTAGACGTCGCGGCAGAAGGCGCCGCGTCGAGCTGCTGGTCGAGCAGCCACGTCAGTGCTGTCTCCACCCGGG
>JAGXFT010000062.1 GCA_024637135.1 Nitriliruptorales bacterium | reverse complement strand
TGGCTCACCGACCCCAGGAGGAGGCCCGCGAATCCCCCGCGGCCGCGCGACCCGATGACGATGAGGTCGGCGCCACGGCCGATGCGTCGCAAGGCATCCGCCGGCTCTCGGGCGCGGCGACGCGCTCGACCGTGACGTCCCTCGGGACGGCCCCGATCGTGTCGTCGATGACCCCGAGAGCCTGGGCCTCGAGCAAGTCGCGTGTGGGCCACGTGACCGGCGAGATGAACCCGCGCGTCGGCCAGTCGGGGGAGCCCGACAGGCGTGGACCACCTGGACCTTGGCGTGGCGGCGACGGGCCTCCTCCAGGGCAAATCGCCGTGTCCCGGGTGAATCGATCACGTCGAAACCCTCCCACCGTCAGGGCACAGCTAGAATCCTCCGTTCCCGGTCGGGCGAGATGCGTCGTCAGCGAGCGAGGCAGTCCCATGGATGTGGATGCCTGGATCACGGTGGCCGTGCTGGCCGCCGCGTTCGCCATGCTGGCGTGGGATCGGCTCGCCCCGTCGGCGGTGGTCCTGACCGCAGCGGTCACCCTGCTGGTCACCGATGTCATCACGACCCAGCAGGCCTTGTCAGGCTTTTCCAACCCGGCCCCGATCACCGTGGCGGCGCTGTATGTCCTTGCTCGCGCGGCCGAGAAGACGTCCCTGCTCACGCCGTTGGCGGCACGGCTGCTCGGGGAGGGGCGCACACGCCGGGACCTGGCCAGGTTGCTGGCGCCGACGGCGGCCGCCTCGGCCCTGCTCAACAACACGCCGCTGGTGGCGATGCTGACCCCGGACATCGTCGCGCTGACCCAACGGCGGGGGCTGTCGGCGTCGCGATTCCTGATGCCGCTGTCCTTTGCCGCCATCCTCGGGGGCACGATCACCGTGCTGGGCACCTCGACCAACCTGGTCGTGTCGGGCCTGCTGCAGGACCTTGGGGAGGCACCCTTCGGATTGTTCGAGGTCACACCGGTCGCGGCCCCGGCAGCCGTGGCCGGGCTCGTGGTGCTGATCGGCTTCGCGTGGCGGCTGGTTCCCGACCGGTCCACGGTGCAGCAGCAGGCCCAGGAGGCCGTCCAGGAGTTCGTCGTGTCCATGGTGGTGTTGCCGGACGGGCCGCTGGCCGGCCGACGGGTCGGTGACACCGAGCTGGTCGGGCGGCGCACCGTCTACCTGGCCGAGGTGATCCGTGGTGACCGCACCCTTTCGCCGGTGGACCTCGACCTCGAGCTCGAGGGCGACGACCGGCTCGTGTTCGTCGGCGAGGTCGGCGAGGTGGTCGGTCTGTACCGGGTGGCGGGGCTGACCTCGTCGTCACAGCAGTTGTTCGAGTCCGTGGCCCGACCCGGTCACGGCCTGTACGTGGCCGTCGTGGGCAGGTCCTCACCGATGGCCGGACACACCTTGGCCGACGTCGGCTTTGCGGCCCGGTACCAGGCGGTGGTGTTGGCCATCCACCGGGACGGGCAGCGGGTGACGGAGGCACCCCGCGACGTCCGCTTCCGCCCCGGGGACGCGCTGCTGGTGCTGGCTGACCAGCAGTTCTCCTCGAACTGGTCGGAGCGGCGCGACTTCCTGCTCATCGCCGAACTCGGGGCCGCTCCCCCACACATGTCGCGGCGGGCACCGTTCGTCGCGGCGATCACCCTTGCCATGGTCGGGGTCGCGGCGGTTGGCTGGCTGAGCATCCTCGAGGCGTCACTGATGGCCGCCGGGGCGTTGGTGGCCACGGGGACCCTGACCGCGAATGAAGTGCGCGACGCCATCGACTTCGACGTCATCGTGTTGATCGCGTCATCGTTCGCGCTGGGCGCCGCGGTCGAGATGACCGGTCTCGCGTCGCGGCTGGCCGACGCCATCATCGGGGTGTTCGAGGTCTTCGGGCCGGTCGGGATCATCTTCGGACTGCTGGTCGCGGTCACCCTGCTGACCGAACTGGTCACCAACAACGCAGCCGTCGTCGTGGTCTTTCCGATCGCGGTCGCCGTGGCCGGCACGGTCGGGATCGACCTGCGTGCGATGGCGGTCGCGATCGCCGTGGCGGCCTCGTGTTCGTTCCTGACCCCGATCGGCTACCAGACCAACACGATCGTCTACGGCCCGGGCGGCTATCGATTCTTCGACTACGCCCGGGTGGGGCTTCCACTCAACCTGACCGTGATATCCGTGGTCACCGCCATGGTCGCGATCAGCTGACCCGCCGCCGACGGCAGGTCAACGGCGACCCGGCGATCACGGTGCTGACGAGTGAGCGCGGCTCCCCCCTCCCCCACGGCTCACCGGCGGGCGGACGGCCGGTCGAAGCGCCGCAGATCACGACTAGCGTGGGGGTCCGTACGCGGCCGTTCGGCGGCCCGCACACCCGACCTCCCACCACCCGTCGCGATCTCCCGGAGCACCCATGAGCACCATCATCTACACCTACACCGACGAGGCGCCGGCACTGGCGACGAACTCGTTGCTGCCGATCGTCAACGCGTTCACGCACGCGGCCGGCGTCGAGGTCGAGATCCGCGATATCTCGTTGGCCGCGCGGATCCTGGCGGTGTTCCCCGACCACCTCGACGACGACCAGGTCGTCAACGACGCGCTGTCGGAACTGGGCGAACTCGCGACCCAGCCCGAGGCCAACATCATCAAGCTGCCCAACATCTCGGCATCGGTGCCCCAACTCAAGGCCGCCATCGTCGAACTCCAGGCGGACGGCTACGCGGTCCCCGACTATCCCGAGGAACCCTCGACCGACGCCGAACGCGAGGTCCGCGCCCGCTACGACACCGTCAAGGGCTCCGCGGTCAACCCGGTGCTGCGCGAGGGCAACTCCGACCGGCGCGCCCCCGAGGCAGTCAAGCAGTTCGCCCGCACCAACCCGCACTCGATGGGTGACTGGTCACCCGACAGCCAGACCAGCGTCGCCACGATGGCCACCGACGACTTCCGCCACACCGAGACGTCCGTCACGGTCGACGATGCCGACGACGTGCGGATCGAACACGTGGGGACCGACGGCACGGTGACCGTGCTCAAGGAGTCCACCCCGCTGCTGGCCGGCGAGATCATCGACGCGTCCGTATTGCGCAAGGCCGCACTGCTGGACTTCCTGTCCCACCAGGTCACGGCCGCCCGTGAGTCGGGCGTGCTGTTCTCGATCCACCTGAAGGCCACGATGATGAAGGTGTCGGACCCGATCATCTTCGGCCATGCGGTCGCCACCTACTTCGACGAGGTCTTCACCGACCACGCCGAGGCACTGGACGCTGCCGGGGTCAGCACCAACGACGGCATGGCCAGCCTCGAGTCGTCGCTGTCGGACCTCGACGCCGACGAGGCCCAGGCCATCCGCGACCAGGTCGCCACCGCCTACGAGGCCGGCCCGGACCTGGCCCAGGTCAACTCCGACAAGGGCATCACCAACCTGCACGTACCCAGCGACACGATCATCGACGCCTCGATGCCGGCGATGATCCGGTCGTCGGGCCAGATGTGGAACCCGGCCGGGGAACTGCAGGACACGCTGGCCGTCATCCCCGACTCCAGCTACGCCGACCTCTACGCCGAGACGATCACCGACTGCATCGCCAACGGCGCCTTCGACCCCACCACGATGGGCACCGTCCAGAACATCGGGTTGATGGCCAAGAAGGCCGAGGAGTACGGCAGCCACGACAAGACCTTCGAGGTCCCGGCCGACGGCACCGTGCGCGTGGTCGACCAGTCCGGCACCACCCTGCTGGAGCACGAGGTCGCGACCGGCGACATCTGGCGCATGTGCCAGACCAAGGACGCACCGGTCCGGGACTGGGTGCAGTTGGCCGTGCGTCGTGCCCGCGCCACCGGCATGCCGATCGTGTTCTGGCTCGACGACGACCGCGCCCACGACACCGAGGTGTTGGCCAAGGTCCACGACGAACTGGCCAAGCACGACACCGACGGCCTCGACATCGAGTTCCTGGACGTCGCGGAGGCGACCCGGTTCACGCTCGACCGGGTCCGGGCTGGCGAGGACACCATCTCGGTCACCGGGAACGTCCTGCGTGACTACCTCACCGACCTGTTCCCGATCCTGGAGGTGGGGACGTCGGCCAAGATGCTGTCGATCGTGCCGCTGATGAACGGCGGTGGCCTGTTCGAGACCGGCGCCGGCGGGTCCGCACCCAAGCACGTCCAGCAGTTCGTGGCCGAGAACCACCTCCGGTGGGACTCGCTGGGCGAGTTCCTGGCGCTGGGAGCGTCGCTGGAACACCTGGCCGAGAGCCAGGACAACGCCGCCGCGCGCCTGCTGGGTGTCACCATCAGCAACGCCACGGCCACCCTGCTGGAGCACGGCCAGGGCCCGTCCCGCGTGGTGGACGAGATCGACAACCGGGGCAGCCACGCCCACCTCGCACGCCACTGGGCCCGGGAACTCGCCGACCAGGACGACGACCCGGAGGTGGCCGCGACCTTCGGTCCGCTGGCCGACCGACTGGACGACGAGATCGACACGATCCAGGAGGAGTTGCTGGCGGTGCAGGGCGACGAGGTCGACATCCACGGCTACTTCTGGCCCGACCGCGGCCTGGTCGAGGCAGCCATGCGGCCCAGCACGACCCTGAACGCGATCCTCGACGACTTCACGGCCTGACCCCGGACGCGGGGTCGACCGCGAGATCGGACGCGGGGTCGACCGCGGATCGGACGCGGGGTCGACCGCGGGGTCACCAGGTCGCGGCGTCCCGGTTCAGGTCCCCGAGGGCCGCGGCGACCGCGTCCAGGCGGTCCCGGGTGTCCCGTTCGCGCTCGACCGGGTCGATCGTTCGCCCACCGCCGTCGTTCCAGCGTGCCGCGACCACGTACGGCGACTCGTCGCCCAGCAGCGCCGCGGACTGGGCGGCCCCACCCATCGCGACCAGTTCCGCCACGGGGGGCAGTCGCAGGCCACGCCCGGTCAGCACGCCCAGGGCCCGCTGCCACGCCGGGCCGACCGCACCGCCGCCGACCAGCGTCAACGGGGCGTCCGGCGCGATGCCGCCGGTCAACTCCTCGATCCGCTCCAGCGCCAGCACCAGCGACCAGGCCGCGCCCAGGTAGGTGGCCCACAGGATCTGCTCGGCCGTGGTGTGGTGGGTCACGCCCACGATCGACCCACGGGCGTGTGGCAGGTCCGGCGTGCGTTCGCCGTCGAGGTAGGGCAGCACCACCACCTCGGTGTGGTGGGACACGTCGTCGCGGTCGAGCCCCAGCACCTTCGCCATGCGGTCGGTCGCCTGGGTGCAGTTCAGCGCGGCTGCCAGCGGCAGGAACGCGTCGGTGGCGTCGGCGAAGCCCGCGATCACCCCGGTCGGGTCGGCCACCGGCGTGGTGGTCACGCAGAACGCGGTGCCCGACGTGCCCAGGCTGACGATCGGCTCGCCCGTGGACACGCCCAGTCCCATGGCCGCGGCCGCATTGTCGCCGGTCCCGGCCCCGACCGGGATGCCGGCGCGCAGGCCCAGGGCCTCGGCAGCCGCCGGGGTCACCTCGCCAGCGCACCCGTCACGACGCACCTCGCCCAACCGGTCGCGGTCGAGCCCGATGTGGTCCAGCACCTCGTCCACGACCCGGTCGTGGTGGGTCGAGAACCACGCCGTGCCGGACGCGTCACCGCGATCGGTCGTGGCCGCGCCCGTCAGGCGCAGGTTCAGGAAGTCGTGGGGGAGGCAGACCGTGGCCGCGCGGGCGGCGACGTCGGGTTCGTGTTCGCGCAGCCATGCCCACTTCGAGGCGGTGAAGGACGCGACCGGGACCACGCCCACCTCGTTGGCCCACCAGTCCGGACCACCCAGGTCCGCGGCCAGGGCGGCGGCCTGGGGCGCGGACTGGGTGTCGTTCCACAACTTGGCCGGGCGCAGCGGACGGTCGTGGTCGTCGAGCACGACCAGCCCGTGCTGTTGCGCCCCGACCGACACCGCGTCGACCTCGCCGGCTCGACCGGTCGCCGCCATCGCCTCCTGCAGGGCCGACCACCACTGGTCGGGATCGGACTCGCGCGCGCCGTCGCGGCCCGACACGTCGTGGGGTGCGCGGCCCTGGGCGACGATGGTGCCGTCGTCGGTGTCGACCACGACCACCTTGGTGGACTGGGTGGACGAGTCCACACCTGCAACCAGTGCCATCTGCCTGTTCCCTTCCGACGCCCGATGTCGACCCGACCAGCCCGCGGCATCCGTCTGCCGGGATCGAACGCGAGCAGGCTGCAGTCAGGCGAGGCGCTCGATGTAGCGGTGGACGACACCCTCGAGTTCCTCCTGCCGACCGCTGACGGCGGCCGGGCGCAGGTCGCCGTCCACCACCAGGTCGTGGAGGCTGGCCAGGGTGTGCTCGCCACCGTGGATCGCGGACCCGAGTTGGCCGGACCACCCGGCGTAGCGGTCCGCGACGACCTCCTCCAGGACACCGTCGTCGAGCATCGCGTGGGCCACCAGCAACGACTTCGCGAGCGTGTCCATCGCCCCGACGTGGGCGTGGAACAGGTCGACGCGGGCAAGTGACTGGCGCCGCAACTTGGTGTCGAACATGTAGCCGCCGGTGGTGAAGCCCCCGCCCTTGAGGATGTGGTAGGTCACCAGGGACATGGTCTCGACCGACCCGGGGAACTGGTCGGTGTCCCACCCCAGGCGGTCGTCACCGGTGTTGGCGTCGATCGAGCCGAAGATGCCGGCCTCGACCGCGGTCGCCACTTCGTGAACGAAGTCGTGGCCGGCGAGCGTGGCGTGGTTGCCCTCGATGTTGACCTTGAACTCGTCCTGGAGGCCGTGGCGGTGCAGGAAGCCCGCGACCGTCGCCGTGTCGTGGTCGTACTGGTGCTTGGTGGGTTCCTGCGGCTTGGGCTCGAGCAACAGGGCACCCTCGAAGCCGATCGCGTGCTTGTGCTCCACGACCAGGTGGAGGAACCGGGCCATCTGGTCCAGTTCCCGCCCCAGGTCGGTGTTGAGCATCGTCTCGTATCCCTCGCGCCCACCCCACAGCACGTAGTTGGCGCCGCCCAGTCGATGGGTCACGTCCATCGCCTGCTTGACCTGGGCCGCTGCGTGGGCGAACACCTCGGGGTCTGGGTTGGTCGCGGCACCGGCGGCGTAGCGGGGGTGGCTGAACAGGTTCGCCGTCCCCCACAACAGGTCGACGCCGGTCTCGGCCATGTGTGCGGCGGCGTCCTCGGCCAGGGCGTCGAGGTTGGCGCTGCCCTCGGCCAGGTTGGCACCCTCGGGGGCCATGTCGTAGTCGTGGAAGGCGTAGTGGGGCACCCCCAACTTGCCGAAGAACTCGAACGCCGCTGCCATCTTCTCGCGGGCGGCCTCCATGGGGTCACGGCCCGGGTCCAGCCACGGCCGGTCGAAGGTCCCGACCCCGAACACGTCGCTGCCCGGCCAGTTGAACGAGTGCCAGTAGCAGGCAGCCATGCGCAGGTGCTCGGCCATCGTGCGGTCGCCCACGACCCGATCGGCGTCGTACCACCGGAAGGCCAGGGGGTTGTCGGATTCCGGGCCCTCGTAGGCGATCGGCTCGGGCACGTCGTCGAAGAACATCGCAATCCTGTCGCAGCATGCCTCGGACCACGGGGTCCGGGCACGAATGGGGTGGGAGGAACGAGGGGGCGGACACGGTGGGGGACCCGCTGGCGCTCAATTTGTCGAGAAGAACAACTATCATCCTAGGCCGATGGCCGGTCGGTTCGCAATGGTCGATCCCACGCCGACGGCAGCGCCGTCCGCCGACACCGTCGTATGGTCAGCCCTGACCGCCCACCGGAACGCCAGACCGCCAGACCGCCAGGGATGACGATGACGACGCTGCACGCCGGCGAGGACCGCGTCACCGTCGACCCCGACGACGGTGCCCGCCTGGTGTCCTGGGTCGCCGGAGGTCGCGAACGACTCGTGCAGGACGTCGACCCCGCGGACCAGGGCTTCGGCCACGGCGCGTTCGTGATGGCCCCGTGGGCCGGCCGCATCGGCGGGGCGACGATCCGATGGGACGGTGACGACCATCCCCTGCCCCGGCGCATGGGCGGCAACGCCATCCACGGCCTGGTCGACGACCGACCGTGGACGGTGGTCGAGGCCACGGACGACCACGCCCTGTTCGTCCACCACCTGGGCCCGGACGCCGGCCCGTGGGCGGGGTGCGTGGTGCGCCACGACATCGTGCTCGACCCCGACCGACTGCGACTGCGACTGGCCCTGGACGCGGCCGACCACGCGGTCCCGGTCGCGCTGGGCTGGCACCCGTGCTTCCAGCGCTCCCCGGACGGCGACGTGTGCGTGGTCGTCCCCGCGGACCAGAGGCTGGCGGTCGACGACGACAACCTGCCGACCGGGCGACTGGTCGGTGTCGCCGGCGACACCGACCTGCGGACCGGCGCACCCTTGGGTGACCGGCGCCTGGACCTGGCCTGGGTCGACGTCCACGGGCCGCTGGAGATCACCTGGCCGGACCTCCACCTCACCATGGCGAACTCTCCGGAACTGGCCACGGCGGTGGTGTTCACGCCATCGACCCACCTGTGCGTCGAGCCCCAGTCGGCCTGGCCCGACCCCGTGCACCTGTCCGAACGGGGGCTGGGCACCGGCCTGGCCACGGTCCCGGCCGGCGGATCGTTCGAGGTCACCACCACCTGGTCCTGGTCACCCCGGTGAGCGGCGAGGACAGGACACTCGAACGCGCGCGGGCCACGTGGCAGGACCCCGCCCGACCTGTCGAGGAGCGGGTCGAGGCCCTGCTGGACGTCATGACGACGACCGAGAAGGTCGCCCAACTGGGCTCGACCTGGCACCGCGACGCGGGGACGTCCGCACCAGACGACGATGGGCCCGCCGACGAGCCCGACCATGGCGACGTCGCGCCGATGACCACTGCCTTCGGCGACGTGCAGGACTGGGAGGTCCTGCGCACGGTCGGCATCGGCCACCTGACCCGGCCCTTCGGGACCCGACCGACCGATCCCCGCCCGGGGGTGGCCGCCCTCGCCGCCCGGCAACAGGACCTGCTGGTCCACTCGCGGCTGGGGATCCCCGCGATCGCCCACGAGGAGTGCCTGACCGGGTTCACCACGCTGGGTGCCACCGTCCATCCCACGCCGTTGGCGCTGGCGGCCACCTTCGACCCGGCCCACGCCCACGCGATCGCGTCCCGGATCGGGGCGGACCTGCGTGCGGTCGACGTCCACCAGGCCCTGTCGCCCGTCCTCGACGTGGTCGGTGACCCGCGCTGGGGCCGGACCGAGGAGACCTTCGGAGCCGCCCCGTACCTGGTGGCGACCATGGCCACGGCCTACGTGCGCGGGCTCGAAGGACAGGGCGTGGTGGCCACCCTCAAGCACTTCGCCGGACATGCCGCCTCCCGGGCCGGACGCAACCACGCGCCGGTGTCGATCGGTCCGCGCGAACTCGCCGACGTCCACCTGCCACCGTTCGAGATGGCCCTGCGACTGGGTGGCGCCCGCTCGGTGATGAACTCCTATGCCGACCTCGACGGTGTGCCGCCCGCCATCGACCGGTGGTTGCTGACCGACCTCCTGCGTGACCGGTGGGGGTTCGCCGGCACCGTCGTGTCGGACTACGGGGCCATCGGGTTCCTGGTCGACATGCATCGCGTGGCACGTGACCTCGGCGAGGCCGCGGACCTTGCCCTGGCGGCCGGCATCGACGTGGAACTGCCCGAGTCCCACGGCTACGACGCCGCCCTGGTGGACCGGGTCGAGCGCGGCGAGGTCGAGCCCGGGCTGGTCGACCGGTCCGTCCGACGCGTGCTGCGCCAGAAGGCCGAACTGGGCCTGCTCGACGACGACTGGACCCCACGCACGGACACCGACGTCGACCTCGACGCCCCCGCCAACCGCGACCTGGCCCGGACAGCCGCCCGGGCCTCGCTGGTGCTGCTGGCCAACGACGGGATCCTGCCGGTCACCGCTCCCCCGGCGCGGGTCGCGGTGGTCGGTCCGGGGGCCGACGACCCCAGTGCCTTCCTGGGTTGCTACTCCTTCCCGAACCACGTGCTCGCGCAGCATCCCGAGTTGGGCCTGGGCATCCCGGTCGACTCGGTGCTGGCGGGGCTGCGGGCGCAGTGGCCCGACATCGCGGTCGACCACGTCCGCGGCTGCCAGATCACCGACGACCTCGATGCCGCATCGGACGGTGACCCATTGGCTGACGAACGCGACCGCGCCGTCTCCGCGGTCGCGGCGGCCGACCTGGGCGTGCTGGTGGTGGCCGACCAGCCGGGGATGTTCGGGCGCGGGACGTCGGGTGAGGGCAACGACGCCACCGACCTCCGGCTCCCGGGACGCCAGGCCGACCTGGCCGATCGGGTGCTGGCCACCGACACCCCGGTCGTCGTCGTGGTGGTCAGCGGCCGCCCGTACGCCATGGGCGCGGTGGCCGACCGGGCCGCTGCCGTCGTCCAGGCGTTCCTGCCCGGCGCGGAGGGCGGCCACGCGATCGCGGAACTGCTCGCCGGGGTGGTCGAGCCCATGGGGCGCCTGCCGATCCAGGTCCCCCGCGACCCCGGCGGCCAACCCGCCAGCCACCGCCACCCGGTGCTGGGCGAGGCCGGGCTCGGGATCTCGTCGGCGGACGTCGTGCCGGCCTTCCCGTTCGGCCACGGACTGTCCTGGACCACGTTCGACCTCACCGAACCCGCCGTGTCCGGCGACACGATGCCGACCGACGGCGAGGTCGAGGTCGCCTGCACGGTCACCAACACCGGCGACCGGCCCGGGTCGGAGGTCGTGCAGGTCTACCTCGACGACCCCGTGGCAGAAGTGGCCCGGCCCGTCCGCGACCTGCTGGGGTACGCCCGGGTGGCGCTGGAGCCGGGTGGGTCGGCCCGGGTCACCTTCACGGTCCATGCCGACCGGTTCGCCTACACCGGGCGGGCCGGGGATCGCATCGTCGACCCGGGGGAAGTCCGCCTCCACCTGGGTCGCTCGGCCGGCGACCTGCCGCTGGTGGCAACCGTCATGGTCACGGGCGTGACTCGGACCGTGCGACCGGACCGGGTGCTGACGACCCCGGCGACCGTGGTCCCGGCGGCGGGATGACCGCACCCGGACGCGTTGCCGGCAGGTCGGCCCGACGTGGGGCGATCGACCTGCAATAGGTTCGCCGGTCGGAGCGACCACCGCCGGCCCGACCCCACGGTGGTCCCCACCCGTCCCGAGGGGCCTCGATGCCTGACCTGCCCGACGAACGCGTCCCCGTCCGTGCCACGATCGGTGTCGAGGAGGAGTTCCACGTCATCGACCCCGCGTCCGGGACGTTGGTGCCCGAGGCGTCCCGGCTGCTGGCGCGACTGGACGACACCTTCACCTCGGAACTGCACCAGAGCAGCATCGAGTCCCGCACCGACGTGTGCGCCACGCTCGACGAGTTGCGCACCGAACTGGTCCGGACACGATCGGCACTGGCCGAGGCGGCCGACGCGGAGGGCCTGGCGATCGCGTCGGCCGGCACGGTCCCGCTGATCGACCCGTCACTCCAGGCGGTCACCGACACCCGCCGGTTCCGGGGGATGCTCGACGACTACCAGCACCTGGTCCGCGAACAGGTCATCTGCTCGTGCCAGGTGCACGTCGGCGTCCACGACATGGACCAGGCCGTGGCCGTCATGAACCGTGTCCGTCCGTGGCTGGGCGTCCTGTTGGCGCTGTCGGCCTCGTCGCCGTACTGGGCCGGCGAGGACACGGGGTACGCGTCGTACCGCACCCAGATCTGGCGGCGTTGGCCCACGGCCGGGGTGCCCGGCCGCTTCACCGACTGGGAGGAGTACCAACAGGTGGGCGCGCTGCTGCAGCGGGGTGGGAGCGTCGACGAGGGGATGTTCTACTGGGACGTTCGCCCGGCCCCCGCGACCGGCACGATCGAGTTCCGGATCGCCGACGCCTGCACCACCGTCGACGACGTGCTGGTGCAGGCCGCGTTGTCACGCGCCCTGGTGCGGACCGAACGGCTGGCGATGCTGGAAGGTCGCGAAGAGGTCGAGGTCCGCGACGAGGTCCTCAAGCTGGCGACCTGGCGAGCCGCCCGTTTCGGCCTGGCCGGGACCCTGATGGACCCGCTCGCGACCGGGGCCGTGACCACCGACCGGGCGGTACGCAAACTGCTGGACCACGTCCGCCCCGCGCTGGAGGACGCCGAGGACTGGATGGTCGTCGCCCCCATGGTCGACGAACTGCTCGAGACCGGCAGTTCGGCCCAACGCCAACGCGCACTGGTGCGCGACGGCGGGGACCTGCGCGACGTCGTCGCCGCGCTGGTCGCCGCCACCCGGCCCGACGGCGGCACCGACTACGGCCACGACCTGCCCCCGGCCGACGCCCGCCTCGACCCGTCCCACGAGGACGCAGACGACGCCGAGGCTGCATCGGGGGGTCCCGACGATGACGCGGACGCGCCACCCGAGCCCCGGCACAGTGACGACCCCTACATCCAGGTCATCCTCGACGAGGCCACCGCCCGACGGATCACCGTCGAGGTGCTCGACGACCACCACGGCGAGTTGGTCCTGACGCACCCGGACGGACGGCGGCTGACCACGCGGGCGTCGCTGTCGGAGCACACCTCGGCGCTGGCGGCGTGGCGCTGCCAGGACAAGCTCGCGACCCGGCGGGTCCTGGAGGCTGCCGGGCTCGCCGTCGCACCCGGGCGCCGCGCCACGTTCGACGACGCCGATCGAGCGTTCCTCGACGAGGTGGGCGAGGTCGTCGTGAAGCCGGTGGAGGGCCAGACCGGCGATGGCGTCACGGTGGGTGTGCGCACCCCCGACGCGCTGACGGCCGCGATCGACGCCGCCCTCGAACACGGTCCCGACGTCCTGCTCGAGGCCCGCGCCCCGGGCGAGGACCTGCGCGTGCTCGTCATTGACGGCCAGGTCGTCGCCGCGGCCCTGCGCGCGCCGGCCGAGGTCGCGGCCGACGGCGAACACACCGTCGGGGAACTGCTGCACGAGGAGGACGTGGGGGTGCCGGCCGACGAGGTGGAACGCAGCCTCGCCGACCAGGGCCTCGACCTGGACGACGTCCCGCCGGACGACCAGGGCGTGGCCGTGTCGGCGGTGGCCAACGTGCACCGCGGCGGATCGATCCGCGACGTCACGGCCGAACTCTCCGACCACCTGCGCCAGGTCAGCATCGCGGTCGCGGACGCCATCGCGATCCCTGTCGCCGGGGTCGACCTGATGGTCCCGGACGTGAGCGGCGAGGACTACGTCGTCATCGAGGTCAACGAGCGCCCCGGCCTCGCCAACCACGAGCCCCACCCGGTCGTCGCCGCGTGGTTCGACCACCTCTTCCCGGCCTGACGCCCCCGATCCGCCACCCGGTCGACGGGTCAGTCCACCCATCCCCGCGCCGGGACGCCGGGCTCGTCGTGGTCCTCGATCCAGGTGTCGATGCGCTCCCACCAGTCGTAGAGCCAGTCGGTCCGGGAGTCGCGGTCGGTGGGGATGTCGGAGCGGGGCACGTGCCACCACGCCATCCGGATCGAGTGCTCCATCGGCAACCCGGCCAGCACCTCGCGCGGTGACGACAGGCCCTCCAGGCCCGTGTGGGCCACGATCACCACGTCGGCGACCGGGTTGGCATCGAGCGCGGTCAGGACGCCGCCCGGCCGCGGCGCCAGCACGGTCGTGAGTTCCTCGGCCCGACCGACGTAGGCATCCAACCCCAGT
>JAGXFT010000061.1 GCA_024637135.1 Nitriliruptorales bacterium | reverse complement strand
TGATGTGAGTACCGCTTCCTGATGTGGGTTCCGTCGACCCTGGGACCGCAACTCACATCGCGATGCGGAACTCACATCGGGGCGCACCTGACGTCGGCTGGACGTGCCGGGGGTTGGTCGGGTGGAGTTGTAGGATCGAAACCCCCGTTCGCCCGTCCCAGGACGCCGCCATGGCCTACCAGCATCCCCGTTTCGACGCGGTCCGCGAGACCGACCCGACCGTCGCCGACCTGATCGTCGCCGAGGCCGAGCGCGAGGCCGGGGCCGTGCGCCTCATCGCCTCCGAGAACTACGCCTCCGAGGCGGTGATGGCCGCGACGGGGTCGGCGTTCACCAACAAGTACTCCGAGGGCTACGGCGGCAAGCGCTACTACGAGGGCCAACAGGTCGTCGACCAGGTCGAGGCGCTGGCGATCGACCGGGCCAAGGCCCTGTTCGGGGTCGAGCATGCCAACGTCCAGCCGTACTCCGGGTCGCCGGCCAACCTCGCCGTCTACCTCGCCTTCGCCGAACCGGGCGACACGATCCTTGGCATGTCACTGGCCGCCGGCGGGCACCTGACCCACGGCCACAAGGTGTCGGCGACCGGCAAGTGGTTCGATGCAGTCCACTACGGGGTGCGCAAGGAGACCGGCCGGATCGACCTCGACGACGTGCGCGAACTCGCCGTCGAGCACCGCCCGAAGATCATCTTCTGTGGGGGCACCGCAGTCCCCCGCACGATCGACTTCGCCGGCTTCGCCCAGATCGCGGACGAGGTGGATGCGCTGCTGGTGGCCGACATCGCCCACATCTCCGGCCTGGTGGCCGGGGGCGCGCACCCCACCCCGGTCGGCCACGCCCCGGTCGTCACCACCACCACCCACAAGTCGCTGCGCGGGCCGCGTGGCGCGATGATCCTGACCGACGCCGACCACGCCAAGGCCGTGGATCGGGCCATCTTCCCCGGGCTGCAGGGCGGCCCGCACAACCACACGACCGCCGCGATGGCGGTGGCGCTGGGCGAGGCCTCCACCGACGACTTCCGCGACTACGCCGCCCAGATCGTGACCAATGCCAAGGCGTTGGGGGAGGTGCTGGCCGAGCGTGGGTTGGAACTGGTGTCGGGCGGCACCGACAACCACCTGCTGCTGGTCGACCTGACCCCCACCGCGATCGGTGGCAAGCCGGCCGCGCAGGCGTTGGACCGGGCCGGCATCGTGTGCAACTACAACGCCGTGCCGTTCGATTCGCGACCGCCGTTCGATCCCTCCGGGCTGCGCCTGGGCACCCCGGCGATCACCTCGCGTGGGATGGGGACCGACGAGATGGCCGCCATCGGTCACTGGATCGTGGACGTGGTCGAGGCCGACGGCGACGCCGACGTCGAGGCCCGCGTCCGCAACGAGGTCACCGACCTGGTCGCCGGCTTCCCCGCCCCGGGCATCAACGTCTGACCGCTGCGGAATCCCTCGGGGGCAACCCGGGGTGGTCCCTGACCGTCGCCCCGTCGAGCACACCTACGGTCGTGGCACGACCGACAGGGCTGGCCATGCAGCGCATCGACCACGACATCGAACTCCAGCGGATCCGGGGACGCGTTCCCCGTGGCGAGGACGCGCCGATGTGGTTGGGGCCACTCGTCCTGGTCGGGATCCTGGTCGTCATCGCCGTCGGGACCGCCATCCTCGGCTGACCGTCGCAGCGGGCCCGGACGGGCCGCATCGGGGCGCGAAACAACGCTTGTGAAAATTGTCACAACGTGCTAGGGTCTCGCCATGGCCCGCTACGAACGCCTCGACCACGACGCCATCCAGCATGCGTTGCGCACCGACCATGACTCCGGGTGGGCGCTGACCGCCGAGTTCCTGTCGGCGATCCTGGTCTGGTCGCTCGTCGGCTGGCTGCTCGACCGCTGGATCGGCACTGATCCGTGGTTGCTGGTCGCCGGGATCGTGCTCGGAGCCGGACTTGGTGGTTGGCTGTTGTTCCTGCGCCACCGCGCGGCCACTGCCGACGAACACCAGCGGTTCCGGTACCGGGACTGACTGCTCGACCGCACGGCCCCACGTCGCGCCGACTGCACGACCGCACGACCGCCACCCCGCACCGCCCGCCGAACCTGACGACCGACGGACGATGAGATCGTGACCACCTCCCTCCGCGCGACCCCGCTGCCCGGCGACGCCGCCACCCGCATGGTGCGCGCGGCCGTGGTCGTCGCGATGGTCATCGGCGTCCCCGGGATCCCGCTCGCCTGGTGGTTGCGGGGACCGACCGGTGCGTGGACCGCTGCCGGCACCCTGCTGCTCACGTGCGGGGGCTTCATCATGTCGGGACTGCTGCTGCGCTGGGCGCTGGCACGCTCACCCGCCGCAGTGCAGGCGACTATGCTCGGCGGCCTACTGCTCCGGCTCATGATCTACGGTGTGCTGCTCGCGATCCTCCTGCCCACCGAGCTGGTCGACAACCCAACCCTCGTGACCGTTGCCGTGACGTCGCTGGCCGTGTTGCTGGCCGTCGAGGTGCGCCTCGTCACCGCGAACCCCGAATTTCGCATGATCCACCCCCTTCCCAACGAGCCACGATCCGACCCGGCTGCCCATGAGCCGGTCGAAAGGATGCAGAAGTGACTTCGCTGCTCGCGACCGAGGCCACGGACACGGGCTTCCAGTTGCCGGAGATCAGCCACCTGTTCGAGTTCCCTGCGTGGGCCGACGGCGGCCTGTTCGGCGATGGCTCGCTCCTTGCCTTCAACCGCACGGCGATGCTCTACCTCCTTGCGGCGCTGCTCACCATCGGGCTCGCCATGGCGGCGTTCCGCAATCCCAAGGTCGTGCCGGGCAAGCTCCAGGCAGGCATGGAGGCCGCGGTCGACTTCGTCAAGAACGGCATCATCGGGGCCATCATCGGCCCGGAGGGCATGCGCTACCTGCCACTGCTGTTCTCGCTGTTCCTCTTCATCTTCGTCAACAACCTGTTCGAAGTCATCCCGGGCATCAACTTCCCCACGACGTCGCGCATGGCCCTGCCGGCGTTCCTGTCGTTGACGATCTACTTCCTCTTCATCTTCGTGGGCGTCAAGGCCCAGGGTGTGAAGTACTTCTGGAACGCGGTGTCGGTCCCGGGCGTGCCCAAGGCCATGCTGATCCTGATCGTCCCGATCGAGTTCGTGTCGACCTTCATGCTCCGCCCCTTCACGCTGGCGGTGCGACTCTTCGCCAACATGATGGCCGGCCACATCCTGCTCACGGTCGTCTTCCTGGCGTCGAACTACAGCCTGATCGACTTCCACTCGCTGTACGAGGGTGGTGTCCCCGAGATCGCCGCGCACGGGTGGATCCAGTTCGCGCTGGGGATCCCGATCTTCATCGGCGCCGTCGCGCTGGTCGGGTTCGAGATCCTCGTCGGCTCGCTGCAGGCCTACATCTTCACCATGCTGGCCGCCGTCTACATCAGCGGCTCGCTGAGCCCCGAGCACTAGGCACCCGACCCACCAGCCCGCACCACCCCCGACCGCACCACCCCCGACCACCCCGCGTCGACCGGGACCATCCCGGACGAACGAGACCCGACCGGGGTCCGCAACACGGCCGGACCCCACCCACAGGAGACACCACGCAATGGACCTCATGATCCTCGCCCAGGCGGCCCAGGAAACGACCACCAACACCAACCTCGCCAACGGCCTGGTGTACGGCCTGGCCGCCATCGGCCCGGGTATCGGCATCGGCTACCTGGTCGGCCACGCCGTCGAGGCGATGGCCCGCCAGCCCGAGGCCGCCAGCCTCGTGTCCACCAACATGTTCCTCGGCATCGCCTTCACCGAGGCGTTGGCGCTGCTGGGCTTCGTGTTGGCCTTCATCATCTGACGACCCGGTCGGGGTGACCCGACCCGGTCGACCCCGACCAGCACCACCAGACCAGCACCACGAGATGAGGACGCCATGAACCTGTTGATCCTGGCCACCGAGGCCGCCGAGGGCGCCGAGGAATCCGGCGGCCTGTCGCTGATCCTGCCCGAGTCCGCCGAGCTCATCTACGGCCTGCTGGCGTTCGCGCTGGTCTACGTCGTGCTGAGTCGGTTCGCCTTCCCGAGCCTGAACACGATGCTTGACGAGCGTCGGTCGGCCATCCAGGGGAAGATGGAGGAGGCCGAGTCGATGCGCGCCGAGGCCGCGGAGTCCAAGGCCAGCTACGAGGACTCGATCGCCGATGCCAAGGGTGAGGCCAACCGCATCCGCGAGGAGGCCAAGGCCGACGCCGGGCGCATCCGCGAGGACCTCATCAGCCAGGCCGAGTCCGACGCCGCGTCCGTGCGCGAACGTGCCCAGGCCGACGCGGCCCAGGAGCGCGAGCGCACCCTGCAGGAACTGCGGTCCGAGGTCGGGACGATGTCGGTCGCCCTGGCGTCCAAGATCGTCGAGAAGGAGATCGACCCGGCCACACACCGTGAGCTGGTCGACTCCTACATCAACAACCTGTCGGGCAACAACTGACGTGGTCGCACCGGTCGCGTCGCCCCGCGTGACGTGACCGCCGACCAGCCACCGACCCACCCACCGACCCAGCCACTCGGGGCAAGGCCAACACCATGACCACCACCAGCGCATTCGCCGAGGCGATCGTCGCCCTGGCCGACGGCACGGGACAACTCGACGTCGTCGATGCCGAGTTGACCACCGTGGCGCGCGCCGTCGACGACAATCGCGAGCTGTACGAACGCCTCGTCGACATCTCGTTGCCCGCCAGCCAGCGACTCAAGTTCGTCGAATCGGAGGCCCTGGCCGCGGCCAGCCCCACCACCCGCGCCGCGCTGGCGATGATCATCACCGGCGAGGCCGCCGGCGACATCGCCGCGATCTCCGACGCCGTGTCGTCGTCGGCGTCGGCCCGTCGTTCGCGCGAGGTGGCCGAGGTCACCGTCGCCGCCCCGCTGGACGACGCCGCCACCGAACGGCTGCGCACCGCGCTGGAGCGCACCACCGGCAAGTCGCTGGACCTCAAGGTCACCGTCGACGACTCGCTGGTCGGTGGCGTCCGCGCCCGCGTCGGCGACACCGTGATCGACGGCTCGATCGCGTCCCGCCTCGCCGCCGTTCGTACTCAGTTGTCCGCCTGACCCAGCGCGCCCACGTGAGCACGTGCACCTCCGGCCCCGCCGGACGAACCCACGAAGGAACAACCAAGATGTCGGACCTCCACATCAGCACCGAGGACGTCACCGCCGGCCTGAAGTCGATGCTGGACGGCTGGTCGCCGTCCACCACCTCCGAACAGGTCGGGCGTGTCCTCTCGACCGCCGACGGCATCGCGACCGTCATGGGGCTGCCCGGGACCATGGCCAACGAGTTGCTGGACTTCGGCGACGGCGTCATGGGCATCGCCATGAACCTCGACGAGTCCTCGATCGGTGCGGCGGTCTTCGCCGGCGCCAGCGAGGTCGAGGAGGGCCAGATCGTCCGCCGGACCGAGCGCGTGCTGTCGGTGCAGGTCGGCGACGCGATGCTGGGCCGGGTCGTGGACCCGCTGGGCCGCCCGATCGACGGCCAGGGCCCGCTGGACGAGGCCGGCATCGACGGCTACCGCCCGCTGGAGGTCCAGGCCGCCGGCGTCACCGAGCGCCAGCCGGTCAACGAGCCGCTCCAGACCGGCATCAAGGTGATCGACGTGATGACCCCGATCGGCCGGGGCCAGCGCGAACTGATCATCGGTGACCGCCAGACCGGCAAGACCGCGATCGCGGTCGACACCATCATCAACCAGAAGCAGTACTGGGGCACCGACCAGGCCGTGAAGTGCATCTACGTCGCGATCGGCCAGAAGGGGTCCACCGTGGCCTCGGTCGTCGAGACCCTGCGCAGCCACGGCGCGATGGAGTACACCACGGTCGTCAACGCGCCCGCCTCGGCACCCGCCCCCTTCCAGTGGATCGCCCCCTACGCCGGTGCGGCCATCGGCGCCAACTGGATGGAGAAGGGCGAGCACTCATTGATCATCTACGACGACCTGACCAAGCAGGCCGACGCCTACCGCCAGCTGTCGCTGCTGCTGCGTCGGCCGCCGGGTCGCGAGGCCTACCCGGGCGACGTCTTCTACCTCCACTCCCGCCTGCTGGAGCGCTCAGCCAAGCTGTCCGAGGAGCTCGGTGGTGGCTCGATGACCGCGCTGCCGATCGTGGAGACCAAGGCCAACGACGTCTCGGCGTTCATCCCGACAAACGTGATCTCGATCACCGACGGCCAGATCTTCCTCGAGACCGACCTGTTCTTCCAGGGTGTGCGCCCGGCCATGAACGCCGGTGTGTCGGTGTCGCGGGTCGGTGGGTCGGCGCAGGTGGCCGGCATGCGCTCGGTCGCCGGCACCGTGCGGCTGGACCTCGCGCAGTTCCGCGAGCTGGAGGCCTTCGCCCAGTTCGGGTCCGACCTGGACGCCGCGTCGCAGCGCCAGATCGCCCGTGGTGAGCGCGTGGTCGAGGTGCTCAAGCAGCCCCAGTACGAACCGCTGCCGGTCGAGCTGCAGGTCGTGTCGGTCTATGCCGTCACGTCCGGGGCGATGGACGACATCCCGGTCGTGGACATCCCGCGCTACGAGGACGAGCTGCACGAGCACATGCGGACCTCGAAGTCGGACCTGCTGTCCCGGCTGGCGCCCAACAAGGTCACCGGGGACCTGGCCGAGGAGCTGGACCAGGAACTGGCCGACTTCGCTGACACCTTCGAGGTCTCCGAGGACGCCAGCGGGGCCCCGACCGAGGAACGCAACGAGGGCTGGGACGTGATGGCGGCCAGTGATGGCGACGGCGACACCGACGAGGCCGACACGGACGACGACACCGACGACACCGACGAGGCCGACACGGACGACGACGCCGACACGGACGACGACGCCGATGACGACGCCTGAAACCGGCGCACTGACGACGGCCGACCGACACGACGTGAGGGAGTGCAGTGGCAGGCAGTGGACAGATCCGCATCCTGAGACGGCGGATCAAGAGCGTGAAGAACACGCAGAAGATCACCCGTGCCATGGAGATGATCGCGGCCTCCCGGATCATGAAGGCGCAGCGTCGCGTCAACGAGGCACGGCCGTACGCCGAACAGATCACCACGATCATCAAGGGACTGGCCGCGTCGAACTCGGCCCGGGACCACCCCCTGCTGACCGACTTCCCCGATGCCCACACCACGGCCGTCGTGGTCGTGACGTCCGACCGCGGGCTCGCCGGCGCCTACAACACCAACGTCCTCAAGCGTGCCGACGCCATCATCGACCGGGCCGAGGGCGACGGTCGTGACGTCGACCTGTTCCTGGTGGGGGACAAGGCCGAGCAGTACTACCGCTTCCTCGGCCGCGAGGCCCGGGCGACCTGGGACGGCGTGTCCGACAGCCCCAACTTCGAGGACGCCAACGCCATCGGCAAGGCGGTCATGGATGCCTTCGCCGACGGCGAGTTCCGCAACGTGGAGCTGGTCTACACCGACTTCCGGTCCGCCCTCAACCAGGTGCCCACCGTCATGACGCTGCTCCCGGTCGACCCGGCCGAGTTCGCGGGTGGCGACGGCCTTGCGCCCGAGATCGAGTACGAGCCCGACCCGGCCGAGATCCTCGACCTGTTGATCCCGCGCTACGTCGAGGCCAAGATCTTCGC
>JAGXFT010000060.1 GCA_024637135.1 Nitriliruptorales bacterium | reverse complement strand
GGGCCGTGATCCGCGATGACGGCCACGCCGCGAACATCGAACAGCCGGCCGCCTTCAACGCCGGCGTCCTGCGCTTCCTCCGCCGGTCGGGTCGCGACAGGTCCGAGGAGCCGGGAACCGCCCGTTGACTCTCCCACGGGGGGAGGCTGCACCCTCGGGTCACTCGAGCATCGGAGCACGCCATGGACGACCTGGTCTCGATCGGCCGGTTCGCCGCGTCGACCCGACTGTCGGTCAAGGCGCTCCGGCACTACCACGACCTCGGCCTGCTGGTCCCGGCCGTCGTGGACGCGTCCAGTGGGTTCCGGTACTACCGCCTCGGCCAGGCCAACCGGGCCGAAGCGATCCGGACGCTGCGCTCGCTGGACGTGCCGCTGGCCGACGTGGCCGCCGTGCTGGACGGTGACGACGAGCAGGCATCCGACCTGCTCCACCGACACCAGCGCCGGCTCGCCGACGAGGTGGCACGCCACCAGCGGATGCTCGGGTACGTCCGCCGACTCGTTTCCGGAGAGGAACAACTCATGCCCTACACCATCGAGACCGCCGCACTACCACCCCAGTCGTTCGCAGTGGTTCGCCGCACGACGGACATCGACGGCGTCGGCGAGGTCCTCGCCGACGCCATGCCCATGGTTGCCGGCGCGGTCGTGGACGCGGGTGTACCCATCGTGGGCGCGCCCTTCGTGCTCTACCACGACTTCGACCTGGAGGTGGAGGGCGACATCGAGGTCTGCATCCCGGTCCCCGACGGTGACGTCGCCCTCGGCGACGTCGAGGTGCGCACCACGACCGCCGCGCAGACCGCACGCACGATCCACCGCGGCGCCTACGACGAGATCAGTTCGGCCTACCACGCCCTGAACGCGTGGATGCACGAGCACGGGCGCGACCAGGCCGGTCCACCACGCGAGACCTACCTCAACGATCCCACCGAGGTCACCGTCGACGAGCAACTCACACAGGTCGACATCCCACTCGTCCCCGCCTGACGAATCGAGGAGGCGTGTCCACGGATGCCCACGACTGGATTCGTGCCCAACCCGTCTGGAGGACCCACCTCAGAGGGCCTTGCCGGGGTTGAGGCGGCCGTCGGGGTCCAGCGCGTGCCTGACGGCGCGCTGGGTGGCGAGTTGGACTTGGTCGAGTTCGCGATGGATGAACGCGCGCTTGAGTGTCCCGACGCCGTGCTCGGCGGCGATCGTGCCGCCGAGCGACAGCGACAGTTCGATCACCGCCTCGAACGCGTCCTTGGCGCGTGCCACCTCGTCGCTGTCATCCGGATCCAGCACGAACACCGGGTGGAGGTTGCCGTCACCGGCGTGGCCGATCGTGGGCATGGCGACGTCGTGCACGCGGGCGATGTCCTCGATGCCGCCCAGCAGTTCCGCCAGTCGTTGCCGCGGCACCGCGACGTCCTCGGGCAACAGGTGCTTGCCGAGCCGTTCCAACGCCGGCCACACCTTGCGGCGGGCCTCCAGCAACAGGTCGCCCTCAGCCGGGTCGTCGGTGTGGTGGACCTCGGCGCCGTGCCTGGTGCAGGTGTCGGCCATGGCGGTGATGGCGTCGGTGGCGCCGTCGCCGTCGGCCTGGACGACGAGCAGGCAGGCGGCGTCGGTGTCCAGGCCCATGCGGAAGGCGGCCTCGACGTGGCGCAGGGACTCGCGGTCGATGACCTCCATCACGCTGGGTTCGTGGCCGGCGGCGAACACCTCGGCGATCGCCGTGCCCACCGACGGCAGGTCGTCGAAGGACGCCACCATCGTGGACGGGGCGGCCGGGGTCGGGACCAGCTTCACGGTCACCTCGGTGATGATCCCCAGCACGCCTTCCGACCCCACGAACAGGCCGGTCAGGTCCAGCCCGGTCGTGGACTTCAGCGTGTGTCGCCCGGTGCGCATGACCTCGCCGGACGCCAACACGACCTCCAACCCGATCACGAAGTCGCGGGTCACGCCGTACTTGACGCAGCAGAGCCCGCCGGCGTTGGTGGCGACGTTGCCGCCGATGCTGGACATCTCGAAGGACGCCGGGTCCGGCGGGTAGGCCAGGCCGTGTGGCGCCACGGCCGCCTTGAGGTCGGCATTGATGACACCGGGCTGGACCCGCGCCATCCGGTTGGTCGTGTCGATGGCGACGATCTCGTCCATGCGGTGCAACGACAGGATCACGCAGCCGTCGACCGCGTTGGCCGCGCCGGTCAGGCCACTGCCCGCGCCCCGTGCGACGACGGGGGCGTCGGCGGCCGCGGCCGCCTCCACGGTGGCCACGACCTCCGCCGTGGACCGCGGCATGACCAGCACGGCCGCGGTGCCGGGGCGTTCGAAGATGGCCCGGTCCTGCGAGTAGGTCGCCACCACGTCGACGTCGTCCTGGATGCAGTCGTCGGGCAGCCGTTCGCGCAGTTCGTCGAGGATCGGCATGTAGTGTCCAGCCTCCCGGGGCCGTGTGGACGAGGTGGTGGTACCGCCACACGCGAGTGTGCCGGACGAGTCGGCGACCCTCGGCGGCCATCGTGAGGAGCCGGCGATGCGGATGACGACCCACGCACCTGACCGGCCGTGGTCCGGGGACGTCCAGGCCATCTTCCACTACGCCGACTTCGTGCCCGACCATGCGGTCGAACGGGTGGTCCCGACCGGCCACGTCTTCGTCCTGTTCGCCCTGGACGGACAGCCCTGACACCTGCACGACAACGACACCCTGGCACCGATCGCCACCGTCCACGACGTGTGGGTGGCGGGCGTGCACCGCAACCACATCTCGATCTCCGCGCATCCCGACTCCGAGATGCTGGTGGTGCAGTTCGCCGCGTGGGGGACGCACCCGTTCCTCCACGCACCGGTGGTGGACCTTGCCGACCGGGTGGTGGCGGCGGAGGCCGTCTTCGACGGGGGCCTTCGATCCGTGCACGGACAGGTCGCCGCCGCGGCGACCGTGGCGGCGAAGTTCGCGGTGGTGGAGCAGTGGCTGGATGCGCGGTTCGACCCGGATGCCCGCGCGCCCGCCGTGCTGGTCGACGTCGTCCGCGACCTGGTGGCGGCCCCGGCGGCCCGCTTCGGCGACGTCGTCGGCGACTACCCACACTCGGCCAAGCACCTGGCGAGCCAGTTCAAGCGGTACGTGGGCCTGACGCCGAAGGCGTTCCACCGGCTCGCGCGGTTCGCGTCCATCCTGCAACGGGTGCAGGGTGGCGAGACGTTGCGCTGGGCCGAGATCGCCTACGACACCGGCTTCGCCGACCAGTCCCACTTCGTACGCGATTTCCGACACTTCTCGGGGTTCAGCCCCACGGAGTTCCGTGGACTCACCGGCGACGATCGGCTGAACTTCTTCGCCCTGGACCGGGAGGACCCGAGCAGCGTGAGGTAAGAATCGTTCAAGACACGCGCCGGCCGTCCACCACACCATGCTGCCCTCACAGGAGGACACATGGACATGTCATCAGGGCTTGCCGCGGTGTCGTGGCTGGGCGTGGTCGCGGCGACCGTCAGCGCATTCGTCGTCGGGGGTGGGTGGTACGGCCCGCTCTTCGGGGCGGCGTGGGCTGCGCACTGGAGATTCACCGACGACGACCTGGGCCGACGCGACATGCGCACCGTCTTCGGCGGTTCGCTGCTGCTCAGCCTCGTCGCGGCCTTCGTGCTGGAGTTGTTCATCGGCCCGGAGGGCACCTGGTCAGTGGGGCTGGCCGCGGGACTGGCCGCCGGGGTGGGGTGGGTCGCGACGATGCTGGGCATCCTCGCCCTGTTCGAGGGACGCTCGTTGGCCTCCTGGGCCATCGACGCCGGGTACTGCGTGGTCACGCTCGGCGTGATGGGTGCGATCCTGGGCGCCCTCTGAACGATGCGTTCGCCAGTCCTCCGACGAATCGGTCGAGCCACCCCATCGCGCTCCCCCGTCTCGCCGAGTTCGTCGTGATCGTTGGATGGCGGGCGAATGCGGCGTCACGGTGCCCGACCTCCATCGACGGCTCAGGCCCTGTCGCACGGCGATGGCCGTGCGACGACAGGCCGATCCGACGAAGGGGCGGGTCCAATCTTGAATTTGTCCAATCATCGCGCCTAGGCTGGGAGGACAGATCGCGGATCACCCGTGGTGGAGTCGCCCCCCCGACCGCCCGCCGACGGGATCCGGTGTGCCCACCCGTACCCGAACCCCACCAGGAGCATGTCGTGGCAGACAGCGAGAGCCAGTGCCCGGTCACCAGCACCCACAAGGTCCCCCGTGGCCCGGCCAACCACGCGTGGTGGCCGGAGGCGCCGAACCTGCGGGTCCTGCACCCCCAACACCCCAGCGCCGACCCGATGGGTGCCGACTTCGACTACGCCACGGAGTTCGCGGACCTGGACCTCGACGCCCTGATCGCCGACGTCGACGCCCTGATGACCGACTCGCAGGACTGGTGGCCAGCGGACTTCGGCCACTACGGCGGGCTGTTCATCCGGATGGCGTGGCACTCGGCCGGCACCTACCGCGTGACCGACGGTCGCGGCGGTGGTGGTGCGGGCGCCCAGCGCTTCGCCCCGCTCAACAGCTGGCCCGACAACGTCAGCCTGGACAAGGCACGCCGGCTGCTGTGGCCGGTCAAGAAGAAGTACGGCCGGGCGATCTCGTGGGCCGACCTGATGATCCTGGCCGGCACCCGCGCACTGGAGACCATGGGGCTGACGACCTTCGGCTGGGCCGGTGGACGCCGCGACATCTGGGCACCCGAGGAGGACAGCTTCTGGGGTCCCGAGGAGGAGTGGCTGGCCGACGAGCGCTACAGCGGTGACCGTGAACTGCAGGGCGACCTGGCCGCCGTCCAGATGGGCCTGATCTACGTCAACCCGGAGGGTCCCAACGGCACGCCGGACCCGGTCGCGGCCGCCCACGACATCCGCGAGACCTTCGCCCGCATGGCGATGAACGACGTCGAGACGGTCGCACTGATCGCCGGTGGCCACACGTTCGGCAAGGCCCACGGCGCGCATCCCGAGGACAGCCTCGGCAGTGAGCCCGAGGCCGCCGGCCTGCACGAGATGGGCTTCGGCTGGACCGGCACCGAGGGCGAGGGCACCGGCGCCGACGCCATGACCAGTGGCCTCGAGGGGTCCTGGACCACCACCCCGGTGCAGTGGAGCAACGACTACTTCCGCCTGATGTTCAAGTACGACTGGGAGTTGACCCACAGCCCCGCCGGTGCTCAGCAGTGGACACCCAAGGGCGAGGTCGACGAGGCCGACATGGTCCCGGACGCCCATCGCGAGGGCATGACGCACCCGCCGATGATGTTCACCACCGACCTGTCGCTCAAGGAGGACCCGGCCTACCTCGGGATCTCCGAGCGCTTCCGCGACAACCCCCAGGAGTTCGCGGACGCGTTCGCCCGTGCGTGGTTCAAGCTGACCCACCGCGACATGGGCCCGATCGACCGCTACCTCGGGCCCCTGGTCCCCGACGAGGAACTCGTCTGGCAGGACCCGGTCCCGGCCGTTGACCACGAACTGGTCGACGCCGCGGACGTGGCCGCGCTCAAGCAGCAGGTGCTGGACTCGGACCTGACGATCCCGCAACTGGTCAACACCGCATGGTCGTCGGCCTCGACCTTCCGTCGCACCGACATGCGTGGCGGCGCCAACGGTGCCCGCATCCGACTGTCGCCCCAGATCGACTGGGACGTCAACGTGCGGTCGGGCGTGCCGGGCGTGCTGGCCACGCTGGAGAACATCCAGGCCGGCTTCAACGACGGCCGCACCGACGGCAAGCACCTGTCCCTGGCCGACCTGGTCGTGCTCGCCGGTGGGGCCGCGGTCGAGGCCGCGGCACGGGCCGGCGGCTGGGACGTCGAGGTGCCGTTCACGCCCGGACGGACCGACGCCACCCAGGAGCAGACCGACATCGAGTCGTTCGGCTACCTCGAGCCCATGGCGGACGGGTTCCGCAACTACCTGCAGAAGGACGGCGAGATCCCGCCGGAGCACCTCCTGCTGGACCGTGCGTTCATGCTCGAACTGTCCGGTCCGGAGATGACCGCCCTGCTGGGTGGGCTCCGCGTGCTGGGTGCCAACGTGGGCGAGGAGCCCCACGGCGTGCTGACCGACCGGGTCGGGACGCTGTCCAACGACTTCTTCGTCAACCTGCTGGACATGGGCACGGCGTGGCAGCCGGTCGGTGAGGCCGACGACCTGTTCGAGGGTCGCGACCGCCACACCGGCGACAAGAAGTGGGACGCCACCCGCGTCGACCTGGTCTTCGGGTCCAACGCCCAGCTCCGGGCGATCTCGGAGGTCTACGGCAGCGACGACGCCGCCGACGAGTTCGTCGAGCGCTTCGTCGAGGGCTGGACCAAGGTCATGGACCTCGACCGCTTCGACCTCCGCTGAACGACGCCGCCCCACGTCGAAAGCCGACATCGACGGCCACCCGGGAACGTCCGGGTGGCCGTCGTCATGTCACCGGGACTCGTGCCGGGCGACGCCCCGAGTCGGCGTGTTAGGGTGCGTGGGGTTCCGGCCCTGGAGGGAGCCACGATGGCAACCACGACGGACTTCGCCCGCCACCTGGCCGACGAGCAGGTGGCTGCGGTGCGACGCTGGGGCGACCTGGTCATCGACACCACCGCGGGTCTCCGACGGCTGGCCGACGGCCAGATCGATGCACCCACCTTCGGTCGCGAGGTCACCCAGGACGTCGTCCGCGAGGTCGTGCTGGGCATCGAGTCGGCCGCCCGCATCGGGCTCGAGTACTCCCGCGTCGTCGCCGATGTCATCGACCTGGGCGACTGGCCCGGCGACTCGGCTCGGCGCACGCGCCCGACCGACTGACCGGCCGATGACCGGACCGCGGGTGGTCGTGGTCGACCAGCCCGGGCTGGACCCGGCCGAGCGGGTGGACCGTGCGGTCCGACAGGTGGGCATCGTCGAGGCACTGGCCGCCCGTGCGCTGCAGGCCGACGTGGCCGTGGGCGCCGTCCCCGTGGTGATCGTCCCCGAGGTCGAGGGCTTCGAGCTGGGCTCGCCGGCGGCGACCGATCCGCGCCTGGTCGAGGCGCTGGTCGACACGTTGCACGACATCGGGTGCGGCGACGTGGTCTGCGGGTTCTCCGCCGACACCACGTCGCGCTGGGCCGGAAACCGTGACGTCCACGCGTTGGCCGACCTGCTCGGGTACCGGTTCACCACGACGGCCGGACGGGACTACGACATCGTCGACCTCGGCACCGACCTGGTGCCCGCGGACTTCCCCGAGGGTGGGGTCCTCGCCGGCTCGTCGCTGGCGGCGACGTGGCTGCACGCCGGCTTCCGCATCGTGTTCGCCGCCAACCGGACCGATCCCGCCGACGGCTACCAGCTGGCGCTGCGCACGGTGCTGCGGGCGCTGCCCCCCACCGACGACCACCTCCACCATCGGGTGGCCGCCAACGGGGGCGACGTGGTCCGGGAACTGCTGGCCCGCACACCCGTGGACCTGGTCCTGGTCGATGCGATCGTCAGCTCCGACGGCAGCGGTGGTTCGTGGGCACCGCACGCCGTGCACACCGACGCGGTCATGGCCTGCGACGACATCTGGCTGGCCGATGCGGTCGGTGCCACCCGGATGGGCCTGGACCCCGCGACCTCACCCCTGTTCGCCCACGCACCGTCGGACGTGGGCGTGGCGCTGGACGACCTCACCGGCCGCCTCGACCCCTGGCCGGGGTTCGTCCCGCCCGATCCGATCGTCCTGTCCTCGACCCGGGCGCGGGACGCCACCCCGACCTGGCCACGGCTGCTGCGGCCGTGGCTGCAGGTCCTCGATGCCGAGGCCTTCCCGTTGGCCTCCCCACTCGACGACCGGCTCAACCGACGCCTCGCCCCGCTGTTCGCCGACGTCGACCGCGACGTGGTCGCCCGCACCCTGCTGGCCACGGTCAACGGGATGATGGCGACGCTCGGGTCGTGGCTGGAGACCTACCGGACGCTGTTCGACAAGGATGCCGTCCGTCGCACCCGACTCCCGCTGGGATTCGACCCGGACACCCACGACCCGGACGCCGTCGACGCCATCCTGCCCGAGTTGGAGCGACTCGCCGGACTGTTGTCCGGTGCGCCCGAGCGAGCACCCGGACTGCGCTGGCGCACGGTCGGGGGCGCCACGGTCTTCGACTACGTGCGGGTGGTCCCGATCCCGTTCGACGAACTGGTGGCGACCGTCGACGTTGCAACGACCATCTCCCTGATGAACGACTACGTCGGCGGGGTCGTGGTCGAGCTCGCCCACGACGACCGGGGGCGCCCGGTCCGACAGGCCGAACGCAACCGCTACCTGCCCCAGCCGAACTGGATGGCGTTGTGGGGCGGTGACCCGATCGACGTCGGCAAGATCGAGGTCGTCAGCTTCGAGCCGGACCGCCAGCGCCTCGCGTGGAAGACGGTCACCAGCGACAACGGCTCGGCCGTGCACGACGACGGGATCGCCGAATTCGCCCGCGTCCGGGACGGCACCCGCGTCACGATCCTCGGGCGCCAGCAGTTCACCCTCCCGCCGGCACTGGCCGCGCTCGACCTCGACCTCGTGCCGGACCTGCGCGCACACCTGGTCACCGACGCCTATCGGACGTTCTTCGACCGGACCCTGGCCAACATCGAGGCGACCGCCGAAGGCCGCGACGTCCGGATCGGGCGACCGCTGCCCACGGTCGACGGGCCTGACGACCCCCTCCCGTCCGCCCGGCTCGAGCAGGCGCTGGAGGACGTGCTGGAGTGGTTCGACCGGGCGTCGCAGGGACATGCCGTGCACGACCGGCAGGGTGGCGATGCAACCGGTGACGAAGTCGATGACCTGGGCTTCACCCACGTCCCCGGACGCGACGCCCGGCGGGAACCGCCGGGTGCGTTGGACGGGGCCGCGGCCTCGCTCGCCCCGGTGCTGGCCGGGTTGTGGTCCGGCCTCGCCGAGACCGCACTCCGCGACCTCGAGACCCTGGCGCGCGTGCCATGAAGGCCCTGGTCACCGGCGCCAACGGACTGATCGGGTCCGCGCTCGTGCGCGCCCTGCTGCGAGCGGGCCACGACGTCCGTGCCTTCGTCCGCCCCACCGCGGACCTGGCGACGTTGGAGGAGCTCGCGCTGGACCGACAGTTCGGCGACGTCCGCGACCGTGACGCCGTCACGCGGGCGGCGGCCGGCCGCGACGTGATCTTCCACACCGCGGTCCCGTTCCGCTATGGCCAGGACGCTGCCGGCCGCCTGCACGAGGTCGCCACGGTCGGGACGACCGCGGTCCTGGAGGCCGCACGGGCGCACCACGTCCAACGCGTCGTGGTCACGTCCTCGTCGGTGGTGTTCGGCCATGCCACCGGACCGACCGCGCTGGACGAGTCGGCCGGCCTGGCCACGGCAGCCGGCCAGCCGTCGTACGTGGCCGCCAAGATCGCCCAGGACGCCGCCACGCTCGAGCGCGCGACCGACCTGGGCGTCGACGTCGTGCTGGCCTGCCCGACCGTCGCCATCGGCCCGACTGCCGGCCCGCTGGGGCCGAGCAACGCCATCGTCGTGCAGTACCTCGCCGACCCGTGGCGGTCGACGTTCCGAGGCGGCATCGACATCGTCGCCGTCGCGGACGTGGCCGCCGGCCACGTGCTCGTGGCCGAACACGGCGTGGCCGGGCGCCACTACCTGCTGGGCGGCGACAACCTCGCCTGGCGGGACCTGCACGAACTGGTGGCCGAGCTCGCCGGGGTGGGCCCACCGACCTGGACGGCCACCCACACCGCGGCCTGGATGGGTGCCGCGATAGAGGAGGCACGCGCACGGGTGGATGGGCGCGAGCCACTGGTGACACGCGAACAGGCCGGCATGGTGGGCCGCTGGTACTGGTACGACCACGACCGCGCCACGCGACTGGGGTACCGGCCACGACCGGCGCGCGAGGCGCTGGCGGCGACCATCGGGTGGCTGGCCGCCAGCCGTCATGTCAGCCGCGAAGTGCGGGCCACGATGCACCTCCATCCCGACGTCGTGACCGCCCGCCGCGCGACCGCGCGCGGCGAACGTGCGTCCGAGGAGGCCTGACGTGCAGACGTTCCGATCGCTGGTGGTGGTCCGACGTCCGGTCGACGAGGTCTTCACGACCATGCGTGACCGACTCCCGGACCTGGTGCCCCGGGTCGACGACGTCGACCGGGTCCGGGTGCTCGAACGCGAGGACCTGGGCGACGGGCGCGTCCGGCTGGTCAACGAGTGGTGGGCGACCCAGCGGATCCCGGAGTTCGTCGCACGCGCGGTCGGCGGCGACGAGATCGGGTGGATCGACCGGGCCGAGTGGCACGACGACGGCCACGTGACCCGCTGGACCATCGAGCCGCTCGTCCTCCCCGACGCCGTCACCTGCGGCGGCGAGACCACCTACGAGCCGGCGATGGGCGGCCGCGGCACGCGCGTGACCGTCGCCGGCACGTTCGACCTCGACGCCGGTGCACTGGGCGGGGTGGCGGGTGCCCTGCAGCGTCCGGTCGCGGCATTCGTCGAGTCCATCGCATCGTCGCTGGTACCGCGCAGCACCCGCAGCCTGGTCCAGGCCGCCGTCGACCACCTCGACGAGCAGCCGTGACGCCCGACCGCACACGCGACGGCAGTCGAGACCCGGTCAGCCCAAGAGTGCGCTGTGGTGGAATCCCAGCCGGGAATCGCCGGCCTCCGGGATGAACGACTGGTAGTCCTGCAGCCGTGGCATGTCGACGCGATGGCGGATGGTCCCGGCCGGGTAGTCGTAGACCGTGATGTGGTTGAGGCCGCGGTTGGCGGTGAACAGCAACGACTGGTCGGCCGACAGTTGCGCGGCATAGACCGAGTCCAACAGGCTGAAGCGGCTGACGCGCAGGGCGGCGAGCAGGTGGCGATGCTCGGTGAAGAGGTTGCCCCGGGCCAGCACGTCGTAGACCTGCGTGGCCACCTCACCGGGACGTTGCAGTTGCGCGGCCAGGTCCGGCTTCTCGTCGATGATCCGGAACGAGGCGAAGGTCTCCAGGTCGATGCACACGATGGTCTGGCTGCCGCCGTTGCAGAAGATCAGTTCGGTGTCGGACAGGGTCATGTCGGAGTTGATGTGCGCCGGGATCTCGCGTCCGCCCGACCAGTGTCGGAGCACGCTGCCCTCCCGGGCGTCGAGTTCGAACACGTACTCCTTGCGGAAGGCCATGCCCCAGTCCTGCCAGTCGACATGGTCCTGGGGCTCGACGCGGAACGACACGGCGTAGAAGCGGTCGTCGTCGTGGCCGCACACCACGTGCCAGCAGGTCGCCGGCAGGTCGATCACGCTGGCCGTGCCGGTGTGGAGGTCGAACACGCCGACGTGTCGGGCCTCGCCGTCGGCGCCGTACTCGGGACTGTCCATCGAGCCGTAGCAGAGGTAGCGGCCCGACGCGGATCGCTTCATGGCGTGCGGCAACTTGACCCCGTGCGGGCCGAGCAACTCGGGCTTGTCGAGGTCGTAGAGGTGGAACCGGTAGAGGTTGCGACCGATCGCGGTGACGAAGACCTCGGGGTCGAGCCAGACCAGGTGCGTGCTGCCCTGGAGCGAGGTCGGGGTGGGTTCGAACCGCAGGGTCGAGATCCGGTCGAGCTCGTCGAGGGTCGTGGCGTCGTAGAACAGCAGGTGCTGGCCCGTGTTGCCCAGGAAGCCGACCTGGCCCGACGGATCGACCGACACCGCGTGCCCACCGGCGATGCCGTCGAAGTACACGATCTTGTAGGCGTGGGAGCCGTCGACGGGGTCGTACAGGAACAGGCACACACCGGCCAGGCCCTCCAGGCCGTTGACTCCGTTGCCGTCGAGAGCAACGTGGAAGGCGTAGGGATAGTCCGCAGTGCGCTTGACCATGTCCCGCCCGCACGTCAAGATGTGTTCCAGATCCTAACCGGTGCGGCGGGTCGAGGGCGAAGGGGCGGCAATGGTCTTCGGGATCATCGAGGGCCTGTTCGGTGGCGGTGGCGGTGGCGGCGGCACGAGCTACTCGGTGTCGACGACGGTCCAGGGAGGCAAGACCCCGGTCGGGCTGGTGTCGACCCTGCAGGGAGGTGACACGCCGGTCGGGCTGGTGTCGACCGTCCAGGGCGGCGAGTCGCCACTGGCGCTGGTGTCCACGCTGCAGGGCGGCGAGCGGGCCGTCGAGGTGGACGTCGGCCTCGACGACGTCAACGTCGACATCGGTGGCACGGACACCCCGCTGCACAGCATCCTGGACCTCCGCCTCCCCCAGCCACTGCGCACCGAGACGGACCTCGACGTCGACACCCACCTGGACGTGGAGCCGGTCCAGGTCGACCTGTGCCTCGACGTCGGGTTCTCACGGCTCCCCCGCGCCCGGATCGACCAGCCGTGGAAGGGTCGCTTCGGCGTGCGTGTGCTCGGCCTGGAACTGGTCGGCTACGAATGGTCGGGCCGGGCCGGCACCGTCATCGATGACCTCGAGACCCGACCACACGTCGAACTCGGACCCGCCCCCGCGGCCGGGTCCACCGGGCACCGTCCAGCCCACCACGACCACCACGACCACCGCGACCACGACGACCGGGGTCGCGGGCACCAGCCGCGACCGGACCGGCCCGACGGCGGCCTGCACGTCCGGGTGGGATAGGAGGCGGCCATGCCCGACCAGCCGGTCGTCCTGTCCGGTCCTCCTGACGGCCTGTCCGGGCTCGTGCCGTACCACAACGACACCGGCGCGACCGTCACGATCACGCAGGTCGGCGTCGATGCGCCCGACGACCCCACCCCCAGCGCCACCGTCGCGGTGGACGAGGTGACCGTCCCGCCCGGCGCCGAGGTCCTGGTCCGGCTGCGACTGCAGGTGGCGCCGTCGACGCCGCCGGGGCCCTATCCGCTCGTCCTGACCGTGGCGGACGCGTCCGTGGCGGCGACGGCCCAGGTCGTGGCGTCACCTCGGCTGCGCGTGACACCGCCGGCGCTGGTGCTCGACGGCCTGTCGGCGGACGCCGTGGCGACCACCGTGGTCGTCACCAACGAGGGCAACATCGCGCTGCGGCTGCCGTCGGCCCTGTCGGTGCCCGTCCATCGCGAGGACCTCGCGCTGCCCACCCTGGCCGCGCTGGTCCGCGACGCGCCCGACGAACTCGACCTGGTGACCCCGCTGCCGGACGAGCCTGCCGGGACCGTCGACGTGTCGATCGACGATGCCGGCGAGGTCGCACCCGGCACGACCCGCACGTGCACCTGCACGTTCTCGGTGACCGCGCCGCTGGCGTCGTCGACGCGGCACGTGGGGGCGTTGCCGTTGTCGATCGGCACCGTCCTGCTCGTCCTGCCCCCGGACGGAACGGGGCCGAACGACCCCGCCTGACCCAGCCCGACACCCACCGGCCGAGCCACCCAGAGGAGACGCACCATGCGAACGACGACCCGCCCGACCCGCCCGGCCCGCCCGGCCTGGCCGATGCCCGATCCGACCGACTGGCCGGTGCTCGACCTCGAGGGGATGACCGCGGCCTGGAGCGACCTGGCCGGTGACCTCGCCGACGCCTACGGCAGTTTCCTGGGTATCGCCACGCCGGACCGGGTGACCGGCAGGCCCGGTTCCGGGACACGCCCGCACGAGTCCACCGACCACCATGGCCACGGCCCGGGTCGTTGTCGGTCGTGCGGGACCACCTGTCGGGGTTCGTGCCACTGCACCTGCTGCGTGTCGGACGCCGACCTGGTGGTACGGGCGCGCCTGGGCGAGCGGCGGGTGGTCCCGATCCGGATCCACAACGAACGGCAGCGGCCCCGACAGGTCGTGCTGGAGCTCAGTGACTTCACGACCAGCGGCGGCCACGAGGTGCCGGTGACCGGCCGGATCGCGACCGCGGCCCAGTTCGAGTTGGCCGCGTGCAGCGACCACGACACGATCCTGGTGCTGGAGTCCGAACTACCGGACGGGTCGCCGGACGACTCGACCGGGTCGGACCGGACGCCGCGTGACGTGGACGACTGCACCGTCGCCTACGCCGACCTGCGCATCCAGGGGTGCGATGTCCGACCGATGCGCATCGCCGTGCTCCTGTTGCCGCGGGACTGCGACGCCCACGAGGTCCACTGCGCCTGCGGGTGTTGCTGAGGTGGGACGAGACGGCGACCGCGCCGATCCGTGGACCCAGGCCGTGCGGCTGCTGGCCGAGGGCGCGCGCACGGTGGCCGACGTGCAGGAGCGCCTTGTCGGGACCATGGGGGCCATGGCCGGCAGCGGCGCGGACAGCCGGACCGTCCAGGACCAGGTGACTCGCTACTGGCAGGGCGTCGCCACCTCCACGGCGGCCTACTACCGCGAGTTGTCGCGGGCGATGGCGGGTGCCGTCGACCGCGACGACCGCTCGGGCCCGACGTCCAGCGACCAGGCCCCCGGCGGGCGGGACCGCCGCGCCCGGATCAACCTCCACGGACAGGTCGGGTCGGCCGTGGCGGCCACCTTCACGGTCGAGAACTCCGATCCGGACCCGGCGGCGGTGTCGCTGGTGCCGGGGCCGTGCCGGACACCGGGCCACGACCCGTTCGCCGCGCCCGCGTCGATCACGCCACCGACGGCGACCATCCCGGCGGGCGGCGCCGTCGAGGTCACCGTGCAGGTCGACCTCGATCCCGACCTGTTCACGCCCGGCCGCACCTACGTCCTCTCGGTACGGGTGGACGGGCCCGTACCGACGACCGTGGACGTCGCGATCGCCGTCGCGGATGCACCGGAGCCGGGCGGACCACCGTTCCACGTCGCCTGCCCGTCCTGCGAGCGGACCTTCGAGCGCACCACCGACGACCTCCGGCTGCGACCGCACAAGACCCCTGATGGTGACGACTGCGCGGAGCGATCCGGCCGCCGCGTCCCGTAGCGACAGCCGGGCAAGGCGCCGGTCGGAGCGTGGGCCGGGCGTGGGCCGGGGCGTCGGTCGAGGCTGGACCAGGTCGGACGCCGGATCAGGTCGGGACGGACGCGCGTGCGCACCGGGCGGTCGCGTCCAGCGAGAACGATCCGGTCGGTGCCCCGAGCCGGGTGAACAGTTCGTCTCGGACCCGGGCCCGCTCGCGGTCAGGTCGGCCCACGCACCAGGCGCCGGCGGGTCCGATCCCGGCCAGGAAGCCTGCCCACAACTGGTCGAAGTCGTCGTAGGTCGACGTGACCGTCACCGGGGTCTCGTCGACGTCGTCGAAGCCCTCGTCGTCGAGCAGGCGTGAGATCTCGCCCCGGCGGCCGAACCGCAGGGTCCGGGCCTCGTCGGGAGCGGCGGGATCCACCGCGAGGGCGGCATCCCAGAAGTGGCGCAGCATCTGCATCCCGTCCTCGAAGTCCCACACACACAGGGCCACGACCCCGCCGGGCCGCAGGACGCGGCGGAACTCCTTCGCGCCACGGGGCGGGTCCTCCACGAAGTGGAGCACCAACTGGGCCACGACCCGGTCCACGCAGGCGTCGTCGAACGGAATGTCCTCGGCACTGCCCGGACGCACGTCGACACCCGGGTGCCGCGTGCGACATGCCTCCACGAACGGCGGTGACGGGTCGCAGGCCGACACCGCACCAGCGCCCAGGCGTTCCACCAGTTCGCCCGTCAACGCCCCCGGTCCACAGCCGACGTCCAGGGCCGCCTGACCGGCCCGCACGTCGGCGACGTCGGCGAACGCGACGGCCAGCGGACGCGAGTACCGCCCCATGAAGCCGTCGTAGGCCTCCCCGGACGTCCGGAACGACTCCCCACCCCGACCGGCCTGCATGGTTGGCCCCGATCCACAGGCCGTCCGGCCTGCACCACACGCACGCTACACCTGCCGAACGCCGCGGTCGTGAGCAGTTGGGAACGTCATGCCGCACCGAGCCAGGCGTCCCAGGTCGACGTGATCGCGTCGAGGTCCAGCGTCCCGGCGGCAGCGGCGACCACGAACTCGTACGCCGTGTCGCCGTCGGGCCGTGACACCCTCGCCCCGTTCATGCGGAGGAAGACGATCGTGGCCGTCCATGCCAGGCGCTTGTTGCCGTCCGCCAACGGGTGGTTGCGCACCAGCGACTCGAACATGGCGGCCGCCTTGGCGGCCACCGTCGGATAGGCGTCCTGCCCGAACGCGCTCGCAACCGGTCGGTGCAACGCCGCGTCGAGCAGGCCGATGTCGCGGACTGTCGGCACACCCAGCAGGTCGGCGATGGCCAGCGCGTCCTGCAGGTCCAGCGCCACGACCTCGTCGCGGGTCACTCCCCCAACCGCTGCAACAACGCGTCGTACTCGGCGATGGTCTCCCGGGCCAGGTGCTGCACCCGCTCGCTGCGGACCAGGCGTGCGGACCGGTCCACGATCGCTCGCACGGCCGCCTCGTTCTTGGACACGCCTTCGGCCTGGGCCAGGGCCGTCAGGGCCTCGTCCTGTGCATCGGTGAGCCGCAGGTTCATCGCCATGGGTGCCTCCGACCTCGATCGCGTGGTACCGCAATGGTACCGGCACGAACCACGTGCCTCGCTGATCGACGGTCACAGCGGGCACGGCCGAAGGCCCCGATGATGCGGAAACGGGACCCCGGGGCGACGGGTGATGGCGTGATGGCGTTGCTCAGCCGTCCAGGCCCAGGCCGGCGCGGCCGATGTCGTTGAGGTCGGCGGCGGTGAAGCGGTTCGCCCAGTCGGCCTCGTAGTCCTCCTTGGGGAAGTCGCCGGGGCTCGTGCCGGCGGCGAAGGCCTCACGCACGGTCGCGACGTAGCGGTCGTTCTTGGCACACCACGGCGCGGCCGGGATGTACATCACGTTGCCCCAGCCCTGTTGGTCGGTGACGGGCGCGACCGCGTGCACCATGTCGCAGTGCCACCACACCGAGTCGCCGGGCGCCACGTCCGGGATCGGCGACTGCGCGGGCAGCAACCACTCGTGCCACTCGGCCGTGACCGGGAACGCCTGGTTGGTCCACACCCCGCACATCTCGTCGTCCGGGACGTCGCTGCACAACGGGCGCAGCAGCAGGTACGCGAACACCTCCGGGATCGGGATGGTGTGCAACACGCCCTGGTCGTTGCGCATCTCCGACAGCGCGGTCCAGCCCTGGAAGGTGCGGAACGCCGAACACATCGTCGAGCCCGGGTACTGCGCGGCGGCGGTGCGGTGGGACGCGTCCCACGGGTCGTGGTCGCCGACGTCACCGCGGAACAGGGCGTCGAAGGCCGCCTGGTAGCCCGACGTCATCCACAGGTCGAGCGTCCCCGGGTCGAGGTGCGCGCCGAGCCCACCGGAGTCGGCACCCTCGGGACGACGTCGGATGCGGTCGGGGTACAGCGTGTCCCGATCGGGATCGAACCACTGGGTGCCGTCGGACTCGAACGTCCAGCGGTGGTTGAGGAAGGACTGGACGGTCGCCATGCGCGGTGACTGGCGGGCCTCCATCTGGGCCGGGGACCAGTACACGGGGTAGATCTCCGGCGTGGACCCGACGCTGCCGAAGAAGTCGTCGCCGGGGCCGCGGTAGGTGGCGAAGAAGTCGTTGGACTCGACGTAGTCCACGATGTCGCGGTCCCACTGCTCGGCCCGGTCGCGGTCGAAGTGGCCGCGAACCACCAGGCAACCCCGACGCTTCAGGTGCGCGAGTTGGTCGTCGGTGACACGGCCGGCGGCGATGTCGTCGTAGTCAAGGACCGGCCACACCTCCTCGCCCCGCTCGCGGGTGGCGACCACGTCGGCCACCTCGGCCCGCAGACGGGACTCGAGCTCGGCCACGACCTCGTCGACCGAGCGGCCGGAGGCGGCGATGCGCTCGCGCAGTGCGGCCTTGACCGTGCGGATGGCCGCGGGCAAGTCCTCGGGCGTGGTCTCCCAGGTCGGGAGGGCCGGAAGGGTGTCGGTGGCGGTCATGCGTGCACCTCGTGGTCGTCGGACGGCGGGTGTGGGCTTTGTTAGGACACCTAACCCGAGCTGGCTGGGAGCACCGTAGCCGTCCGGCTGCTACTTTGCAAGGACTCCTAATGAAGAGCGGACGGGGCGCGATGGTCGGCGTGGCGGACACGGACGGGCGGCCGTCGCTGGACGTCGTTCGCAACATGACCGACGGGCAGGTGCTGGAGCAACTGCTGACGACCGGTGCCCTGACGCGGGCACAGGTGGCCGACCGCACGGGGATCTCGCGACCGACCGTGTCCGAGAGCGTCCGGCGCCTGTTCGAGCTCGACCTGGTCGTCGAGGCCGGCCGCGAACAGGGCGGTCGCGGTCGGGCCGGGACGCTGCTGCGCGTGCCGCCCGACGTGGGTCACGCACTGGTCGTGCACGCCGGGCCGGAGGGAGTCACCGCCGACGGCCTGGACGTGCTGGGCGAGGCGGTGACGCACGCCGATCGGACCGTGGTGGCGCCCCTGCAGGCGGCGGACCTCGGGCCGTTGCTCGTGGAGGTGGTCGAGGAGGTGCTGGCGGCGCTGCCCGGACCGGTGCTGACCACCGCCGTCAGCGTCGCCGATCCCGTCCACCGAGGCACCGGTCGCACCGTCGACCTCCCGAACGCCCCGTTCCTGGTCGGCGAACTGGCCCCCCGCGAACTCCTCGCCCCCCCGCTGGCCGCCCATGCCAGTCGGCACCCCTCCGGGCGGGCCGACCACGGTGGACGGCCCGTCGGCGAGATCGAGGTCGACAACGACGTGAACTGGGCCGTCCTGGCGGAACATCATGAGGGGGCCGCTCGGGGTCACGACCACGTCGTGCTGCTGTACCTCGGCCCCGGCCTGGGCGCCGGCACGCTCGCCGACGGCCAGGTGGTCCGCGGCGGTCGCGGGCTGGCCGGCGAGGTCGCCCACCTGGTGACGACGGGTCCCGACGGACGGGCCATGGGCTTGCAGGCCGTCTTCGGTGCGCTCGACCTGCTGGTGGCCGACACCGACGCCATCGACGTCGACGCCGTCCGGGCCACGCTCGCCGCCAGTCCGGGCACGGTCGCGGCCGAGGCCATCGTCGCGGCGCTCGCCGACGCCTGCCGCAGCATCATTGCCCTGCTCGACCCCGACCGGGTGCTGCTCGGAGGGCCGTGGGGGCGCAGTGATGGGCTCGCCGACCGGGTCGACGCCGCGGTCGCGGCCCGCACCGCCATCCCCGTCCCGGTCCGACCTGCCCGGTTCGCCGCCGACGCTGCCCTGCGCGGGGCCCGCCTGCACGCGAGCACCCGCCTCCGGTCCGTGCTCACGAACCTCCCGGCCACCTCCCGTCCCGACGACGCCTGATCCGGAGGCGATGGCCCGCGGGTCAGACCGCGACGTCCCACACCCCCCCCCCGCACGGATGATCGGTTCCTGCGAACGGTCGTGGAGTCAGCGACCTCGAACGCGACACCCCCGATCAGGGTTCCTCAGAAGTTCCCCACACGGTCCTCAAGCATCGGCCGCATCGGCCGAGGGAGACTCCTGACGATGCGCCCGCCCGAACGCGCGGGCACGACCCATTGGAGGGACACCATGACCACGCAGACCCACCCCGCAGTTCGCGAGCCCAGGTTCGCGACGCACCCCACGCTGGCACCCGAGCCCCCGATCGCTGGCCCCGCGACCACGGTGTCGCCGTCGACGACCGGGCGAGTGCACTGTCCGGCGGCCGCGTGCGGCGCCACGGCCGAGGTCCTGGACCGGTGGACGCGGCCGTCGACCAGCGGACCCGTCGCCCACGCCCGGATCCGTTGTGACCGGGGCCACGTCATGACGCCGCCGGCCGAGTGGCTCGTCTCGCTCGACCATCCCGCGTCGGCGTCGAGGACGGGGTTGGTGGCCTGACCGTTCACCGACGCGCCACGCCGCCGGCTGGCAGACTGACGGAAGACCTCGACCGGAGCCACGGCACATGGGCGACACCACCGCTCCGCGACTCGTCGAACTGCCAGCCGGTTTCGACACGACCCGCGATGCGCTGCACCAGCTGGCGTTCTTCGCGATCGCGCCACGCCGGTATGCGAGCGCGGGCCGGCTCGGCCTGGTCGCCCTCCCGGGGGGCTTCGGGACACCGCCGTACGACCACCCGTCGGGACCCGAGCGCGTCCGCATGCGCGGCGACCAGCTCGTGGTGGAGGCCGGCGACGAGACCAGGCAGACACGTCCGGGATCGGTCGCCGCGGCCTGTGACTTCCTCGACCTGCCGTATCGCGAGACCTGGTTCGACGGCTTCCACGACCCACCCGCGGCTGGTGACCCGGAGGCACGGTTGGCCATCGACCCGGACGCCGCGACGGCGCTCGCCGCGTGGTTCGGCTTCGGGACCGCCGCACTCGAGGCCCTGCGCGCGTCGCCCGGCGCCGTCGATCCCGGGACCGTGCAGCTGTGGCCCGAACACTTCGACCCGGCCGTCGAGGTCGGATCCGAGGCGCAGTCCACGCGTGCCAGTTTCGGGGCGTCGCCAGGCGACGACGACCACGACGAGCCCTACCTGTACGTGGCACCGTGGGGCAACCATCCGGACGACCCGTGGTTCAACGACGCGGCCTTCGGGGGCGCGTCGCTGACCCACGCCGACCTGCTGGCCAGCGACGACCCGTTCGCCACCGCCGTCGCCTTCCTCCGCCACGGCAACGACCTGCTCACTCGCTGAGGCCGTCAGGGGGTGGGCGGCCTGCGCGGGAACCCGACGGGTCGTTGCGACGGTCGCCGACCTCCGCGGTCACGTGAGCACTGGAACCAGACCAGACCTGGTCTGAATGGTAGACTCCTTCCGGTTCGGAAGGAGCACCGATGGACACGGTGACGGTGTCGGAGGCCAAGGCAACGCTCAGCCGGCTGTTGCAGCGCGTCCTGGACGGCGAGGAGATCGCCATCGGTCGGCGGGGACGACCCGAGGTCGTGTTGCGTCGCTACCGCCCGGCCGACGGGCCGCCGCGTCGCCTTGGTGGCTACACCGGCCCGTACCGCATGAGCGACGACTTCGACGAACCCGACGAGGCGATCCAGTCGATGTTCGAGGGCGAGACGCCGTGAGGTACCTGTTGGACACGCACGCGGTCATCTGGGCCGTTGCCGATCCGCAACGCCTGCCGAACGGCGTGCGCGACGCGGTGGTCGATGCGGCCAACGTCGTACTGGTCAGTGTCGCCAGCGCGTGGGAGGTCGCCATCAAGCGCGCCATCGGCAAGCTGGACTTCGCCGACATCACGACGGCGTTCCTGGATCGCCACGGCTTCGATCGCCTCGACATCCGGCTCGACCACGTCGCGGCCGTCGCAGACCTCCCCCAGCTCCACAGCGATCCGTTCGACCGCATGCTCGTGGCGCAGGCCGGCGTCGACGACCTCACGATCATCACCCGCGACCCCCTTGTCCACCGCTACGAGGTGAACATCCTCTGGTGAGCCGTTCGCCGGCCAGGATCCCCGGGATCGGCCCGTGGGCGCGGGTTCGTCGGCTGTCGGTGGCGAGTCTTCGATGCCCTCGGACGCATCAGCCCACGGCGTCGTTCCCGCTGCCGACCGTCACCTCGACCGTCGTGTCGTCGAAGCTGACCAGCCCGGCGATCGCCTGCAGGGCCGGTGTCGGGGCGGGGTAGCTCCAGGCGACGTCGCCGAGATCACCGGCACGCCACCAGTCGGTCGCCAAGCCCTTGTAGGGACACCGGGTGACGGTGTCGGTCGGTGTGAGCAGTGACCAGTCGACGCAGGTCGGGTCGACGTACCAGCGTGGCGGCAGGCCGGTCTCGAACACCGCGACGGCGTCGGCGCTGTCGGCGAGCACCTCGTCCGGCCCGTCGGGCCGACGCAGTACCACTCGAACGCGCCGGTGAGCACGCAACGCGTCGACCCGGACGTAGGGGTTGCGGGGGTGGCCGTGGACGCGTTCGTCCTCCTCGTACCAGGCGTCGGCGGCGTCGAAGCGCAGGACCACATGGTCGGCCAGCCGTTCATCGGCTCGGATGTCGCGGGCCTCCGCGGCGACCTCGTCCGGCAGGTCCGCGGCCGGGACCGCGTACTGGGGGTAGTAGGGGTGCTCCCAGACGTAGAAGGCCCGGGTGGTGTCGACCACCCAGCGGTCGCCGTCGTGCGCGCGGATCCGTCGTGGGCACGGGACGACATGCCCCGATTCGACCGGTGGTCCGGGAAAGTGCCCGGACGGGATGCCCGGGGCGGCAGGTCGTGGATCGGCCATGGCACGGACTCCGGAAGGATGGAGGAAGGTGGCGCCGTCAGACATGCCCACCGGCATCGTCGTCGTCCCGGCACCCTACGCGACCACCCGACGGCGCCGTGGCAGCACGCCCTGGGCTCGGGCGCGCACGTAGTCTCGGACGCGACGCGACTCCCCGACGCATGCGAGCCGATGACCACCGCCTACCTCGCCCCGCACGGCTTCGAGGATCAGCTCGACCACGAGCTCGCACGAGCGGGCGCCGCCGTGGTCGGCACCCACGGGCGGCTGCGGATCGCCGAGGGACGGGCCGTGCACGCGGCCTGGTCCGCGAACACGTGGTGGGACGCCGAGCACATCCCCGTCACGTCGATCGGTCACGCCGCACGAGAACTGCGCGATCGACAGCGCAACTGGGCCCTGTACGCACCGACGCAGCGAGGTCGCGCCGAGCTGGTGGAGGAGAAGCTCCCGTACGTCGCTGCGCGGCCGCTGGAACTCGGACAGGTCGCGCCGGACGCACCGCTGGGGTCGTGGACCCTGCTCGAACGTGACCTCGTCCTGGCCTCGACCCGGTGCTCGAACCCGTTTCCCAACGGTGAGCCGGCGTTCGTGGAGGACCGCGACGGCCCGCCCAGCCGTGCCTACCTGAAGCTGTGGGAGGCGTTCGCGCGACTGCGGCGCCAGCCGGGACCGGGCGACCGATGCCTGGACCTCGGTGCTGCCCCCGGTGGCTGGACCTGGCTGCTGGCACGGACCGGTGCGGAGGTGGTGGCCGTCGACAAGGCGCCGCTCGAGCCGCGCGTCGACTCGTTGCCGAACGTGACGTTCCAGGCGGCGTCGGCCTTCGCCCTGGACCCCGAGGCGTTCGAGCCAGTCGACTGGTGGTGCAGCGACATCATCGCCTACCCCGACCGGTTGCTGGACCTGGTGACGCGCTGGCTGGAATCCGGGCGGGTCCGCAACCTGGTCTGCACGATCAAGTTCCAGGGTGCCACCGACCACGACGTGACGGCCAGGTTCGCCGCACTCCCGAACGCCCGCGTGTTCCACCTCGACCAGAACAAGCACGAACTCACCTGCGCGGTGCTGGACCCAGGCTGAGGCCCACGGCGACGGACGTCCGCGTCGGACGGCGAGTGCATCCGCCACCGGTTGGCGGGGCGTGACTGACGCAGGTCAGCCGGTCGACCGGAGCGTGAACTCCTCCCGGAGCACGCGGAAGGTGGTGGAGTCAGGATTCCACAACCCGTGGAAGGACCACGAGTAGTGGTAGGCATTGCCATCCGCGTCGAACACCCGACCGACGCCGCGTTCCCCGAAACTGTTCGCCCGCCGTCCTTCGTTCGGCACGTCGTTGTCGAACACCCGCACGCGGACGTCGCCGCTCAGCGTCGGCTCCGCCACCGAACCCACGCACGGGTCGTCGCCGGGCCCCTCACCCGCCCACGCGTGCAGGGTCGTCGGCCCTCCCCCGCGCACCTTGAGCATCTCGGCGTCGGCAGCCATCACGAACATCACGTCGTCCGGGCTGGCGTTGAGCGGTGGCGGCCCGTCCTCGTCCCCCAGCCAGGCGCAGAACGACTCGCGGGTGATGTTGGAGAACACCCAGAACTCGTTCACGTCGTCGAGCAGGATCCCGAAGCCCTCTCGGTCGTCGGTGATCCGCACGACCACTCCCGATTCGTCCGGTGGGCCTGCCGCCACCGGCCCGGCCATGGCCACGAGTGCCGCCGTACAGGCGATCGCGATCGTCTTGCGCATGATGTGTCCTCCGGATGCGTCCGTGGCGGCCCCCCAGCGGCCCCGCCTCGGGCAAGCCTGCCGACCGTCCGCAAGCCCGCCGCAAGTTCGTGGTCGCCGGTCACCCGTCGTCGCCGTCGCCAACCTGGCTCGACGACGCCATGGACGACGCCCTCGACCACCTCCGGGGGGCGACGCCCTGGCGGTGGCACAGCCGGATGCGCTTGACTGAGCTCGTGGGGACGAGAGGAGGTCTCGATGGCCGATCCCACCGACGGACCGACCGGCGAACGTTTCGAGGACCGGGACCTGCGGGGCAGCACCTTCCGCAGCGTCGACCTGCGGGACTCGACCTTCCGCGGCGTGTGGTTCACCGGGGCCGTCATGCGCGGCGTCGAGTTCGACCACGTCACGATCGACGGCGAGATCGTCGACCTGGTGATCAACGGCGTCGACGTCGCCCCGCTGGCCGAGGCGGAACTGGACCGACGCGACCCCGACCGGGTGAAGATGCGTCCACCGATGCGGCCGGGTTC
>JAGXFT010000059.1 GCA_024637135.1 Nitriliruptorales bacterium | reverse complement strand
GGGTGCCGCTGGCCACGACCGGGCTCGTGCATCCGGTGTGGGCGATGGTCGCAATGGTCGCGTCGGTCACGGCCGTGCTCGGCAACTCCTTCCGAGGCCGAATGCTGACCAGCCTGCGCGGCCAGCCCAACCACGACCCTGACCCCCACACACCTCACGACCCCCAGCACGACCACCAACAGCACCGGGTTCCGACCGCCCAGCAGACCGAACCGGTCGCGCACCCGACCAACCCCGCCGAGACCGCCCGCCACACCCCCGCGCCGCGCCGGATCGAGCTGGGAGTGCCATGCACTGCGACAACTGCGCCCAACGGATCGAAGGCCGCGTCGGGGCGCTGGCGGGCGTGACACACATCCAGGCAGACCACCAGCGCGACCTCGTCGTCGTCGAGCACACGAATGAGGTCACGGACGGTCAGGTCCGAGCCGCGCTCCACCAGCTGGGATTCGACGTCACGGATCATGACCACGCCGCCCGAAAGACATCCACATGAGCCACGACAACCCGCGACCGCGCCACGGCCCCGAAGCCGACACCGCCCCCGAACCGGCGTCCCGGTGGCACGCCGAGGTCGACGGACATCCCGTCACCTTCTGGATCACCGTCGCGACTGCCATCGCCGCAGTCACGCTCGGCTTCGGGGTCTGGTGGACCTACGGACTCGACCAGGCCGGCGAGATGGCCGCCCCGACCACCGAACAGCCGACGTCAGGGGCGCCCATGGGCGACGGGGACCCAACCGGACCGTCGATGTCGTCGATGTCGCCCGACGCCCCACGAGTGCCCCCCGTGTTCGGCTACTACGACGGCGAACCGATCGCGTTCATCCACACCGAGGTATCCGACCCCACGATCGCCCAGACCCTGGAGGGCATGATGGCCTCACCCGTCCCGGTGGTCGAAAGCCTGGCCACGATCCCGGCGCCGGCACTCGGAACCGTCTACGTGTTCACCAACGGGCTGGTACCCGACGACACCCCGGCCGGCCCGCTGGGATTCCAGCCCGACGTCTTCGACAGCGCCCCCGGCGACGAGACCTACTCGCCGCTGCGAGAAATCGTCGAGGCAACTTGGAACGACCAACAACAAGCCCGGCTGCTGACCACGGCCGAACAGACCGAGACCGCAGCAGCCGACGGCAACCTGAAACTCCAACAGACCGGCATCGTGGTCAACGCCCCGCTGCTGACCTGGCCGACCGGCCAGCGCTGATGCCGACCCCGAACCGACGCGACATCCGTCACCATGTCCACCGGCCAATCGAAAGGGCAGACCATGCTGATCGGTGAACTCGCCGACACCGTCGGAGTCAACCCCAAGACCATCCGCTACTACGAATCGATCGGGCTTCTGCCCGAGCCGGCACGAACATCCGCCGGCTACCGAAACTATGAGGTCCGCGACGTCGAGCGGCTCGCGTTCGTGCGACGGGCGACCAAGCTCAACCTCCAACTGGACGAGATCGCCGAGATCCTCGCACTGCGCGATCGCGGTGAACGCCCCTGCGACCTGGTGCTCGACGTTGCTCGTGGCCGCATCCACGACCTGGACGCGCAGATCGACGAGATGCATCGCGCCCGTGACGAACTCAAGCGATTGCTGACACAGGCCCCCTCCACGGACGGCGACGGCCACTTCTGCCAACTGATCGAACATCGCCTCAGCGACGCCGATCGACCCTCGTAACCACCATGGACCTGACGAGACCACTCGACGCTGTACAGCAATGTCACGTCACGCACATCATCTCTCGAGGATCTCTGACCGTCCCCGGCCCGCACCATCGGCGGGTACCGCGACTACGCCCCGACCGTCATCGACCGCCTCGCCGTCACCAGGGCAGCCCAGACCAGCGGGCTCACCTTGGCCCAGATCGGTCAGGTCCGGGCGATCCGCAACGACGGCCACCCGGCCTGCGAACATGTGGCCATGCTCGTGCAGCAAGGGCTCTACGACATCGACTAGCGCTGGACGGACTCCTCACCACCCGCGACACCCTGAAGGCACTCGCTGACCGTGCCGACGGCTACGACCCCGGCGACTGCACCGACACCTACTGCTCAATGATCACGCCACCTCGTCGAGATGCGTGGAGGGTCCGCCACGAACAAGGCGGGTGGTCAACGTCTTTGGCTCAGGTGCGGGGTGCATACATGATGATGGCCATGCCAGCCAGACACACCGCGGCGCCGAGCAGGTCGTAGCGGTCGGGGCGAAACCCTTCGAACACCGTGCCCCACGCGATCGATCCCACGATGAAGATCCCGCCGTAGGCCGCGAACACCCGCCCGAACTCGGTCCCGGGCTGCAACGTCGCCACCAGGCCGTAGCCAGCCAGGGCGAGCCCGCCCAGGACGACCCAGACCCACCCGCGGTCGCCGCGCAGTCCTTGCCAAACCAACCACGCGCCTCCGATCTCGGCGATCGCGGCGATGGTGAACAGAGCCAAGGAACGGGCGACCATGGTGGCGTCCTCGATGTGGGACAATCAAGCGGTGAGGCGACGGTCGATCTCGGCGGTGATCGCGTCCAGGTCGTACCCGTCGCTGGCAGCGTCCCACACCTGTTGGCCATCGGCTCGGACAATGAACACACCACCGGTCCCGGTGCGCAGCGTCACGGCGTCGAGCCGGTTTCCATAGGTGTCCAACAGCCGGTGCTGAGCGCGCTGCGCCCGGTCGAGGTGGCCACACGGCACGCAGTACTCGATCTCGACGTTCATGTTGCTCCAGTCGTTGTCGCTGAGGGTCACGCTACGAGATTCGACCGGGTCGAAGGCAACTGCCGAGGTCAGGCGGGCTTGACCTTGGAGTTGGTCGAAGGTGTACCGTCATCGGCCAGTCGAACCCGAAAGGTGTCGCCATGGGCCTTCGCATCGGCGAGGCAGCCACACGTTCCGGACTGCCCACGACCACCATCCGCTACTACGAAGACGAAGGCCTGATCCCGCCTGCCGACCGGGCGGCCAACGGCTACCGGACCTACACCGACCGCGACATCGCACGCCTGCAGTTGGTGGCCCGGGCCCGCACACTGCAACTGCCCCCGGCGGTCCTGGCCGAACTCATCGAGGTCTGGGAGCACGACCGGTGTGGACCCGTGGCGGACCGCCTGGCCACCAACGTCGACCAGCAGTTGTCCGACACCCGACAACTCATCGCCGAACTCGTGGCGCTGACCGCCGACCTCGAGCAGGTCCGGTCGCAACTGGCCCGCCCCGCCCACGACGGCCCCTGCGGCCACGGGGCATGCGTATGCCTCGACACGCCGTCCGACACCGGCGACACCCCCATGCCCGTGCCCGTCGCGCAGCCGCGAGACGACGCAGTCGCCTGCACCCTCCACCCTGCCCAGATGCCAGCCCGACTGGCCGACTGGCAACAACTCCTCCACCGGGCAACAGGCCACCACCGCATCCCGGACGGGATCACATTGCGGTTCAACCTCGATCTCGACCTGGCCGCTGACCTGATCACGACCGCCGCCGCCGAACACGACTGCTGCAACTTCTTCGACTTCACCCTCCACATCTCCAACGACCACCTCGACCTCCACGTCACCGGACCCGACGCCGCCCAATCTCTCATCACCACCGTCTTCGGTACCCCCGACCCGACCACCGCCGAGTGGCACATTCGGTCTGCAAGCCCCTGAGAGCCGTGGACACGAAACAAGAACGCTTGCTGTTGCAAGCGTCGCGCCCCCGGGCCACAATGGATACCGACACACCTACGCCCAACGTCACGCCGGCGTCGGCATCGACGTGCTCGCCGAACTGATGGACCACCGCAAACTCGACACCACCACCCGCTACTACCGCGTCGGGGAGAAACGCCGGCACAACGCCGTGGACAAGGTCGCCGCGATGCAGTTCGACCGGCACGGCAACCGGATCTGGCGCACCGTCGAACAACTGCTGGACTCCGAACATGCCCGCCGGGCAATCGGCGAGGTCGCTGTCCCGTTCGGCAACTGCGTCAAACCGTCCAACGTCACCGCCGGCGGCAACGCCTGCCCCTACCGGTTCCGGTGCGTCGGCTGCGACCACTTCCGCACCGACGTGTCCTACCTGCCCGACCTGCAGACCTACCTCGACGACCTGCTCCGAAACCGTGAACGCCTCCTTGCCACCAGCGACGACATCGACGACTGGGCACGCACCGAAGCGATGCCATCCCACCACGAGATCGCCGCGATCCGCCGTCTCATCGACCAGATCACCGACGGCCTCGCCGAACTCACCGACACCGACCGTGGCCAGGTCGAACAGGCAGTCGCCGTCGTGCGCCGCCACCGCACCGCGATGCTGGGCATGCCCCGCATCCGCCAGCCCCTGCCCACCTTCCGACCCGAGACGCGCCCATGACCTCATCCTCGACCATCGCGGCCATGACCGCAGGGCGACAAGCCGACTCACAGCGACGTCGGGAGCGTGTCCTGGCCGTGCTGGCCGCCGCGGTCGACCACGGCGACGAGATCACGATCACCGGCATCGCACACGGCGCGGGCGTGGACCGCACCTTCCTCTACCGCCACCACGACGTCGCCGATCAGATCCACGCAGCACAGACCCGACCCCCACACGCCGACGACGCTGACCACGGTGTCACCCGCGCTTCGCTTCACGCCGATCTGCTCGCCACCCAGCAGCGCTGCACCCGACTCGTGGCACGAACGCGACAGCTCGAGTCTCGTCTGTCCGAGCTGCTCGGCGAGCAGACCTGGCACGAGTCCGGCCTCGGCGCACCCGACGACATCGACGCCCTCCACCAACGCATCACCACCCTGGAACAACAGACCATCGATCTGCGTCTGCAACTGAAAGACCGCAGCCGCGATCTCGACGCCGCTCGCGCCGCCAACCGCGAACTCATCGTCCAACTCAACACCACCACAGACCCATGACGACGTCACGTGCACCACACCTGTCGTGCACGCCGAAACCCAGCCACAGCCGCGTGGACGGCCACGATCTCATGTTCTCGCCTTCTCCTCCGAACCGACCCCAAGAGAACAGGCTCCACTCCGGCATCGCGTTGATGACCCCCGCCGACGTCCACTACGGCCGAGCCCCGACGATCACCTCAGCACGCTCCACGGTGCTCGACCACGCCTACGACAGACACCCCCAACGGTTCGTACGCCACGCACCCGTCCCACCCCAGCTCGCGGACACGACCTGGATCAACCGACCCCCCGACGACACCGACCACACACAGGAGACGGCTCACTAGATTCCCAACGAACCTGTCCCACCAAGCTTGACATGTTCCGCTCCAAGGCCGCACCAGGACGGGGCAGTCCTTGCGCGGGAGGTCCCTTTGGCCCCTCCGATCAGGGCCCTTGGGTCCTGATACCACGACGCCCGTGTCGTAGTTTGAACACCAGATGGCCGTGGCCGGCGGCCAGTGGCTTCACGACCGAACGGGGACAGCATGCGCACGCCAACACGTCGAGTACGGACCGGATCGTGGGGTGTGGGATTGGCTGCCCTGCTCCTGCTTGCTGCCTGCGGCGGCGACGAGGTGGCTCCGCCCAGCGAGGCCGAGGAGGCCCAGACCGAGTTCGCGTTCGGGGAACCGGGCGAGGAATCGACGGCGGAGCGCACGATCGAGGTCGAAGCGACCAGCCCGTTCATCTTCGATCCCGACGAGACCACCGTCGCCGTCGGCGAGACCGTCACGTTCGAGGTGACCAACACTGACGCCATCGCCCACGACTTTCTCATCGGTGACCAGGAGGCACAGGACGAACACGAGCAGGAGATGCGCGAGATGGACGACATGGAGGAGATGGACGACGAATCCTCCATGGAGCATGGCGATGTCAACGCCGTCGAGGTCCCTGCCGGCGAGATCGCGTCGATCACTTGGACCTTCACCGAACCCGGGACGGTGCTCTTCGGCTGTCACGAGCCCGGCCACTACGACGCGGGCATGGTGGGTGAGGTCACGGTGGAGGAGTGACCCTCGGCGAGCGGTTCTTGACGTGATGTTGATCGCCCTCGGATCTGCTCCGGACGCGGGGCCCGCACACTGGGGGGACCGAATCGTGGAGAGGAAGCATCATGATGTGGGCAGGCTGGGGAATCCACTGGACCTGGATGGTCCTGTTCTGGGTCGTCGTGCTCGGTTTGATCGCCTGGACCGTGGTGCGGTTGGCGCCTACGACGACCGACCGCCACGACGATGCGGCCCGCCGCATCCTGGACGAGCGCTACGCCCGTGGCGAACTTGGCGAGGATGAGTATCGTCAGCGGCGCAGCGAACTCTCCCGATGACGTCGCACGAGCATCGACGTGAGTGAACCGGTGCAGGTCGTCGTCGTCGTCGACGACGAGGTGCCGTTGGTCCAACTTGTCACGCGGTACCTCGAGCGCGAGGGTTACCGGGTCTATCCGGCACATGAGGGCCATCAGGCGCTGGAGGTGATCGAGCGGGTCGAACCGGACGTGATCGTGCTGGACCTGATGCTGCCCGGTGTGGACGGACTGGAGATCGCCCGGCAGGTTCGGACCTTCAGTGACGCCTACATCCTGATGCTGACCGCCAAGGCCGACGAGGTGGATCGCATTGTCGGTCTGTCGGTCGGCGCGGACGACTACCTCACCAAACCGTTCTCACCACGTGAACTCGTCGCTCGAGTCCAGGCCATGTTGCGCCGTCCCCGAGTCGATCGGGACGAGCCGCCGACGGGTGTTCGTCGCTTCGGAGGTCTGGAGATCGATTCGGGCGCCCGTGAGGTGCACGTGGACGAGGAACTGGTGGACCTGACCAGGATCGAGTTCGACCTGCTCGACACGTTGTCCCGCGAGCCACGCGTGGTGTTCAGCCTCGAACAGCTGCTCGACCGCGTCTGGGGTTCGTCGGAGTACCGGGATGGGCATGTCGTGGCGGTGCACGTCGCCAACCTTCGTGGCAAGTTGGGGGATGATCCCGACGACGCGCGGTACGTCCGGACGGTCCGAGGTGTGGGCTACCGGATGGGGGAGCCGTGACCACCCGGCACCCACGCAGCCGGTTGGTGGTGCGGCTGCTGGCCGCCAATGGACTGGTCATCGCGGCCGGCAGCGTCACGCTCGCCGTGGTCGCGCTCCTGGTCAGTCCCGCGCTGTTCCGTCGCCACGTCGGTCCCACGATCGGTCCGGTGACCGACGTGGTCGGGCGACACCTCGACGAGGCGCTCACGACGGCGCTGCTGCTGTCGCTGGGGATCGCCATGGTCATCGCCGCGGTCGTCGCGGCGGTGGTCAGTTGGGTCCTGTCCAGTCGGTTGGCTCGCCCGATCGAGGACCTGTCCGCCGCCGCGGACCGGGTGGCGCATGGTGACCTGACTGCTCGGGCCCCCCGTCCTCCCGTGGACGACGAGCTCGCCGTCCTGACCATTGCCTTCAACGACATGGCCGCCGCACTGCAGCACTCGGAGGTCACTCGCCGCCGGTTGCTGTCCGACCTGGCGCATGAGCTGCGCACGCCGTTGTCCACGGTCGAGGGCTACCTTGAAGGGCTTGTCGATGGCGTGGTCGATCCCGACCCGGAGACGTTCACGACCCTGCAACAGGCCGCCGGTCGGCTCCGTCGGCTCGTGGATGATGTCGCGGTGGTGTCGAGGGCCGAGGAAGGCCAACTCGAACTGGAACGCCGCGTGGTCGAGCCAGGAGAGCTCGTGCACGCGGCGGTCGCGGCGATGCGAGACGCCTATGTGCGCGCCGACGTTCGCCTCGAGGTCGACACGGCGCCTGACCTTCCCGCCGTCGAGGTGGATCCCGAGCGCATCCATCAGGTCTTGTCCAACCTGCTCGACAATGCCCGTCGTCACACACCGCGGGGAGGCCGGGTCGAGGTTCGTGGCGAGCGCCGCGACGGCCACGTGGTGATCACCGTCGAGGACAGCGGTGACGGGATCCCGGCCGACCAACTCCCGCACGTGTTCGAACGCTTCTACCGGGGCGATGCCGCGCGGACCTCTGGCACGGGGACCGGGATCGGCCTCACGATCGCCCGCGGCATCGCCCGGTCCCACGGAGGGACCTTGACCGCGCACAGTGCCGGCCACGGGCGAGGCAGCGCCTTCACGCTTCGCCTCCCGAGCACGTCCTGATTCCGTCGCCGAGCCGGTGAACGGGATCGATCGGGTCCTGTCAGACGCTGCTGGCTGCGGTCTCGAGGGCACGCCGAAGTCGCTCCCCGACGTCGTGGGCGAGATCGGTGAGCGCAGGCTCGTCCGCCAGGCCGAGCATCCGGTCGGGGTCGATGGCGATCAGTTCGGAACCTCCGTCGGGGCGCGATCGGACGACCACGTTGCAGGGGAGCAGCGCGCCGATCGCGGGGTCGACCTCCAGGGCCTGGTGGGCCAGGGCGGGGTTGCAGGCGCCCAGGATGGTGTAGGGGGCAGTTTCCTCGCCCAGCTTTTCACGCAGGGTCGACTGCACGTCGATCTCGGTGAGCACCCCGAACCCCTCGTCGGCGAGCGCGTCGCGAACTTCCGCTTCGGCGGTTTCCAGGTCGACGTCAACGCGGAGTCGGTAGGTGTAGCGGTCATGATTCATCAGGTGCTCCAGTGTTGGGTGGATGCTGAGATGGTGCCCACGGCGATTCAAGGCCGACTATGGGGAGCCGTCAAGATCCCGTCAACGGGTCCCGGTCACGTCGTCGTCCCAGGACCATCCGTCGTCGGCGACCAGGGCGGCCAGCCAGCGTCGGTGTTCGCCACGCCCGTGGTGGCACACCGACTCCTCGCCATGAGAAGGCCACTTGGGGGGCACGTCCGGGGGGCTCCGCCGGGACGTGGGATGCGAGGTGGTTCTCCATGACGTCCAGGAGGTCGTCCACGGCCCCACGGAATCGCATCAGGGACAGCATGGGCGGCCGGTCGGCCGGTGGGCGGCCGCTGAGCGCCCCCACCGCCTCGTCCAGCGCCGCAAGGCTCGGGGCCAGGGCGGTTGATCGGTCTGGGCTGTGGAAGTAGTGCAGGATCGGATACGACAGGTGTTTCTCCGTCAGCAGTCGGAGTCTGGACGCCACCTCGCCGAGTACCTGGTCGGTTGCGTCAGGATCGTCCAGCCTCGCCTCGATGGCCGCTTCGGACAGACCAAGTTCACTGATCGTCCTGGCCTGGACACGTCGCCGCGTGACGGCGGTCTCCTGTCGTTGGTCGCCGAGGGGCATCGCGATCGGGTGGAGGAGGCTACGCCGGTTTCGTCTGGCCGCCCGCCTTCTCCGCCGATGACCTGATGCGGCGCCCATCGGAGGCGGCGATTCTTGACGGCATCCTGACTCGCACCGCTGACCTCCTTGACCGTCCTGGCCCACCATCAGAGGTGAAGGTCAACGATTGCAGGGAGTGATCATGTTCATGGCACTGTGGATCATCGTCGTGCTCGTCGCCGTGGCTGCGGTGGCAGGTTCGACCATCGGCCAGGGCCGAAGTCCGACCGACGGAGGGGCGCTGCGGATTCTCGACGAGCGGCTGGCCAGGGGTGAGCTGTCTCCGGCCGAGCATGCAGAGCGTCGCACCGTCCTGGTGGCCCAGGGGACTGCCCAGTCCACGCCTCGGCGGCTGGCGCCGTGGGCCGTTCTCGGCATCGCCGGGGCAGCCGTGCTCCTGGTCGTCGCGGTCGCCGTGGCGTGGACTGGTGCGGGCTGGAACGGCGCCAGCAGTGGCTGGGGATGGATGGGGGCAAGCTCGATCAGCGACCACATGGGTGGGCGTGGCATCACCACCACCAGCGCCCAACCGTTCGCCGACGCCCGTGAGGTCCCCGTGGACGCCGGCGACCTGTGGTTCGAGCCCGACGAGATCGAGGTGACGGCTGGCGAAGAGGTCAACCTTCGGGTGTCCAACACCGGCCAGGTCTTCCACGACCTGACCGTGCCAGCCGCCGACCTGATGGTCGACGTCGAGTCCGGCGACGAGGCCGTGGGGGGTCTTGTACTGGACGAGGTGGGAACCTACGAGTTCTTCTGCAGCGTCCCCGGGCACGCCGATGCCGGTATGCGCGGAACGATCGTGGTGTCTGCCTGACGCTGCTGCGGTCAGGCGTTCGCCGCCTGGCGCCCCGTGGCCGTCGATCGCCCCTTTGCGTCGCCGTCTCACCGTGACGCCGAACGCCGCGACCTGCAGGACGATGACGAGCCCGGCAAGGACGACGTAGGGACCGAGGAACCAGTCCGGCGGCGGCTCGCGGTAGGACTGCGTGTAATGGATGAACAGGAAGTAGGCGACATGTGCGGTGACCAGGCACAAGATTCGCCGGTGTGTGAACCGTACTGGTCCCGGTTCTCGCCCTGGGACTGACCGTGACGTGGTTCCTGGTCAACATCGCGGGCAACCAGGTCATCGGCACGGTTTCCAAGGCCACCGCCGTGGTCAAGGTTGGCGGCATCCTGGTGTTCGCCGGGGTGACGTTGTGGGCCGCCGGCTTCCGTTTCCAACCTGCCGGCACCGGTTCGGCCCAGACCGGCTTTGGCGGGATGTATCGCGTTGGCCATCCTGGCCTACAGGGGGTTCACCACGATCACCAACAGCGGTGGCGAGGTCGAGGGACCCGCACCGCAACGTCGGCCGGGCGATCGCCATCTCGCTGGCCGTGTGCGTGGTCGTGTACCTGCTGGTCGCCTACGCGGTGGGTTCGACCCTGACCATCACCGAGGTCGTGGACGCCAATGACTACTCGTTGGCCGAAGCGGCCTGGCCGGTATTCGGCGATGCCGGGGTGGTGTTCACGGTGGTCATCGCGATCATCGCGACCGCGTCCGGGCTGCTTGCGAGCCAGTTCGCGGTGTCGCGGATGTTGGCGATGCTCACCGACATGGCGGTCATCCCCCATCGCCACTTCGGCCTGCGCGGGGGGATCCGCCAGCACACGCTGGTCTACACCGTGGTGGTCGCCGGCGGCCTGGCCGTGTTCTTCGACCTGAGCGGCATCGCGTCGATCGGTGCGATCTTCTACCTCGTGATGGACATCGTCATCCACTGGGGCGTGTTCCGCCACCTGCGCACTGACGTCGGTGCGCGCGCGTGGGTGCCGCTGGCCGCGATCGCCGCCGATGCGGTCGCGCTCGCGGGCCTTCCTGGTCGTCAAGGGTCGTAGCAGCCCGTCGATCGTCATCATGGCCGCCGGGGCGTGGCAGCAATCTTCGTGTTCGAGGCCGCCTACCTCCGCGTCCGCGGCCTTGACGACCAGCGACCACCTGGTTCGGGCGATCACCACCCCGACCCCGTGTCCCGATCGTGACCATTTCGAAATCGGCCGTCGCCACGTTGTCGTGCGAGCGACCGTCTGCCTCGGGCCCGAACGCCCGGCGGGCCAAGGGGTTGATCAGGGGTTGATCAGGTCCGCCCGGTCGCGCAGGACTTGACGCGAACTTGAGGGATGGGCTGCCCCGGCTTGAGGGCTCGCCGCCATCCTGTGCACAGTGATCCAGCGACGGAGGCGACGATGACGAGCACGAGGGCATGGCAACACGTTGGCCGGGCACTGGTCACCCTGGCCGCCGCGCTGACCCTGGCCGCCTGCGCCCCGACCGGTTCATCCGGGGGGATGGGAGCCGGCATGGGCGACGGTGGCATGGGCGGTGACTCCGTGGTTGCCGGCGACGACCACGACGAGGTGGAGGCTCCCGACACGATCGCGGGTGCCCGCGAGGTCGCCGTCGAAGCCGGCGACCTGTACTTCGAGCCCGACACCATCCGCATCGAGGCGGGTGAGCCCGTCAACATCACCGTCGACAACGTCGGGAAGGTGTTCCACGACTTCACCCTGACCTCCCTCGACGTCATGATCGACGTCCCGGCGGGTGAGGCCGCCACCGGTGGGCTCACGGTCACCGACCCGGGTGAGTATGCCTTCGAGTGCACGGTCCCGGGCCATGGCGCCGGCGGGATGACCGGCACGCTGATTGTCGAGTGACACCACGCCACGGAAGGTCCTGATATGACGAACCCACCCGACCGCCCGATGAAACCGAAGCGAGGAGGTCCCGGGAACGGGCTCGGCGGGATGCTGCTCGCCCTGGCGGTGGTCGTCGGCATCGCCATGTTGCTGTGGCTGCTGGGCTTGTGGGGCGCCGGGCCGCTGGCTTGATCTGCTCCACGGGGCATGTTCCTCGGCCGGTCCGTCGGCCCCGCCGCGCTTGTGGACCTGGGAGCCAGGATCAGGGGATCAGGCCGTTTCGACACCCGCCGGTGCTGTTGGAAGACCCAGCGTCATCCAGTCGTGCAGGCCTCCGCGGTAGTACCAGATCAGCTCGGTCGGATGCCCGGCGGCGAGCAGCGCCCGAATCGCGACTGGCGACTGCCCACACTGCGGACCGTTGCAGAAGAACACCGTCGGAGTGCCCGGATCGAGCTCGTGGGCACGGTCGGCGGCCTGGGCGTGCGGGATGCTTCGGGCTCCGGGCAGGGTCGCGTCCGCGTACATCTCAGCGGTGCGCGAATCGACCACGGGGCGGCCGGCCTCGAGCTGGTCGATGACCTCGAGCTCGCCGACGGTGCGGATGCCGTCGGCGACCTGCATCGGCTGCAGGGTGCCCCACGTGGGGTCGACACAGACCCGCCCCGCTTCGTCGGCATGGGGGACCATGTGGGGCGTCGACCCGTCCGGGGCCTGGGTTCTCGTGATGTGTGTCATCGGTTCTCCTCGTCGCTTGTCCGGTCAGGATCGGTCGTTGTGGCCACCCGCTGTGGGGCCCACGGAGCGTTCCGAGTTGTACCGTTCGATGGTGATGATGCCAATGGCGATGTCTGTTTCGTGCAATGCGCACGCGGGGGCATGCTTGCCGTTCGAGTCCGCTGCGCACGGCGGGTGGGAACACCCGACTCCACCCGGGGGAAGAGTCCGGGATCCTGCCAGGGCGGTGATGGCGGCTCGTCCTGCGGCACGCTGCTCCCAGAGGTCGTCCGCGCCTCGAAGGTAAGGCGCGACCTGTCACCTGGCTGTGACACCATTCGGTTGCCGCCCGGGGTAGATGGTCAGGTGACACCGAGTCGTGATCCACGGCCGAGACATACTTTGATGTGGTTGGACGCGGACGACCTCGTCTGGGTCGTCGACAACGACCCGATCGCTGCCGAGGCACCGCCCAGAACGATCTGGAGCAATCATGATCCCCGCGGGCGCTCTGCCCCTTGCAACGCAGCAGTTCGGCTGCCCCATCCATCTCCTCGAGTATTCGACGATCCTGCAGGCGGTCGATGACCAGGTCCAGGAGGGGGAGGAGGTCGACTTCAAGCGCGAACTGTACGTCTGGCAGGGCGGCACGAGAGAGGCGAGAGCCTCGGCTCGTGGGGAGCTCGCGAAGGATGTCACCTCGTTCGCGAATCATCGCGGCGGACTGCTTGTGCTCGGCGTTGCGGAGGCCAACGACCGGGCATCGAAGGCGATGCCGGTGCCAACGACGGGTCGGTTTGGCGCTTGGGTGCGGTCCACCGTGGCGTCGTGGGTGGCCCCGATGCCTACGGTCCAGGTCCGGCAACTGGACGACCCGGACGACAGCGAGCAAGGCTTCTACGTGATCGCGGTGTTGCCGTCACAAGACCGTCCGCACGCGATTATCGATCCGTCCGACCCCGAGCGTGCGCTGCGCTATCCAGTCCGGGTCGGACGCGAAACGCAGTGGTGGACGCCCGCACAGGTCCGCCTTCAGCATGCCCGCCAGCGTGACCGGCTCGCGCGTCGTGGCCAAGTGGTGGACGACGTGCTGAACGCTGCACGGCCTGGACTCGCCGACCGCCTTTGGGCGCTCGCCATCGTCGTCCCCGACGCCGCCGGCGACTGGTCCGTGGGCTTCAAGCGCATCAAGAACCTCCAAAGGGCGGAGGTCCTGCGGTCTCTCTATGGCAACGAAACGTGGCCGAACACGACCGTGCCGATCGTCGGAGGGATCCGGCAACACGACGACGGACAGCAACCCGGGGAGATCGCCCTCACCCTGATCGATCGGCACGCAGACGGATCGGCACTAGCGGCCCTTGAACTGCCGATCAACACATCGAGAGAAGTCGCCTCCTTTGACCGCATGCACATCACCGACCTCCTGCTGTGGTGCGTCCGCGTCGGACTCGATCACGCGCGCGCTGCCGGTTGCTATGGCCTCGCCACGGTGGCCACGACGCTGTGGTGGACAGCAGCATCCCACCACGTTGCCCTGGACCGCTGGCAACAGATGGGCGCCGTTCGCGTCCCCAGAGCAGGAACCCCGATGACTGGCGACATGGGCACGCTCGGCGTCCCAAGGTCGCTGCCGATCCCGGCCACGGACGGTGACACGATGACGCTCCTGACCGCTCGCAGCGCGATGACGCCGCTGTTTCAGCGGATGGGCGTGGCCGAGGTGGAGATCATCACCGAGGACGGTGCGGTCTCGTTGTCGCACGCGAGTCTGCCCAACAACCGCGATCGTCTACGTCAGCGAGTTGTGGAGCTCGGATGGGGCTACGACGAGTGATCGGCTCGTGCACCGACTTTGTTGCCGGCCGCCTTGGTGTGCCTGACCCTCTTCCCGAGCGCCTCCTGCCCTGATCGTGTCAGCCTTCCTTGGTGGTCGACCGACGTCTGGGTGGGTCGTGAGCGCCGCCACCGGGTGTGCGGTGTCGACCTGCGCCCGGGCCGCCGTGACGCGTGGTTGGTGTGGGGCCCACTACAAGCGCTGGCTGGACCACGGGGATGTACGGGCCGAGGTGCCGACTGTGGGCCACCAGGACCAGGTGCCCCGGTGCGACGTCGATCGGTGCACGCGCAAGCACTACACCCGGGGCTCTGGTGGCGAGTTTCGTCACAAGTGACGAAACTTTCCGCGGTCGTCCCTCATTCCTGTGTCCGCGCCTGTTCAGTCGTGACGATTACGCCTCGGTCACGCAGCCAGGCACGGACCGCGGCCGCGTCGAGTTCCCAGTCGGGCCCGTCGGGCAAGAACACGGTGGCCAGATCACCAGCCTGTTCGGCGAGGCGCTTGGCCGCGGCGGGGGGGAGGTCGCCGGGCCCGGCATTGCACGCGTCGTAGAGCAGGTCGACGGCATAGGGATGGTCGGCCAGCGGGGTGCCGGCTTCGGTGCCGACGCCGTAGGCGTTGGCGGATTTTCGCATCCGGGCGGCCAACGAGCTGGTGTGGCCTCCGGCGGTGACACATTCGACGGTGGCCATGTCGGGCCGATGTGGTGCCACATGGCGTTGGTAGGTCACGGTGGCCATGGGCTGGTCGGGCACCACGACGATTCGACTCGCCGTCTCGCGGGCGTCATCGCGGCTCATCGCCGGCACGTCCAGCCGCTCGTCCTGGTCGTCCTGGTCGTCCACGACCGACCATGTCCACGCGTCGGCCCGGACGACGAACTGGTGGCTGTGCCAGATGTCGGCCAGTTGCCGGCTGGCGGTCTCGGCGGCCCGACGGGTGGTGTGGGCCGTGTACAGCCGACCAGTCTCCGGGTCGGTCCCGGCGCGGTGCAGGATGACCTTCCAGGGCTTGGGACGGCTCGTCGATCGAGTCGACTTTCCACGCAGCGGTGTCCGGTGCGGCCACGCCGGCGCCGTCTCGCCAGTCGAGGCCACGACCTCGATCGCCTTGTCGACGAGCTGGGCGATATCGCCGGCAGCCACGGCCGCGGCGAGCGCGTCCACGGCTGCGGGCTTGGGACTGTCGCTGGTGGCGGCATCGCGGCGGGCCTCGTAGGCCCGTTGGCGGTGTGATCGTCGGCAGTAGCTCGGAGGCCGGCCAGGGCGCACGGGCGTGTCGAAGGACTGTTCACACCACTCGCAAGTGGCTGTGCGAACCGTCTCCATGCCGGCAAGCCCTCCCGGGTCCCCGTTATATCGTCACTGTTACGATATCGGCGATGTGGCCCTCCGTCCACGCCACGCCCTCGTCGACGGGGCGCTTCCCCGGGATCGGCCCCAGTTTTTCGTCACAGTGACGTTTCGAGCCTCGGGGATCGACGGGCACAGGTCGACTCCGCCGGTGACGTTGCTGGTGGCTGCGTGCGTCGACTTGTCGGCGGCGGACCCGTGTCCGTGTGGGTCGCCACTGCAGGTCTAGACATGTCACGGGCGGGCGACCTAGGACGCCGGCTGGTGATCGGCTGGTGTGGGGCGGGTTGGCGTGCGGTTGCGGTCAGCGTGGATGACGGGCGCCATGGAGTAGGACCCTTCCGGGAGTGCCCACTCGCCACGGTCTCCGGTCTTGACTCCAACGCGGGAGGTGTGGCCGTCGTCGTGTCGGATGGTGATGAACTTGGCGGTGCGGGCCACCACGGCGTAGGACGTCACGTGCTCGTGGTCGATGATGCTGCGGGTGCTGTAGGTCCACCCGACTGCGAACGTCGGAGGGGGAGTGGGTTCATCGGGGGAGGTCACGACGCCACCTGTCGGTCGATGTCGACGTTCGCGGGGTGGTCGAGGGTCGTCGGGGCGGCCTGGGCGTCGGGTGGGAGCGGTGTGCCGTCGAGCGCGGCGCGGGCGTTGTTGTGGGTGTCGATCCACAGCAGTGGTCCGCGGCACCGTCCGGTGTGGGTCCAGGTGGGGCGGCGCAGCGCGGCCGAGGTTCGGTGGCGCCCGCCGGGCAGGACCTGTTGGCATCGGGTGCACCAGGCGCGGTAGCGGGCGGGAGGAGCGACGACGTCGTGGGCGAGCCTGGTGGGGGAGGCTCCCACGACGATGGCGACATGTCGCCACGTAGGGCCGTGGCCGACGCCTTCGCCGACGACGGCGTGGGCCCATTCGTGCCGGATGGTCTCCAGGACCGCGGACTGCGGGTTGAGGACGATGAGGTGGCGGGACAGGGAGACCACCTGGTCGTCGTACCTGGTCAGTCCGAGGCGGCGCTTGGCGCGGTCGAGCTCCACGCGCCAGCCGAAGGCGCGCGGGGCGCCGGCCAGGTCGAGGCACGCGATTCGGTCGCGTTCGGCGTAGGCGAGGTCGAGCGCGTCGTCGGGGTTCATGCGCGGCGGGCCACGGTGCGAAGTCGGTTGATGGCGTCCAGTTCTGCCGGCTCGGGTGGCGTGCGGCGATCCTCGAGGTAGGTATCGAGGCCACCAACGTCGATCCGCAGCTGCCCGCCGATGTCGAGCGGGACGCGGGTGTAGTCGGGGTGTGTGCCGGTGATGTCACAGCCTGCCCGTTCGGCAGCCTTCAACGACAGTTGGCGAGTGAGGATGTCGCGAGCCTCGACGCGGTCGTCGAGGGCGACCGTGGCGAGGGTGCCGCCATCGGCCCAGCGCCGGGTGAGGACGTCGTGGACGGCTTCCAAGGCGTCCCAGATCTCCGGTCCGCCGGCGTGGTCGACGTCGACGCCGAAGTGGCGGTGGATCTCGATGCAGATGTCCTCGTCGACAAGCAGCACGGTCCTGTCGTCGGCGTCGGGCTGCATGGCCCGAACCACGTGGCCGAGGTTGCCGGGCCACGAGACCTGATCGGCGATCCGGGCCGCGTCCACGTCAGACCAGGTTTCGGCCAACAGTTGCTGGAGGTCGTTGTTGGTGGCCATCAGGTGGTCCTGGTGTCGAACGCCCCGACAGGGACGGTCAGCTGCTGTTGGTCGAGGATGTCGCGGCCGAGCTGCTGGACCCGTGACTGCCTCGCGGCCGGGGTGGTGTTGGGCTGGTCGTCGCACATGGCCGTCAGGATGCTGTGGCCGGCTCGAATCCACCGTCGATGCGCCCCGAGATCGTCGGTCACCGTGCGGCGGCGACATCCCCGACGACGCGATCTCGTCACAGATCCACGGCGGGTTCGCAGCGATGCCGTCGCCGCAGTAGGGCGTGGTGCCCATCAACGCCTCCTTCCGCGGCTACGTCGCCGATGTCTGGTCGAGGGTGGCGGTCAGTTGTGACACGCGGCTGTCGGTGATGCCGACCAGCCAGGCGATGTCGCGGACGGTGAGGTCGGTCTGGGTGCGCAGCTGGACGACGATCTGGGCGGTGTCGTGGGTGACCTGGTCCGCCAGACGGTCGACTTCTTGGCGGAGCTGCTTGACCTGCGTGGCCGCGGCCTGGAGGTTCTCGGCTGCGGGCATGCACGGGGTGATGTCAACGTCGAAGGTGTCTTCGTCGACGTCCAGGACCAGCGCGATCGCTTCGCGGATCATGGCGTCGGCCTGTTCCAGCCGGCGGCACTGCGACGCGACCTCGCGGGCACCAACGACCGCCACGAGCGACCACCAGCCGGTGTCTCGTGTCGCGGTCACGGCGTAGGTGGTCATCTCCACCAGTCCTTCCCGAGTTTTTCGGCGGCTTGCTTGCGGATGGATCGTGCAGTGCCTTCGGCGATCTGCCGGTGGCGTGGGATCACGATACGCAGCCCATCGAGGCTCCACACCTCGTGGCTGCCGCCCTGGCGGACGAACTCAAACGTGAGCCCGCGGCCGGTTGCTGCGGTCTGGATGCTGGTGAGGAGGTCGCGTCGCTTCATACTCTAAGCGTAGTCACTTGACTAGATCAAGTCAAGTCGCTACACTTGTCTTGGTACGAAGGACAACCATGAGCAGCACACGAGCCACGAGCGGGCGACCACACCCGCAATCCAACATCACGTTCGAGGTGATCGACCCGGCTGGGCGGTCAGCCCGGGCGACACTGCGGCGGTTCGAGGTCGACCGGGTCTGGTCGTGGATCGGCGAGCGCATCGCGGAGGGCGGCATTGAGTGGGACGGCGACTGCGCGACCCTGTTCGTCGACGACACTGGCTGTGACATCTCCACGCTGTCCGACTTGCTACGCATCGTCCCCATCGGCGGGTTGTCCCGCCGCACAGCGATCCACATCTACCAGGTGTGTGAGGGGCTGGCCCGCACGCTCGACCTCGGCGAGCCGGCCCACCTTGGCGGCACCACGACCGATGTCGCCGGCATGGTCGCCGCGGCGCTCCGCCAGGGCGTCGCCATGGACGGCAAGGACTGCCACGGCAGCAGTCGCCGCGAACTGAGTGCGGACGAGACCGAGAACTACGGGCTGGACCCGACTGGACGCTGCGGGTTGACCGCGTGGGGGCCAGCCGAGACGATCGTGCTGGACGACGGCGCGACGATGGTGGGCGTCGTGGTGGCACGGCCATGACAGCCATCCAGCGATGGCAGGCTCGGGCACGCGAGTTGGCGTTGGCGGTCCACAACGAGCGCCAGTACACCGACCTGTCGCTGGCCATCACCGCGGCCGACACCGTCGACGCGGCCTGTGACGTGGTGTGGGAGATCCGACGAGTCCAAGCCTTCCAGCCACGCCCGGCGACGCTGCGCACGCAAGCGGTGCGGGCCCAGCTGTGGCCATTCGAGGCCTAGACCACCCGGGCGTCCCCCTCGGGCCAGCCTGCCCGGGCTGGTCCTCGGAACCCGCACCAGTAGGTCCAGGAGTAGAAGGCGCGGTGCGACGTCCGGGTGCCGTGGCCGCGTGTCACCAGCCGGTCGGCCCGGTGGATGGTGTGGTCGCCGTGCTCGCCGCATACGACGTCGTGGCGGTCCCACCTGGCTGGGCAGCGGCGCCGGGTCATGCTGCCTCCCGCCGGTAGCGGCGCCGGCGCCGACGAGCCTGCTGACGCCGGCGGGCGTCGTCGAGCTCACCGGGCGTGGTGGGCAGGGTGCGCGCGTCGAGGCACGGCTTGCACCAGCGCCCGCCGGGGCCCCACGCGTCGGCGCCGCAGTCTTGGCACGTGGCCGGGGGCGGTTGGACGGCGTTGAGCTTGTCGATGGTGGACTGCAGGCACGACGCCACGGTGGCGCGGCGCCACGTGTACAGGCACGCCGAGCCGATCCCGGCGGCGTCGGCGATCGCGGGGATGGACATGCCGGCGTCGATGAGCCGATCCAGCGCGGCCAGACCGGCCGACAGGGGGCGGGACTGGGGGCGGAGTCGGTTGCGGGCAACCGCGAGCACGGCGTCGCGCCGACAGTCAGAGCAGCGGCAGCCGTCCCGGTAGCCGCTGCGGTCGTGGACGTCGAGGTCAAGGACGGGCCCGGTCTGGTTGACCGCCCGCAGCGGCGTGGCCAGGTCGCCGCCACGGCGCCACCTGGCGATATGGCCGGAGCACAGCCGAAGCCCGGAGGACCTGTGCGGCCGGTCGCAGACCTCGATGGTGCACTGGCCGATGTCAACCGGACGCGGCGGCGCGTCCTCCGGCGGGGATGGCGGGTCCGCAGCCAGGATGTGGGTGACGCTGCCCAGGCCGACCAGCTGGGCGACCTTGCGGCCGGACATGTCGGGGTTGGCGGCGGCGATGCGATGGGGGGCGTCGTGGCGGGCCGACACGGCCGCGCCAGTGAGGATGTCGGAGACCTCGACACCCCAGTCGTCCGCGACCTGCGCCAGGATCCTGCCTGGCTGGGTGGTCGGGGCGTGCTGGTGGCGGAGATGGTGTTCGGCGGCGTCGCGGCCGCGTTCGGTGGCGATGACGCGGTGGCCGGCGACGTCGATGGCCAGGCCGGCCCGCTCAAGGGGCTTGACGACGCCGGAGGCGACGGTGCGCGCTTGGGGGTCGGTGCTCCTCGAAGAGCGGCAAGGCCCGGCGGCCAAGGCCTCGAGCGCGGCGCGTTGGCGTGGAGTCAGCGTCGAGGTCGAGTCCATGGCTAGTAGGCCTGGCCGACACGGTGACGGGTCGTGGCGGTGACCTCGTCGACGTACAGCGGACGGGTGGTCCCGCCGATCTTGCGGCGGATCTTGGCGCCGTCGGCCCAGACGAGCGCGGCTGACAGGTCGTCGAAGGTCTCATGGACGGTGCCGTAGTCGTCCACGACCTCGTACCGGGGCTGTGGGGTGTGCTGGGGGCGGGCCATGGTTGCTCCGTTCTGGGGTGGTCGGGCCTGCCCTTCCCCGTGGTGCGCCCGACCACCCCGCCGGGGTCAGGTGGGGAGGGGGAGGTGGGGCAGGGCCAGCCACACCGCGGCGGCGGCCAGGACGGTCGTGACGATGGTTTCGATGGCGCCGCCGGTGGTGAACAGCGGGATCCCGAAGCGTTCGTTGGTCAGCGGTGCGAGCACGGGGATGCCGCCGGGGGTGAGCGCGTCGCCGAGCAGGTGCAGCGCGACGCCGCCGGCGATCGCGGTCACGAACCACGGGCCGGTGTCGAGCGTCCCGGTGTCGATGCCGTGGCCGATCCAGACCGCCGGGACCAGGCCAGCTGCGGTGGCGCCGGCCAGGCCTCGTGGCAGCGTTCGTGCCAGCAGCGGAGCAGCTGCGGCAACGAGGACGCCGGCAATGATCGCGGCGGGGCGATGCGAGCTCTGCCGCGACAGCCAGGTGGACGCGGCGGCGACCGCGGCGATGAACAGTGCGGAGTGGGTCAGTTGGCGGTGTCCGCCGGACACGGCGTTGACGAGTGCCGAGATGGCTTGGGTGGCCAGGCCGCCGGCTCGGGACAGGGTCGATCCGGGGTGGTCGAGGTCGGGTGCCAGCGCGGCGCCTGCGCTGAGCAGGACGCCGGCGGCCATGTGGCGCCCGTCAGTGGGGAGGCCGAGTGGGCCGGCGGCGGCGAGGTAGCCCACGGCGCCGGACAGGGCGTGTCCGTGGGCCATCATGCTGCGGTCCGGAGGTGGTTGCCGTGGCGGTCTCGTTCGCGGCCGGTGGTGCCGCCCCAGATCCCGTCCGTCTGGTTGGTGGCCAGGGCGTAGTCGAGGCAGTCGTCGCGAACGGGGCAGCGCTGGCAGAACTGCTTGGCTTCGTCGACGCTGTCGGCGTCGCGGACGGTGCCGAAGAACACGGCGAGATCGGTGTCGCGGCAGGCCGCATCGGCCATCCAGGTCGTGTCGGTGGGTTTCATGCCGGGTTCCTTTCGCACCAACAGAAGGGCACCCCTTTTGGGGGGCGTGACGGCAGGGCTCGGTCACACCTGGGCGAGGTAGTGGTTGATGGCCGCGCGGTCGTCGAGTCGTTCGCCGTCCAGGACGACGTCGTCGAGGTCGTCGAGGTCGAGGTCTTCCCAACGGTCGGCGGTTTCCAGCAGCCACCCATCGTCGGTGTCGTCGAAGAGCGACGGTTGCGTGGTCGCGGCCAGCGCCGCGTCGAGGTGGCGGGACACGACGTCGGCCGAGTACAGCCGGGTCAGACCGCGACGGATCGTGGCGACGTAGGCGTCGGTGGGGGCTCCTGCCCGGCGGCGGGTCGCGCCGGAACAGGTCAGGACGGGTTCGCCGTCGAGGTCCCCGCCGTACAGGATCGTCCCGTAGGCACCACCGGTGTCGATGCGCCCACGGATCCGGGCACGGTCCAGGTCGTCGGCGGTGGCTGCGCCGCCGCCTTCCTGGGCGACAACGTCGAGGAACTGGTCGACGGTGATGCGTCGTGCCACGGCCGGGGTGTCGACGTCGGGGTCGGCGATGGGGTCGAGGTAGGCGACGGCGCCGCCCCAGAACGGTGACCAGCCGCCGAAGTACAGGGCGTAGGGCAGCGTGGCCACGGTGATGGCGGTCGGTGGGGTGGTGTCGCGGCACCCCCGGTGGTGGTGGGTGGATCCGGCGGGGCGGCCACCGGCGAGGTAGCAGTCGAAGCGCGCGTCGTCGCAGCTGGAGCCGTAGGCGGCGTACCAGACGTGGGTGGTGTGCATGGTGGTTCTTGCTGCAGTGCTTGCGGTTGGTGCGGACTGGTGGTGGGCGGTCAGGTGGTTTCGGCCAGGACGATCACGCCGGCGGCGGCCAGGGTCTCCAGCAGTGCGGTCTCGGTGGTCGGGTCGAGCCAGATGATGTTGCCGTCGGGGGCGGGCCAGTCGGTGTAGGGGTCGTAGTCGGTGGTGATGCACACCAGCGGGATCTTGACGTCCCAGCGGCGGCCGGGTTGGAGCGGGTCGTGGCGGGGCGCGGTCAGGATGGTCCGGGTGATCTGGTCGACGTCGTCGAGGCCGCCGGCGACGTTCAGGGCAGCCTGCAACTCGACCTGGATCCGGCCGGCGTGGGCAAGCCGGGCAGCGTCGGCGTCGGTGGTGGCGCCGAACGGGATGTCGGCGTAGCCGGCGATGAGGGCGGCGACCAGGTCGGTGTGGGTGTCGGCGTAGGCCCGGCGGGCATCGCCGTCGTGGATCATCTCGTAGCGGTAGTAGGTGTTGTCGGGCTTGGTGGGCACCGTCACGGGACGGTCCCCGCGGGGGTTGGCGACGATGATCATGGCGTCTTGTCCTTGTCGACCTGGTCGTAGACCACCCCGGCTTCGTCGGGGGTCAGGTGGCCATAGCGGGCGAGGTGGGCGACGATGTCGTCGTCGTCGAGGTGGGCGAACTCGCGCAGTGCGGCGTCCATGAGCGATCCCTGGGACACGTGCAACTTGGCGGCGAGCGCCCGGATGGCGTCGTGGGCGTCGTCGGAGATCGACACGGTGCGACGTTTGAGGTCGGTGACGTTGCGCCGGTTGACGATCTTGTTGCGCGGCATCAGCCGGCCACCGTGGCGGCCAGCCAGTCCCCGGAGCGGATCGGTTCGCGGCCGGGCCCGCTGGCAACCATGTAGACCCATGCCGGGCGTGGACCGTCGGCGGTCGTCACGGTGCGTTGGACGCGGTCGTAGTGGTTGCGGCCACCGCGCCGGTCGGGTTCGTAGCCCTCGAGGCGGTCGAGGGTGGCCAACACGTCGCCGTAGCGGTCCGGGACGAGGTCGATGAGGTCGCCCACGACCACCCCGTCGCCGGCGGCGACGTAGGGGAACCCGGGGCCGCGGTACATGACTGCGGCGTCCAGCGTGGCTGGGGTGATCGCGGTGGTGTTGCCATCCAGCGTCCAGGAGAAGTTGGCGCAGCCGGGACGCAACGTCCCGTAGACGAACACTGGCAGCTGCTGCATGGGGGACCTCCTCGATCCGTCGTACTGCATCATTATAACGCATCATTACGATGGCGGCAAGGGGGTGGTTGATCATCGACGTTGCCATCGGGTGATGGCGAACAGGGCGGTGGCCTGTTCGCGGTCGGCGACCCGCCGGAACACCGTGTCCATGAGGCTGCGGAAGTTGGCGGTGTCGACGCGCCAGGCTTCGCCGCGAAGGCGCTGACCGCGTTGCAGCAGGGCGCGGTTGCGGGTGCGGTGGCTGCCGAGCGGCTGGGCGTCGGCGGCGGGGGCGCCGGCGTTGCGGAAGGCGTGGTCGGCCAGGGCAAGCGACATCTTGATGCGGGTCTGGATGGTCGCCGGGTCCAGGGACCCGTCCCAGGTGCGGAACTCGACGTGGTCGGTGTGGCGGCCGGACACGGCCCCGAAGTTGACGGCGACACGGTGGCTGTCGAAGTGCGCCTGGTAGTCCCCGGAATCGGAGTAGGGCCGGGACGGGACCCGGTTGGGTTGGCACCAGGCCGTGCCGCGGTGGGTGCGCTGGTCGGAGTTGTGGCTGAGCCGGTACAGCGTGTCCTGGTGGGCGTCGAACAGCTGGAGCAGTTGCTGGTGGTTCTCCGGGGTGTGGTCGTAGTCGCCCACGCTGACGTGGACGTGCCCGCCAGTGCGCATCGACGCGGTGCCGCCGTGGCGCTCGACGATGTCGCACACCGTGGCGATCTTGTTCCAGGTCTCGGGTTCGTCGTACAGGATCGGGGACACGATTTCGCCGTCCACGGTGACGTCGTGCTCGAACCGCCACCTCGAGAAGTCCCCGCGGCCCTGGTGGTAGCCGGTCTGCCGGGGCGAGTCGATGATGCCGGCGTCGTGCAGGTCGTTGGCGATGGCCGCCAGGGCGCCGCGGTGGCGGGCGGTCCCGGGCGACCCGGGCACGTCGAACTCGATCTCGACGCCGAACCCGCGGCCACCGTCACGCGCACCGAGCCCGTCGGTGGCGTCGGCGGTCATGTACGGGATCGGGTTGTCACCGGCGGCGTGGGCGTCACGTGCGGCGCGGTAGGACTGCTGGAACGCGGTCCGATCGTCCGACCAGTCCGGACCGTCGGGTGGTGGACGGTCGGCGCGGGCACGGTCGCGCATCATGGCGGCGTGCTCGGCCCCCCACAGCGTCCGCACCCGGCTGGACGTCGCCTCCCAGTCGCGCACCCCGGACCGGACCCGACGCGCCTCGACAAGCGCCCGGACGGCCTCGACGGCCGTGCTGCGGTGCCCGCACCGGTCGCGGCCACACGAACAGGTCGATGCGTCGTCGTCGGTGCTGCCCTCGGACACGAGGATGCGGTGTCGAGACCCATGACCGAGCCCGCCCACGACCGCCTGCCGGGAGAACCACAGCGGCATCGACACCTGCACGTCCCCGGGCAGCTCGACCGTGACACCGTCGGAGAACCCGGCGTCGGTGCGGAGCCGATCGCGGACGGCGGTGACGTTTTCCATCTCGACGTAGACCAGGTCGCCGCGGTAGGTCCGACGGGTCGTCCGCGGTGCGGGGACGTCGTCGGTGTCGGTGACGTCGTTCCAGCCCGGCTCGTCGTGGGCGTCCGGGACCTCGATCAGGTCGGGTTCGGAGGCGGCGGCCTGGCCGGGGGTTTGCAGGCGGAAGGCTTCGTGGCCGCGGGATGGGCCCTTGGTCGGCATGTCAGGCCCCCATCTGGCCGGCGTAGAACCGGACGTTGGCGGCGAACGCGTCGGCGGTGTGGGCGTGGACGTCGGACCGACCGGTCGAGGTCATCACCGCGCCGTGGCGGGCATACACGGTCGGGTTCTGCGACACCAGCGTGAGCCGGTCACCAAACAGGTCACGCAGCTGGGTGATGCGTGCCGGCCGGGACGACCCGGTGACGATCAGGCGCGTGTCGACCTGCTCGAGCACCATGGCCAGGTAGGCCAGGCCGGGCAACAGCAGCTGCTCCCAGTCGCCGTCCTGGCGGATGGTCTGGAGGTTGGTCGCGATCGCGGTGGGGCGGTGGGTGAGGATCCAGGTCTCGTAGCGGGCCAGGTCCTCGGCCCGGAACGAGTAGATGTTGGGGACGGCGTTGACGCCGGCGTCCAGCAGGACCTGCGCCACGAGGAGGTTTCGCCGGAAGTTGAGCAGCTGCTCGGTGCGCGGGAAGTTGCCGTAGGCGGAGAAGTTGGGGGCCAGGACCAGGTCCCAGTCATGGGTGGCGAGCTGCATGGCCAGGCTGTGCCGGCGCGACCAGAACGACTCGACCAGCGGGTCCTTGCCGTACCCGACGAGCACCGCCGCCTGGTCATCGGCGAGTCCGAGGGCGTCGCGTGCGGTGGTGTCGCGCCAACCCGGCAGCAGCCGTCCGGTGGCTGGTGACAGAACCCGGCGCAGCCCGATGGCGTAGGCCGGCCAGCGCAGCGACCGGTCGAGGTCGGCGATCTGGCGGGTCTCGACCTGGGGGATGAACGTCGGCAGCCCGGTCGGCCACGTCTGGCCATCGAGGTCGACGTCGTCGAAAGTCAGGGTGTGGCCGACGTCGGCCATCCAGTCGTCGATGTCGACCCGGCTGCCACACCGGATGGAGCACTGCCCGCAGGCGTCGGTGGCAGCGGCCGCTTCGGCCCGGGCACAGCCGCAGTAGGAACAGTCGGTGTTCGGCCCAGAGCACAACGCCTCGATGGCGTCGGGGTTGGTCATCGACCACGGACACACCGAACAGTCACACCCCGCCGCCGGCGCGACCGACGCCGGCCGGGTCGTGATGACCGGAAGTGGCTGCCTCACGCTGCAGCGGCGTGCAGGGCAGCATGGGGTTGCACGGCGGCGTTGGGTCGCCACCACACGGCGGGTTCGGCGTCCAGGGGCCGGAACCCCGTCGCGTGGAGTTGGCTCGTCAGGGGGCTGGTCTGGTGTGGACCGCACCGGACCACCGCCACGACGTTCGGGTCGTACACGACGTGTCGGGACCGGCTGCGCTCCAACGAGGCGACCGGCCGGCGGCGCCACGACGGCGGAACGTCGTCGGTGACGTCGTCGACGATGCGGATGGCGGGTGGGGTGTGCATGTTTGGCTCCGGGTCGGCTGTCAACAGAAGGGCAGGTGTTTTGGGGGGCGTGACGGTCGACCCGTCACGCCCCCCTTTTGGGCCTGCCCTTCTGTTGATGACTCGACACGAAGGAGAGACATGACCCCGCCCGATGACTTGTCCCCCTCGCCCACGGCGGTGCTGGCGGCCGCGGCCCGCTCGACGCGGCTGCAGACCCGCCGGCTGGAGCTACTGCCGCTGCGCGGTCCGAACGCGGTGTTCACCGACGTCCAGGGCCGCCGGTGGGGCACCGACCCGTCGACGTCGCCGGCGGAGCTCGCCGATCTGATCTCGTCGATCGCGACCTGCGGGCTCCTTCAGCCGGTGCTGGTCCAGCAGCTCCCAGACGGAGCCAGACACCTGGCTGCCGGTGAGCGGCGACTGTTGGCGATGCGGTGGGGTGCTGTCCATCTTGGTGACAACCTCCACTTCGAGGCGTTGCCGGCCAACGTCGTCGACGGGCCGCTGTCCACCGAGGAGCTGCGGGTGTGGCAGCTGGTGGAGAACCTGGCTCGCACGGATCTCAAGCCGGGCGAACTCGCGGCCGCGCTGTTGTACGAGCGGTGCGCGGTGTTGACCGCCGAACTCATCGCCGCTGACGTCGACGTCGACGAGGCCGCCAAGACGATGGATGACCCCACCGAGCGGTGGCGTGCCTTGGATCAGATCCGCACCCGTGCGGGTCTGCACAGCGTCGGGGCGCCATGGTCGACCGTGATCGGCCGGCTTGGCCTGGAGCTGTCAGCTGACAAGGCCAAGCGGCTCGTGGCCGCCTTCCGTGCGATGCCGGTCGACGTCGCCGCAGACATGGACGACCACGACATCACCCTGGCCAGCCGCATGGAGTGGCTGCGTCTGGACCGCGGCCGCCACGACGCCGCCGCCGAGATCTGGGACGCGATCAAGGCACGCGGACGCACCGACTTGTTGACCCGGGCCTGCCGAGAAGCCCGCACCCACTCCGACCTGAATCCGCAGGCCGCCGTGGATCTCGCCGACCAAGTCCACCAGGACGCCAACGCGTCCCGTCGAGCCGCCACCATCGGCTCCGGCCACCCGGACGGCCCGACGGCCGCGGTCGTCCCCGCCGAGGTCGTCAACGCCGCCAAGACCGCGCTTGCTGACCTCCTCACCCATCTTGCTGATGGCGACGTTGGTGGCTACGACCGCGGATCCTTGGTGCTGCTGTGCGACCAGGTCACGTCAGCCCTGGACACGCCTGATGTCGGCACGGCAAACTCCTGACCTCGGGCACAGTTCGGGATGACCGGGTCAGAGGGTGCAGGCTTCGAGGGTGGGGATCCGGGTGAAGATGGGGGCGCCTGGTCCGGGGGTGGCGAGCCGGTCAAGGGTGGTCGCGGTGACGTCGATCGGTGTCTTGGCGTTGGCGAGGGTGCGGTCGGCGGCAACGAATCCAGCGAGGGCGTCGATGCGCCGGTCGGCCTGTTCGGGGGTGAGGTCGGCGAACACGAACAGCAGCCCGGGCAGCACCGGGTAGTGGCGGCGCCACGCCAGTGCGGGCAGGTGGCTGGTGTCGGCGCGGCGGGCGGGTTTGTAGGTGGCCAAGGAGGTGTAGTCGCGGATCTTGGTGACCAGGGCGTGGACGGCTTCGGTGCCGCGGTCGAGTTCGAGGAACCGCCACCGCGACTGGATGCCCGTGGGGGTGACGATGTCGTAGGTCAGGACGGCGTCGGCGATGACCACGTCGCGGGTGGCGGGGCCGGTGGAGTGCGCGACCTCGTGCTGCCAGCTGCGCCAGGTGAAGTCGTCACCTGCGGTCCGGGCGGCGGCGGTCAGGGCCACCCCGACGTCGTTGACCGCGACCAGGTGGCGGGCGGCGCGTGCACGGTGGGCGTCCATGCGGTGGTTGCGTACGGCCAGCCGGGTGGATTCGGCGGTGACGGTGGCGCCGAGGTCGGTGTGGAACCAGCGGGATTCGCGGCCGCCAGGAGGCAACGAGCGGGCGCGGGCCAGGTAGCCGGCGTCTTCGAGACGAGCCGTGGCGCGTTGGATGACCTGGACGGCTCGGTCCGGGGCGTGGAGGGCATGGAGTTGGCTGGTGGTGAGCAGCCGGTGCTGGTAGATCGACGCGAGCAGTTCGAGCTCAAGTTCGGACAGCACGGCAGGCGCGGTGGCAGTGGTCACTGGTCATCTCCGTAGCTGTAGCTGGTGCGAACGCGATCCTCGCGGTAGGGCCCACGAGGTGCGACCGGCTCGCGGGGCTGGTCGATGGGAACGACGGTGGCGGGCGAGTGGAGGTGTTCGACGATGCGGTCGTCGAGGGTGGCAAGTTCGTCCAGGACCTCGCGGATGGGTCGTCGGCCGGAGTTGCGATCGATGGCGTCTTCGAGCTCGTCGACCTGCGCACCCTCTGGTGGCGGGTCGTAGGTGGCATCCAGCGACAGGCCCCGCATCCGGAACGGAGTGGTGAGGTGGCCGCGGTCGGTGAGTTGGCCGATGAACTCGTACTTGTCGAGCTGCATGATGGTCTCGGGGGTCACGTCACCGCCCCACTCTCGCGACAACAGCCGCGCGGAGTCGTAGCCGACGTTGGTCGATGCCAGGTGGGAACGGTTGGTGAGAACGGCCGCCAGGGTGTCGGGGGCCAGGCGGGTGGGCTGCTGGTTGAGCAGATGCATCCTGAGTCCGAACTTGCCGCCCTCTTCGAGCGCTGACGCCAACAGGCCACCCGCGGCGGAGTCGTAGGACTGCACCTCGTCGAGGAAGACGTGCATCGGCCACCGTCGGGCCGGGTCGAGGTCCCATCGCGACAGGGTGGCTCGGAGGAGGTCGTAGGTGACGAACGAGGCGATGAGCTTGTCGATCTGGCTTGTCCCGCGCAGGCGGACGAGCACGATCTGGCGGCGGTCCATGGCGTCACGGAGCGAGTACGTCGACTGGGACTGGCCCAGCAGTGCGGCGATCGATGGTGACTGTCGCAGCCGGTCGACGACGTTGGTGATCGGGGTGAACGCTTCGCCACCGAGTTTGGGGAACCGGTTGATCCAGTAGGACTGCAGCGCCGGCGACAGGGCCGGCAGGATCTCGTTGCGCCAGTCCTCGTCCGACAGCATCGTGGCGAGCTGGAAGATGGTCGGGGCGGTGTCGGCCGGCAGCTGCTGGGACAGCTCCAGCAGGCTCTGGGTCGCCATCTGAGTGATCGACAGTGCCCGGTTGTTGATGGCCCCCCACTTCATCGCCGCCGCGATCGAGTCAACGATCGCGGCACCCTGATCCTCCATGCTGTCCGAGGGCTGACCTGCGGTCGCGAACGGGTTCCATCCGACCTGGCGGCCGCCGCCGGTCCCCCGCGCGATGGACAGTTCGATGATGCGGTCGGACTGGTCGGCCAGGTATGGCTTGACCCGGGTCAGGGCGTCGGCGTGCGGATCCAGGAACAGACAGCCATGCCCGGCCCGGGCGACGTGAACAAAGCGCACCAGCGCAGACTCGGTCTTCCCGAACCGCGACCTGCCATGAGATGCAGTGAAGTAGGTTTCCGCCAGGCGGGCGCCCACGATGCGGGTCTCGTCGTCGTAGGTGACTTCGCCCCAGGGGAGCAGGTCAGCCTGACCGGTGAACTCCGGGAGCGACCGGGGAGGGGGTGGGACCACACCCCCGGAACGGATCACATTGGGGCTGGGACAGTGCGTGGTTGGCGGCACAAGCAGTCCCGCCAGGGTGGCGGCCGACACCACCGTGGGGACGCCGCTGGCCCAGCGCAGGTGGTCGAGGCGGACGTCGAAGTGGCGACGTCGCCACCACACGTCGGACCCGAGGAACCACGGGCCCAGTCGTGTCCCGTCGACGCGCCACCAGTTTTCTCCGGCCCAGGCCTCGAAACATGCGACCAGACTACGGACCAGGACCGGTGGGCGACCGGCGACGTCCGAGCGGGCCCGCAGCAGAATCTGGGTCTGGAAATGGGGGGTCTGGTCTGTGAGTGTGGACGCCAGGCTGCGGTCCCGGTCACGTTGCTCGAGCCGCTCCATCGCGCCGACCTGATCGCGGGGCCGACCCGTGTTCGAGGAGCGGCTGGTGTTGCTGAGCGCCCCCCCGGACAGGGCTTGACCCCAAGACATCCCACTCCCCCCACCTCCCGACAGTGCCTGGCCCCACCACATCCCACTCCCCGGGGGTCGTGTGGCCCCCTGCCGGTCAAGGTCGCGGGCCAACTTGCGGCGGCGACGGGCCATCTGGGTCCGGCCCATTGGGAGCAGGTCGATTGCGACGTGGACCTCGTCGCCCAGGTCAGGGCGCACGCCCGCGAACACCGCCGCGAAGGCCTGCATCGGATCTGGGGTCAGCGGCACGTCTCGGAACGGCCAGACATCGGGCCGTGCGGGGACCAGTTCGGCGCGGGCGACCTCACCCATCTGGGTGCCTCTCGTCGCCGTGGATCGATGGCCACACCACCGGGGGGTCGACGTCGGGATCGGCCTCATCCTGGACGGTTGCAACGGCAACGGCAACCCGTCGAAGATGGCGCCCACCTGACGCCGCGGCCGTCGCCGCCGGTGCCGGGGTCTCGACGGCTGCGTCGGCCCTGGACGGATCGACCTCGCGCCGCTGCCCGTCGGCCGCGCCGGCCGACGGCTCGGGACTGGACTCCGACGCCCCGGCGGGCTGGCTCGAGTCGGCCCCGACCACCCCGGCGATCCTGCGGTCGAGCTCGGCGAGCGTGATCATCTCCACGCCGTCCAGCGGATGGCGACGCACCATCGCGGCAGCGGACTCGGCGACATCGATCGTCTGGACCAGTTGGCCTTCCCCCACGCTGCGCAGCGACAACCGAACGGTCCGGCCACGGCGGCCACTGACCATGTCCCGGAGCCGGCGGGTCCTCACCAGGTGAGCCGCGTAGCGGATGATCTCCTCGATCGACGGATCAAACCCGGACGTCGGCACGACCGCGAGTTCCACCCGTCCATCGGCGGTGCCCTTGGCACGTCGCATCAGCAGACCGATGAGGAGGCCGATGAGGGCAGTTGCTACTGCAACGGCGACAGGGATGCTTCGCATCGTCATGTGGGCCTCCAACGGCAAGTGCTCTTGGGTGCGCCTTCGGCGCTCTTGATCTGGTCATACCCCCACCTCACGTAAGTAGGGCGATCCTCACACGAAGGTTTGAGGGGGGTATGACGGTTGTCATCCGCGCTGACTGCCACCAAACCGCTTCTGAGCAGGGCCGTTGTGGTCGCGGTGGTACGGCCGGTTGGTGTCGTGGCGGCTGCGGGTGACGGGGTGGTGGTGGCTGGCGTGGCAGCCGTCGTGTCAGCCTTCGACGATCCGGGGTCGACGCCGCCGCGAGGGGTGGGCGTCACCGGGTGCCACGACCCGTCCTGGCGGACCCATCTGGTGGTGGTCGCGGACTGCAACTCGGTGCCGTTCAAGGCGGTGGCGACCCAGGTGACAACGACCGTGGCGGCGATGCGGTCCTTGTCGGTGGTGGCCGCTCCGGTGACGGTGATGTCGGTGCAGCACACCGGTCCGGTCAGGTCCGGCCACCGGTCTCGCCCGACCCCCGTGGCATCGGCGACCACACGGGCTGCGGCCAACTGCTGCAGCCCGCTGGTGGGCGTCCGGCCGTCGGGGTCGGGCGGTTCGGGATGGGCGGTCGGGCCCGCCGGCGGCGGCGTGGAGACAGTCGCGGATCTGGGTGCCGGCGGGGAGGTCGTGGCACGGTCCGGGCTGGACGTCGATGACCGTTCCCAGCTTGGGGTCGATGGTGATGTCGGCCTGCGTGGCCGCGAGACGTCGGCGCGGTCGACGGGAGCCCCGTCGGTCGGCGGCGACGCCGCTGGGGCCGGCCCGTCGACGGTTTCGCCGGCGAGGATGACCACGGCCGTGGGGATGGCCACGGCCGCGGCCAGGACAGCGAGGCGGGCAGGGCTGTAGCGGGTCAGCATCCTGGATCCCACCGTCCACGTGTCCATCGTTGCCCGCACATGCCCAGGTGGATGTGGTCCTGGTGTGCGGCGTTGGTGAAGAACCCGGGCAGGCCGGAGAAGTCGCCCCACGGTGATCCGACGTCGTCGGGGCGCATCGTGGGGTCGGGCCACTCGGTGGCTGCCAGCAGCTCGACCAGGCGCCGCGCGGCGGAGTTGGACGGGGTGACGGGCCGGCCACCGACCGACATGATGTCAGCGCCGCGGCCGTAGTAGTGGTGGGACTCGGTGCAGTCGGGCCGTTCCGTGCGGGAGCCGCCGCCGATGCACTGGGAGTGCCAGGTCTTGTAGCCGCCGACGACGATGTCCTCGTTATCGGCGAGCATGGCCAGCACGGCGATCAGGCGCGCGTCGACCATGCCGTCGAGCAGGTCCTGGCGGCCGGGGGCCGAGTCCGAGTAGCCGGGATGGGTCGTCAACGTCTCCGGATCGCCGGCCGCAAGATCAGGCAGGACGGTCGCGCCATCGGCGAACAGCACGTCGTAGGCGGCGACGTGGCCCAGCACGGTCGACACGTACACGTCGGAGTGGTTGTAGCCGTAGAGCGCGGCCGTCAGTGCGGCTTCGTCGGTGTCCAGGTCGGTCGGGTTGGCGCCACACAGGTGGACGACCGCCGCCGCGGCGGCGTCAGTCAGGTTGTGTGGGTCGGCGCTGCCGTCGCCGTTGGCGTCGACCCCGAACCGCTCCCACGATCCGGGGATGAACTGCATTGGCCCGACGGCACGGTCCCACACCGTGTCGCCGTCCAGGCGGCCGTCGTCGGTGTCGGGGATGGCCGCGACCGGGCCGGTGCCGTCCAGACGCACGCCCAGGATGGGTGGCGTCACGGTGCCGGCCTCGTCCGCCGACGCTCCGCCGAAGGTGCCGTGGCCGGTCTCTACCCTGCCGATCGCGGCGATGACTGCAGGTCGGACCGAACAGCCCGCTACGAGTTCGTCGGCCATCTGCGAGGCGTTGAAGTAGGCGGCGACCGCGGCCGCAGGGATGTCGCGGGCAGCGGTGTCGGCGACCGGCGGGGGTCGGCCCGCCACCGCCGCGACGGTGGCCACGGCCACCGCGCCGACGATCAGCACGACCACAGCCACAACCAGGACCTCGGCGAGCACGGCCGGGTGGCGTCGGACCGCCCCGACCGCGGCGCGGCGTGCCAGCCCGGCGGCGGCGTCGCGGGTCTGTGACGTCGCCATGTCAGGACCTGACCGGGACGAGCCGTCGTGCGGTGGTCGACATCTTCTTGCCGCCGGCACGGACGGCCCTGGCGGCGCGGCCGGGCGCCGCCTTGACCGCGCGCACGCGTGTCACCGTCGTGCGGGCGCCACGCCTGACCGTGCGAGGCGCTTGGCGGACGTCACGGATGGTGCGGCGGGTCTGTGGGGCCAGATAGGCGTTGGGACGCAGCCCGCGATAGACCGGGGACTCGAAGGCGCTGCCCGCGGCCGACATCATGCCGTTGCCGCCCCCAACCCGGCTGGACGCCATCTTGGTCTGGGTCGCCTTGGCGGCAGCCGATGCGCCCTTGGTCAGCCGCCGTCGGGCCCACAGCAACGCCAGGGTGACGGCGAGCAGCATCATCGACTGCAGCAGGACCGGTTCGTTCTGGGTGATCTCCAGTACGGACTCCTGGGTCGCCAGATACAGCGCCAACCCCATCGCCAGGGCAACGGTGACCGCCACGACCCGGATCATCCCGGCCAGCCACCCCCACAGCCACGACCGGGTCGAGCCGGGGATGGCGGCCGCCAGCGCCACGAACGGGCTGACCACCACCAGCCCCGCCAACAGCAGTTGGACCACGACCAGCCACAGCGCGATCAGGATCGTGACCACCAGGACCACGGTGGCCAGCCCGGCCATGGTCCACGAGCGGATGACCCGGTCTCCCGACGGAACGGCCTGGTAGTCCGCCTCTGCCTCACAGCCCGCGGCTCGCATCAGGTTGCGTGGTTCGTCGCCGCCACCGTGGGGGCCGGATGCGACGGCCTCATCTCGGGCTCTGGCGCAGGCAGGCGTCGGGTTGTCGGGATTGGACGCATCCCCCAGGGTCCGCCCCCAGTTCAACAGGTCATACGGGGTGGCGATGAAGGTGTCGCGGTAGGCCTGCCGCAGCGGACACGACACATCGACGGTGCCGTCGCCACCGTCTGCGCCGCACCCGTCAAGGTCGTCGGCGGTGGTGCCCAACGTCACCACGACGACCGCGACCGACACGTTGTTGGCCAGGTCGCCCATGCCGTCGACCAGCCGTGCGAACCCGCCCGGGACCAGCGCGATCCCACCCAGGTAGGCGACCAGCACCAGGTAGGTGACGGCGAGGTCGCCGGCGGCTTGGGTGGTGCGCCCTCGCAGTGCGGCCCATCCTGAAACAACGGCCGCCAAGAGCAGCGCGATGTCGTAGCCCGACACGTCGCCGTCGAACAGATCGGCATGGAACCGCGTCGCGAGCTGTTGGACCCAGTCGGACAGGCCGGAGGCCAGCCGGGCATCAAACGCCCATTCGACCACCGCGACCGCTGATTCGGTCAGGGACTTGGTCCAGTCGTGGGGCAGTTGGATGATCGGCCCCAGCAGCTTCGGGGTGACGTCGTTCCAGGAACCGGTGTCGTAGCCGATGTCGTAGCCGGCGACGTCGAAGCCGGACACTCCGGTCCAACTGTCGGCCTCGTCGACAGGCTGGGCGGCGGCAGGCCCGATCGTCAGCAGCGACCACGCCAGGACCGTCAGGGCGGTTGTGGCGATCAAGCGGACGGTGCGGCGCGACATCACGCGGCCTGCCGGTGACGTCCAGTGGTGGTGTCGGTCGAGATGTCGGCCGGGTTGGTGTCGAAGGCGTCTTCAAGGGCGGCTGACGCGGCCGGGGCGATGGCGACGCGGACCACACGGCCGTCGAGGTCGCGGAACATGCACGTGCCCGACGGCAACCCGTCGACGTCGTCGGTGGTGACCAGGTCTCGCCACTGCGGGGCGTCTTCCAACCCGAGCAGGGCCAGGCCGCCGCCGGCGGCCTGACCAGCCAGGCGGAACACGAACCGGGGCCCGAGCAGGTCGGCCAGCCGGGGGTCGCCCAGGTCGTCGGGGTGCTGGGATGACAGCCACACCGCCGCGTTGTGCTTGCGTCCGTCCCGGACGCCTTCAAGCAGCAGCGCCCGGCCCGCGGCCGTGCGGGTCAGCGACCATGCCTCGTCGAACAGCGCCACGGCGAACCGGGCGTCGCGGAAGGTGACCTGCCGTGCCACCGCGGCGACCAGGTACAGCAGCGCCTGGGACACCAGCTGTTCAGGCAGGAGCTGGTTGGCGGCGTCAGGGCGGTCCAGCTGGTCACGGTCAGGCAGGCTCAGCCTCGGTGTGCGCAACACGATGTAGTCGGCCGACAGTTCCAAGGGTGGGGCGGTCCCGAAGGCCACCCGGGCCATCGGCTCGTCCACCAGGTATCGCAGGGTGCGGGCCAGGTCGACCACGTCGCGGCCGTCGGTGTCGTCGAGTTCGTCGACGACATCGACCAGCCGGCCGTTCCGGTCAACGACCGCCGCGACCGCCTCGGACAGGGTGATTCCGGCCGGGGACAGTGGTGCGGCCCCGACCAGCTGGGACAGGAATCCGACGGCGTAGCGCACCTTGTCGTCGCGCCGGTCAAACACCACCAGCGGGTCCAGGCAGGCGTCGGTATCGGCGTCCAGGGAGATGACCTGGGACCGGCCCGGCATCACCGACGCCAGGGCGGCGTACTCGCCGGCCTCGGTCGGGTCGACCACGATCACGCGGCCGTGGCGGTCAACCGTGGCGTGCGCGCACCGCTTGATGAGGTAGGACTTGCCGGCGCCGAGTGCGCCGAACACTGCCAGGGACCCGGATCGGCGCGATGCCGGCCCGGCCGCCGGGTCAAACAGCACCGGGGTGCCAGGCGCGTCGACGTTGACGCCCAGCAGCATCCCGTGGGCGTCACCGGCATGGCCGCTGTTGGTCGGGATCGACGACGCAAGATCGCGTGGCAGCAGATGTTGGAGGTAGTCGCGGCACGCGGTCGGGATCCGCCCGCCGGGCAACATCGCGGCCAGCAGATCGGTCTGGCATCCGGTGGGGCGCGGCAGCAGATACTCCGAGCCCTCGAACAGCCCGGCCAGTTGCTGGGCCTGGTCTTCCAGCTCGAGCAGCGTCGCGCCCGACACCGAGATCAGCATCGTGGTCTTGAGCTCCGGGGTAGCCGGGGCGGCCTCGAGTTCGGCCTGTTCGGCTGCGACTGCGGCCGCGGCCTCGGCCAGGCTGGCGGGTGGGCCAGCCGGTTCGCCGTCATACTCATCGACCTGGTTGGTGAGTTCACGGGCCTGGCGTTTGGTCGCATCGCGTGCTCGGGCGTTGGGGATCGGCCTGATCCAGGCGGCCCAGTCCACCGGCCAGGGCGCGGCGTCCACCGCCGCGAACCACTCGCCCAGTCCGCCCGGGAACTCCCACGACGACGGCAAGTCGGCGATCGCCAGCACCGTCTGGTAGGCCACGCCGTCCACCGTCGACACCCGCACGTAGCGGCGGTGGTCGGGCCGGTCCTGGTCGGTGTTGGTTCCGCCTTCGTGCACGACGGCGTCGAAGGTCGGTGCGGCGGCCGGCCGGTTGACGTCGACGTCGCGCCCGGGCAGGGCCGGTGGGGCGATCGACCGGGCCAGCAGCCGGGCATACAGCCACTGCAGTTCCGCCGGCGGCACCGCCACCATCCCCGGCATCGACGACATCTTCGCGGTCAGCCGGTTGGCCTGACGCAGATGGGCCGCGACCAGGTCCGCGTCAGGAGGCAACGTCGCCAGCCCGGTGACGCGGGTCAGTTCACGGGAGGCACGTGACCGCAGCGCCTGCCAGGTCGTCTGCACCGCGGGCAGTTGGATCGCCAGATAGGTCCGGCGGGCAAACAGTCGCGGGGTGCCGCCTTGCAGGCTTTCCAGTTGGTCGGCGATGCGGCTCGTCGAGTCGGCATCCACCCCGGTCGTGGTTGCGGCCGTGAGGTCGGCGATGGTGGTGTCATGGCATACCGACAACCACAGTGCGGGGGTTGTAAGCGCCGTCAGCGCCGACCGGATGGCTGCGTGGGTGCGCAGCTTGCGGTCCGTGGACTGATACAGGTACGGCGCCGTGGGGACCTGCCAGACCGCCCACACGTGGCCATCGGTCGACCACACCAGGTTGCGGGTGAACGCCCAGGCCGGCGACCTCATCGCGACTCCAGACAGTGCCATCGCACCGGCCTAGCCGGTGCCGGAGTCGCGGCCAGGGTCGACGCTTCGACCGCGGACGATCCGACCGCTTCGGGGTCATACACCGTCACGGTGGTGCAGACCTGGCGTGGGCGGCGTCGCGGCACGGCCCGGCCGGCCGACACTCCGTTGGTCGCGGCCAGCCACAGCGACAGGTAGCCGGCTGCGGCATACAGCGGGTTGCGGCCTTCCACCCGGACATAGCGGGTGGCCAGCGCTGACCCGATCGTCGCGCACGGCACGACCAGGGCGCCGGGCAGGATCGGTGACCACACCGGCCTGGTGGCCAACAGCACCGACAACACGATGCCGCCAACCAGGAGTTGGGGCATCGTGACAGTGAACGGCAGGACCGTGTCACCGATGCGACCCAGCACCTTGGGGTGTCGGCGCGCGCGGGTGTAGCTGCGGCACTCGATGCGGTCGCTCACACGACCCCCACAGGCGCGACGCTGGCGGGCACGTCACCGGCGGGGAGTGCGGCGACAGGATCGGCGTTGACGTGGTCAGGCGCGGTGTCGATGATCGCGGTCATCGACACCCGCACGGCGTCGTCCTTGACCCGGTCACCGAACCAACGCGAGCCGCCGCCGGAGATGCCCCACAACACGAGACCGCCGATCAACAGCATGCCCAGGACCGCCTTGAGCGATCGTGTCATGATGAAGGTGATCAGCAGCAACGCCCCGACCGTGACGCTGGAGACCGCGTTGAGCAGGGTTTGGCCGTCACCGGCGAGCTGGAGCAGTGGTTCGAACATGGTGGTTCCTTTCGTGTGGCTGTCAGAGGACTGCTGCGACTTCCCACCGGTCGCCGCGGCGCAGTTGCAGCTGGTAGGACATCTGGTGGACCGTGTTGTCATCGCCGTCGAAACCGACCACGTCGATACGGATCGTGGCGGTGTCGTCGGCTGCTTCGACCACGACCGCAGTCGCGATTTCGATCCGTACGAACGGCGCAGGGTCGATCGCGGTCACGTCGCTGTCGGTGGTCAAGTAGCGATCCAACGACCCGGTCCCGGTCAACAGCCCGGCCGCGAACCCCTCAAGCGTGTCGACCACGTCAGGAGGCAACAGCTCCGGCCTCGCCCCCGCCGGGACGTCACCGGTGGCGTCGCCCCCCGTGGGGCTGGGGGCCGCAGCCGGTGGGGGCGGTGCGATCTGAGCCGGCAGCGCCGCGATGGTTGGGGGGGCGGTGTCGACGACGTCGACGCGGTAGAACCGCGTCGACGTCTGGCTGGGGTCGACCGCGGTGTCCAGGTCGTCGTCGAGCGGGTCCGAAGTCGGGGCCACCGTTGCGGCCACAACCACCGACCAGCCCTCGTTGGAGGGCTCCATGGACACCGTCGCCGTGCGCGACACGACCATGGGGGTGATGGCTGTGACCAGCCCGTCCGCGACGCCGTCCAGCGGCTCGCCGGCCAGCCACGACCCGACCAGCGTCTCGGCGACACCGCCGGCAGCGACATCCGGTGCCGGCGCCGTCGGGGCGGTTTCGGCCGGGGCGGCGGCTGTGGCCACCGTCAGTCCCCGGACTCCTCCGACAGCCCCGACGGCCAGAGCCGCCCACACCGCTCCCCGGGCGGCTCGTGCCAGCCACACCGTCGCGATCGATGAGTCCGCAGTTGCTCGGCCCTCACCGCGAGGGCGACGTCGCCACGGACGGCGGTTGGAGTCTGCCGTCTGGTCACCCATGGACGGCCGCCGACCCGGTCAGCCGTTGTAGTTCGATGCGGTGGGCGTCCAGCAGCGCCCAGGCCGGCCCGTCCAGCCACCGCTGCAGGCGAGCGAGGTTGTCGTGGGTGATCCCGCCACGGTCGCACAGGGCCGCGGCGTCGGCGCGCAACGCCGAAGCCTCCGCATGCACACGCTGCGCTGAGTCGGCCGACCCGCCTGGCGCGATCGCGTGACCGCTCATCGAGGCTCCTTGTGTCGTTGGGTCTCAACAACAGAAGGGCACCCCTTTTGGGGGGCGTGACGGCCGACCCCGATTCCGGGTCAGTCGACGCCTGCCAGCCGCGGCAGGATCCGGTCGATCGTGGCCATCGCGTCGCCGGTGATGTGACCCCGCAACTTCGGGTCGAGCCCCCCGATCGCCACCGTGCGGATCTGGGTCATCCGCACCCACCCGTCCACGCTCTTCGCGCCACCGTCGGTCAGACAACCCGGCGCGTGGACCGCTAGAGGTGGCGGCGTGCCGGGGTCGACATCGGTCATCAGCAGGCCCCAGGCGGTTGGCAGGATCTCCATCATCGCCGTGGGGGTCACCAGTACGAACAACTGCTCGCTGAAGCCGTACACGTCGCCCCGTCTCATTCCTGCAACACCGACCACATCGCGCCGTCGTCGTCGCTCCCGTCGTCGACCTCGTCGTTGGCGCGGGTGCCGCCGACGACCCCCGGCACCGTGGCCTCCGCCGACCCCGTCATCGCTGCCGCTGCCCGCAACAAGTCCGAGTTGGCCTGCCGATCACGCCACGCCAGCGCCAACACATCCAGAGCGTGAGACCGGTTCGACGCCACCCCCTCCTCGACCAGCTCGTCGCACAGATCGCGGGTGTCGACCGACACCGAAACCCCCAGCCTGACCCGGTCTGCAACCATGCGAAACCGCCTTCATCCCGAAATCTGATTGCGATCTTACCAATATCAGATCTACCAGTCCACTGCCAAACCGCCCACAGCTCCTGAAAAAGAGACGAACTGCAGAACGGCGGGCAAAAGTACTACAGCAATCACACGCTACCGATGGCTCTTTGGCAGTGGATTGGTAGGCCGGCTTGGTCACGTGTGGGCATCCACGATCAAGGATGCCCCCCATGGCCGCACGCCCTGACCTGTTCCGCCAGCTAGACCTCGAGTGGGACCAACTGGTCGTCACCCCCCGGATGCGCCGCTTCGTCACCGACGTGGCGAGCCACCACTCATCCTGGTGCTTCACCACGGCCGACGAGTTGCTCGCGGCCGCGCGCATCGATCCCGACGACGGCTCACCCTCGGTACTTGCCCACCTGGTTGGCGCAACGATCGCCGGCGACGACCTGGCCTACCGCACCGCGATCCAAGCCATGCTGCCACGCTGGTGGACGATCGCCGACTCGCTGTCGGGCATCCCCATCGCCGACGCCATCGATCTGGTCGTTTTCATCGGGTCGGCTCAGATCCGCACCTGCGACCCTGCCACGGCGACCACCCCGATGGGCTGGCGGCTGTGGTGCAACACGCGCCGGACCGCCATCCGCAGGACCGTGCGCTTCAGGAACGACAACGTCTCGACCATCCCGCTCCGTCGCCACGATGACATCGGTGTCGAGGACCACTGTCCCACCCTGGACCTCGAAGACACCTTCCTGACCCACCAGTTACAAGACCAGCTACGAGATCGTGCCCTGAGCACAGGTCTGGTTGACGACAGGGGCGCCACCCAGATCGCCGCTGACATCCACCACCACCTCTCGACGGTTGGTGGCTGGGTACTCAGCCCTGAGATGTCTCGCACCGACGACCTCGCTCGTCGGATCACCGCCACCATCGACGCCCATCTGGCCAGCCAGTTGCGCCGCCGCATAGAGTCCACCGGGCTCGTTGATGAGGCGATGGTCGACCTCATCGTCGACACGCGCGTGCTGGGCCGGCGCCTGTGCGACCGGGCCGCCGACCACAACATCGCCGTCCCCACGCTGCGCAAGCGTCGCCAGCGCGCCGAACGCCGCCTACGTGAGGCCCTCGCCGCTTGACTCCCGAACAGATCCCAGACGTTGCAAATCGGGCATACCGCGACCCTCACGCCTCCGATCCCAGACTTCTGGTAGCCGGGGGATACCGATAGTTGGTTCTCGGGTACACAACCGTGGTTCTGCGCGCGGCGTCTCGCTTGCTCAGCAGCCCATAACGCACACCTGTACCACTCGTGGCCCGGCAGACGGGATTGGCGGTTCTACTCAGGCACAAGCCGGTCTTGGACGGTCAGGCGCGTAATGATCCGATGGCCGCGATGTCCCACCTCAGGCAGAGACGTCCCGCGCGTACAGCTGCAGGAGGTTGCCGTCCGGGTCGCGGAACCACGCTGTGATGCGGCCGTCGAACGTCGCGACGTCCCGGCCGTCCCAGTCGAGCCGGACATGCGCATCCCGGCGTTCGCACGCCACACCGGCGGCATGCAGCGCCTCGACCACCGCGTCCATCGCATGCGGGTTGGCGACCTGGAACACGGCGCAACTGTGGTGCCCGGCCGATGGTGCCGCGTGTTCGCCCAGTTCGAGCATCGCCCCGCCGACGCCGACGATGATGATCCGCTGAGGGGAGTCCTCGAACAGGACTGGGAGGCCGAGCAAGTCGCTGTAGAACGCACGAGCCCGGTCGAGGTCGGTCACGGGTACCGGTGTGATGAGCGTGGCGTTGCCGAGCACGGTCGCTTCCTTGGTCGTCGACGTCGACGCATCATGTCACAGGCCGAGTGCGCGTCGTCGCGCGTTTGCCAGCTCTGACCGTTGGCCTGGCGACGCTTGCCCCGGCCCCCGGATGTTGGTTCGCTGCTCATGATCTGCCCTCTCGGGATCAGGCCAGAGAGCCTCCCACTCTTTGGGTATTGAATCCAAGATCTCTATCGCGAACTCAGCCTGGATCCACCGTTTCTGATCGTGGGGTGGTGGTGAGCCCGATGATGGCGCGGGGTTGACGTGGAGCGCTTCCACGGAAGCGGCTGCCGTCAAGACCGGTAGGAGTCGGCTTCTGCGGGGCTGTTTCGGGCCGGTTGGGGCTGGCCATCCGTGTCGGGACGGCTCGATGGCAGGGCTGGTCAGGCGATGGCGGGCAGGGCACGCAGCCGCAACAGCATGGCGGTGAACGTGTCGGCCCAGGGCCACCGGGTCGGCAGTTTCAGGGTCCACCGTCGGGCGGAACGCACGAGCCGGCCGGGCAGGGTGAGCAGCGGCCGCCGAAACGTTGCGGCGGGCCGGATGGTGACGGGGCTGTCGGTGGCGAGCAGTTGGGTCCAGCGGATCAGGTTGTGGGCCAGGGTCGCGGCGACGGTCCAGGCGGCGTTGGCGGTGAAGATCCCGGACGGCATGTGGGCCAGACCGGCGCCGTGCTTGAGGTCACGGATGGCCAACTCGACCACGGCGTGGGCGCGGTGGTCGCCGTCCAGGACGACCGGGTGACCATCACGGTTGGTGGTGAATGCGTGGTGACGCCATCCGGCGAACAGGGCTGGGACGTCGGCGGCGAGTTCGGTGCGACGCACGATCAGGCGGTGACCGGCCCAGGTGGTTTCGGCGACCTGGGCGCGGCCCGAGTCGGTGTAGTCGATGTCGACCCACACGTCCTCATCGATCTCCTCGATCGCGTTCGTGATGACCGGCTGGCGTGTCACCGTGATCGAAAACGCCACCCGATGATCCACACACGCGGCGATGACTTTGCGGGACCAGAACCCCGCATCGGCCCGCAACACGATCGGACCGGTCGCGCCAGCACGGCGGACCCGCCCGACGACTTCACGAACGAACCGGGCCGCACCCCGACCGGTGTTCGCGCTGCCTTTCCGGGTGCGCACGTGCAGGATCTCACCCGTGTCGGCCCGGGTCGCGACCAACGGGTGCAGCCCGCGGACCTTGGTGTAGCCGAACGTCGCGCCCTGCTTGGCGTAACCGTGCACTTCACAGATCGTCGAGTCGATGTCGATCGTCAACGTGTCACCGCCGGGGCCGGCTCCGGACGCCCACGCCCGCGACATGGCGATCTCGGTGACGTGGTCGAGCTGGCGGACATGCCCAAACGTCACCTGGCGCAGCCACGTCCCCACCGTCGATGCGGCCACGACGTCATGACCCAGGACCCGTGCCGTGGCGCCGGCCCGCAACACGTCGATGTCGTCGATGCAGTCCCCGCCCGCGACCAGCGCGTCCACCAACGTCAACAGCTTGCGGCCGGGCCGGAACCCGACCGACACCGTCTCGTCGGCCAACGCCTCGATGCCCAGCCGGCCGGCCAGGGTGGACGTGGCGATCATCCCGGCATTGGCCACCGCCTGATCATGGTCGAACCGGATCGCGACATGGTCGATCGGAAGGGAAAGATGTGGCATCCTGAGAGTGCCTCCTGTTCGGCAGCATGGTTGGTGTCGTAATCACCATTCTGCTCGGACAGGAGGCACATCTCCATCACCCCACCCGCTCACTTCGGTGGATCGAGGCTCAGACGCAAGACAGCTGTAACGCCCGGTCTGAGCAGGTCTCCAGGCACTTCGCGTTGCGCGATATGGGGTATCCCGGGCCCACGCGGGAACCGTGGCTCTGCGCGGGCGGCCATGTGGCCGCAACGCCCATAACGGTCTGCCGCCGGCCGAGCGGAGTGCTCATCCTGGGCAACGGTTGCAGCCGTTTCGGTCTGCCCCGATCTGGCGATTGTCGCGGTTGCGAGCGAT
>JAGXFT010000058.1 GCA_024637135.1 Nitriliruptorales bacterium | reverse complement strand
CCAGTGGGGTCTTGCGGTTGGAGTCCATCGATGCGACCGATCTCGTGGCCGACCGCGACCACGTCGCCGGCAGTCACAGCGCCGACGTCTGGGGGAGTGGTTGCGGTCATGGCACGACCGCCCCTGGTGACGCTTTGCGGCTGTCGCGGTGCGCCGACGCGCCCGATCGGGAGGGTCGTGAGGTAACAGGGTGGCACACGATCCGGCGCCCACGATGCCACGACCCGGCACGGGGGTGCGCCCCGACGACGTCTTTGGCCTGCTCAGCGGCACGTTGCGGCACGTCGAGGCGACCGGTGCATGCCGTGAAGATCGCTGATAAGGGTGAGGTCGATGGTTCGAGTCCATCCGGGCCCACGACGAATCAGCATCTGAAGCTCCCGATTCTTGCAGTTTGAGAATCGGGAGCTTCTCATTTCCGGGCGTGATAGTGCACGGCCAGTGCACGTGATCTGCCCGAAGGCTGCTCGACAACTAGAGCGGCGCATGCTCGATGGCGGTCATTGTTGATCCTCGTGTCGTGCAGAACAGGAACGGCAGCAGCGGGGCGGGGACGAGGCCTCGATATTGGCGTGGCCGCGGCAAGGGTCCCGGCGATGGTGGGTCGTTTGGCTCTGAACGAATCCTGGTCATCCCGCCATACTGAGTGAACACGACGCATGGGGTTCGGGCGCTTCGGGAGGGCGACAATGGCCACGCAACAGGTCCAGTCCCGGCCGGCGTCGCCGATGGTGGTCGAGTCGGTGTCGAGCGGACGGCTGATCGCCCTGCTGGTGGCGGCCGTCGGCCTGTCCATCCTCACGTCGATCCTGGTCTCGACGAACGCGACCACGGCGGCGCGGGACGAGGTCGCTGCGATCGAACCGGCCAGGCAGGGGACTGCGGACAGCGCCTCGACGGGCGGCGGGTCGGGCGACGACGTGCTCCCCGCCCTGGTCGACCGTGCCGACCTCGCATTGGTGTCCGACGGAGAAGTCAACGTCGCCATTGCGCCCGAGATGCCGCCGCCATCCGGACGAACGGTGCCTGCAGTCATCGACGTCGCCTTCGAGGTGGTGGAGAACGTGTCCACGATCGATCCCGCCACCGGGACGCAGTTCCAGACCTGGGGCTACCGGGTGGCCGACGGCGACGATGGCCTGGTGGTGGGGACACCCGGCCCGGTCATCCGTGGACGGGTCGGTGACGTCCTGCGGTTCATGATCACCAATCCCGTCGGCAACGTGATGCCGCACAACGTCGACTTCCACGCCGTGACCGGCCAGGGTGGTGGCGCCGACGCCACCACGGTCGCACCGGGCGAAACCACCACGATCGAGGCACGACTCCTGTATCCGGGCTTCTTCATGTACCACTGCGCCTACGGCGACGTGCCCTCCCACGTCTCGCACGGCATGTATGGCGGGATCCTGGTCGACCCGGAGTCGCCACTCCCCGAGGTCGACCACGAGTGGTACCTGGTGCAGTCGGAGTACTACACCACCGGCAACGGTGAGATCCTGACCGAGGATCGCACCGCCGTCAGCAGCGAGGAACCCACCCACGTCGTGTTCAACGGGGCCGTCGGGGCCGTGGCTGGCGACAATGCGCTGCAGATGGACGTCGGGCAACGGGCCCGGATCTACTTCGTCAACGCCGGGTTGAACCTCACCTCCAACTTCCACCCGATCGGGTCGCACTGGGACCGCGTCTACCAGGAAGCTGCGCTGCTCAACGAGGCGATCCGCGGGTCCCAGACCACGCTGGTGCCGGCGGGTGGCGGCACGGTCGTGGAGTTGCTCGGCCAGGTCCCCCAGACGGTGGTGCTTGTCGACCACGCACTCAGCCGTGCCTTCGACAAGGGGGCGATCGGCCACATCGTGATCTCTGGTAAGCAGAACCCGGAGATCTTCAACGACGAACCTGGAGAGGCCCCCACGGTCCGCGCGGACGCGGCCGATGCCCCGGATGAACCTGCAACCGGCGACAACCCACCCGACGAAGGACCGTCGGCGTCCGCCGTACCGCCCGGCGAGGTGACGCCGGCCCCCGATGGGATCCCGCTGTCCATCGAGCCCGGTGGCGCGACGTTCCGCGACGTCCCATCCGACGACTACTCCGCCGCGTCGCTCGGCGGCTACTCGACCGACGTGTTGGAGGTCGAGGTCGGCGACACCGTGACCTGGACCAACGACGACAACGCGGTCCACACGGTCACCTCCGCCGACGGCTCGTTCGACTCCGAGTCCGTCCAGCCCGGCCAGTCCTGGTCCCACACGTTCATCGACGCCGGCGAGTTCAACTACTTCTGCACACCCCACCCATGGATGCGAGGCACGGTGGTCGTCACCGAATGAAGTGGCCGTCATCTCGCTGGACGTCCCTCGGTGACCGATGGTTCAAGCCCATCCGGGAACTCAATTCGTTGTTGAATCGACAACGGATCTCAACGTTCCGGATCTCAGATCAGCACGTCCATCCCTCGCTCCTCGCAAGCCCATTCAGGTCGAGCGAGGGCACGTCGAACTCGTCGGCCACGTTCGGGATGACCAACTTCACCGACTGGCGCACCAGAGTGCTGCTCTACGCCGGACGCCCCAACTGGATCCTGCTGGCCACAGCCAGCCCCGCATGACCCCGCTCAAACTCGAAGATCCCCACAAGCGAGGTGGACAGCACCCACCCGACGGCGACCGAGAACCAGGTTCCATACACCGATCAGTCCACCGCCGGACGCCCAGAAGCTGCGATGCCCGAAGTCGAGAACCGGGATGGTGACATCGGCGGAGAACAGCCAAGGCCAGAAGGGTGGCGTCTGGGACCGCCGGCTCGAGGCCCTCCACCGTGTTCTCGCCAACGACACCACCGACCCCGACGGCCCGTTGACACCTCCACTCGGGTCCCAACCTGAAGTGTTGGCGGGCGTTCGGCGACGGCCATGGCACGGGGCTGCCCCAACCTGCATCGCCATGCACTGCTCCAGAACGGATCCCATTTTCGAGTTGTGACACGGAGCGCTTGCACGAGCAAGCGAGGGGGCCTCGGCGCGAGCCGGCCGGGTCGTGGTCGGGCACGGTCCGGGGCACTCGGGGTCCTGTCGGGCTGACTTGAGATCTGCGTGCGGCCCCGGAAGGGCTGACTTTGGATCGACCGATGCCCACTGGCGAGATGTCGCCTTGCTGCACGGTCGAACGCGGTCGGTGACGTGCGGTCACCGCCCGCCATCGGGTTTGGTGTCAGAGACTCGTGGTGCGGTGGGGTTGAGGAAGTGGAGGGACTTGATGGATCGACACTTCGATGCGCACTACCCGCGGCTGGTCGCGACGGCACGCCGCGTGCTCGGCGATCGGGCGCTGGCCGAGGAGGCGGCCGCTGACGCGTGGCAACGGTTGTCAGGCAGTCCGGTCGCGGACCGACCCGACGGCGAGGTGGCCGCGTGGCTGCACGTTGTGACGATTCGCGTGGCGCTCAACCGGCTCCGTCGGGAACGGCGTCACCGGGCGCGCCTGGTGACCCACGGTCCGGTGAGCCTGCCGGAGCCAGCCGTCGACCCGGGCGAGGCCGTCGTCGTCGAGGACGAACGGGCACGCGTCCGGGACGTCCTGGCGCGGCTGCCCGAGCGCCAGGCCGCGGCGCTGCTACTGCGTCACGCCGGACACAGCTACGCCGAGATTGCGACCGCGCTCGGCGTCGCCGAGGGATCGGTCGGGGTATTGCTGGCGCGCGGCGAGCGCGGCTTCCAACGGCTGTGGACGGACGACACGGACACGAGGGACTGAGATGCAGGACACCCACACCATGCAAACCGCGATCGACTGCCCGTCGCTGGGCCGGCTCCGAAGCCATCTGGACCTTGATGACGCCGAAGTGGCCGGGCACCTGGACGAGTGCCAAGGCTGTCGGGCGACAATCGTGACGCTCGCGGCCAACGCCGGCACGGTGCGGGGGCTGCTTGCCATCCTCCACGTGCCGGACGGTGTCGAGGACGAACTCGGCGTCGGGGCCAGCGACAGATCGCCGGACCCCCTGCGCGACGCGACCGTGCGTCCGACCCGGAGCTCGGGGGCCGGCTCGTTTCCAGCCGGCCGCCGCGACGCCACGCGACCCGCCGGCTGGCGTCGCCGTCGCCTGCGTGGGCGCGTCGCGCTGCTCGGCGGTGCGGTCGTCGTGGCCACTCTGGGCGCGACGGTCGGCGCGCCGGTGGTGGCCCAGGTCCTGGACAGCTTCCGCACCCGGCAGGTCCGGCCCGTCGCGATCGACCCCGCCTCCCTGGACGAGCAGTTGACCGCCCTGGAGGACATCGCCGACGTGGAGGACGTGGTGGGTGTGCGCCTGGACGGGGACCTCGACGACCTGGCCGCGGCCGCCGAGCTCGCCCGCGTGCCGGTCCCGGACGCCTCGATCCTGGGCGGGGCCGTCGCCCCGCGGGTGCGTGCGACGTCGGCCGCGGGTGTCCGCGTCTCCTTCGGCCTTGGCGACAACGTCCCGGCCGCGCTGCGCGGCACTGTGGTCGAGGTGGTGGCCCCCGGGACGATGCTGGTCGGTGACGCGACCGGTGAGGTGTTCGTGGCGGCGTCACGAGCCGTGGAGGTCACGGCCACGGGCGCGAGCCTCGACGAGGTGCGTGAAACGCTGTTGGCCGACCCCGACCTCTCTACCGAGTTGCGGGACGAGCTCGCGGCGATCGAGGACTGGCGGACCACCCTGCCGGTGCCCGTCCCGGTCGACCCGGCGACCTGGCAAGAGGTCGAGGTCGCGGGGTCGAGCGGCTTCGCGATCGGCCACGGCGACGACCTCGGGCTGGTGGTCTGGCAGGACGGCGACGTCGTCCACGCCGTGGGGGGAGAACGGAGCGTCGACGAGCTGATCGCCCTGGCAGGTCGGCTCTGAGCGCCGTGGCCGCGCCGGCCGACCAGGTGCCGCTGAGGGCACGGGGCCTGGTCAAGCGGTACGGGCGACAGGTGGCCGTCGATGGCATCGACTTGGAGCTCGTGCCGGGTGAGGTGGTCGGCCTGCTCGGCCCGAACGGTGCCGGCAAGACGACCACGGTCAAGATGCTGCTCGGCCTGGTCACCCCCGATGTGGGCACGGCCGAGCTGTTCGGGCGACCGGCAGCCGACCCGCTCGCCCGCCGGCGTGTCGGCTACCTGCCGGAGACGTTCGAGCATCCGCCGTGGTCGCGCGGCGACGAGGTCCTCGCAATGCACGCACGGATGGCTGGGGTGGCCCCTGAGGAGGTCCACGACGCTGCGACCCGCGTGCTGGCCCGGGTCGGCCTGGCCGGCCGCGGGGACCAGAGGGTGGGCGGGTACTCCAAGGGGATGCGCCAGCGGCTCGCGTTGGCCGTGGCCCTCCTGGGTGAACCCGGCCTGGTCGTGCTCGACGAACCGACGTCGGCGTTGGACCCGATTGGACGTCGCATGGTCCGCGACGTGGTCCATGGCCTACGCGCAGACGGGGTGGCCGTGCTGCTCAACTCCCACCTGCTAGGCGAGGTCGAGCAGGTCTGTGACCGGGTGGTCGTGATGCACCATGGGCACGTGCTGGCCGACCAGCCGGTCTCCCTGCTCGCCGGCGGCGGGGAGGTCCGCCTGACGCTCGACGTCGTCGACGACGCCGCACTCGCCGTGGTGGCCGGACACGGCGTGGTGGCCCACCATGACCACGCCTAGGTCGTGGTCGTGCTCGACGACGCCGAGGCCGCTCCTGACATGGTGGAGGCGCTGGTTGCGGAGGGATCCCGGGTCCGTGCGGTCGTGCCGCTGCGTTCGAGCCTCGAGGAGTTGTTCGTCGAACTCGTCGAGGCAACCGCCGGGACGTCTGGGGTGATGCCCAGCGCGGATGTGGCCAGAGGGCGGCGGGGGGTGGCCCGATGAGCACCATGACCCGACGGATCCCAGGTCGCTCGCCCGACGTCGCCCGAGGCGCCTGGCAGGAGGTCCGCAACCGACGGCTGCTGCTGATCGCGGTCGTGGTGAGCGTGGTTTTCGTGGGCCTGTTCCTGCTCGCAACGTGGTTCCTGCAACGCGACCTGCTCGGCACGTCACCCAGCGAACAGGCGACCAACCAGACCATCCTCACCGTCCTGGGCCTGTACGCGGTGCAGTTCCTGGCGTCGTTCCTCGCCGTGGTTCTGGGTGCCGGGACGGTCGCCAGCGAGCTCGATTCGGGGCGGGCGCAGCCCGTGCTCGCCCGCCCGCTGCCGCGTTGGTCGTGGCTGGCCCAGCGCGCGGGCACGTTTGGGGCCCTGGCCGCCGGCTACGTGCTGGTGATGGCGGGCGGCGTCCTGGTGGTGTCGCGGGTGGTGGGCGGCTACACGCCCCAGTCGACGGCCATCGGCTTGGCGCTGCTCGTCCTACAGGCGATGGTGCTGGTGTCCACCGCGACGGCGCTGTCGACACGACTGTCCACGACGGCGTCGGCCACCGTCGCCGCCGCCCTGTACGGGCTGGCGTGGCTTGGCGGCATCACGGAGTTCGTGGGCAGCTTCACCGGCAGCGACGCCGTTGCCCGGGTCGGTGTCACACTCAGCCTGGTGATGCCCAGCGACGCCGTCTGGCATGGCGCGTCGTACTACCTTGCGTCACCCCTGTTCATCGCCACCACTCAGGTGTTCGACCACCCGCCGTTTCTGTCGGTGGTCGCGCCAAGCCCTCTGCGCATGTCCTGGGCAGTCCTGCATGTCGTGGTGACTGCCACGATCGCGGTCCGCTGGCTAAATCGCCGCGACCTGTGACGCGGGGCCACTCGGATCGCCACGCCGTGGTCGTCGTTGGTGCCGGCCTGGCCGGCCTGAAGGCGGCTCGTGGCCTGGCCGAGCGCGGCGCGGACGTGCTGGTCGTCGACCGACGCCGCGCCGTGGACCCGCACGTGGCCACCACCGGCATTTTCGTCCGGCGCACGCTCGATGACTTCGACCTGCCGGAGGACTGCCTCGGTCCTCCGGTGCGCGACGTCGTCCTGGCGTCTCCGGGTGGACGTGAACTCCACCTGCGCAGCGACGAAGTCGAGTACCGCGTCGGGGACATGGCCGGCCTGTACCGGACCTGGCTGGCCGCGGGGTCAACGTCGGTGCGAGCTTCGCGCCGCGCACCACCTTCCGGGCGGCCCGTCCTCGGCGCCGAGACCGCCCACCACGGGGTGGCGCTGGAGGGCGCGCCGCACTTCTACTGCGTCGTGGACCGCGCATCGCACCCGGCCATCTCGCCTGGGTCGTCCACGACGGCCTCGAGACCAATGTCGGTGTCGGCGGCCACGCGCACCGCGACGACGTTGCTCGGGCCTTGGACACCTCCCATTAGCGCATGCGGAACCGCTACTACCTGGACGCCGGACGCATTGTCCCGAAGTCCTCGGCGATCTGCTCCAACGATGACTCACGACGGCGTGCGACCATGACCACGTCACGCTTGAACTCTGGCGGATAGATCTTCGGCACGGTGACATCCTGTCCGACCCTGGCGGGTCAATCTAGGTGTCAACCGAGGCTGGGGCAGACCCATTGGTCCTGCCGAGAGCATGACCAGGGCGAGGCAGGCGGCAACCCGAACGCGCGGCGGTGGATGAGCCGGACGCGCTGGTTGAGGCCTTCGAGTCGTGCGTTGGTGCGGCCGAGCCGGATCGCGTCCAGGTTCCCTTGACGGTGTTGGCCCGTCGAGCCGGCCCGGGTCGAGCTCGTCGGCCACGACCCGCTGGCAGATCCGGCCGACCGTGGCCCAGCCCACCGACACCAGCCGGCGCACGGCGTCCTTGTCCATCTTGATGGCCAGCCACGCCACGAGCTGTTCGAAGTCGCGAGTGAACCGCGCCCCGGGACGGGCGAAAGGGCACCCCCTCGACCCGCACCCCATGGGCCGGGCACTCCAGCCGCCGCAGCCCGCTGCGGCCCGATGGCCCGGTAGCAGTGTCGGCCGCCATTGCGCTCCACCTCGCGGCTGACCGTGGGACGTCGGCCCTTCCGCGGGACACCGCTTCGGCTCACTCGAGCAACCTCCGGACGGTGTCGGCGACCACCTGGGGCGCATCCGTGGGGATCTGATGGCTCGTGTCCTTCACCACTTCGACGTTCGAACACGGCGAGAGCGCCGCGAGTCGAT
>JAGXFT010000005.1 GCA_024637135.1 Nitriliruptorales bacterium | reverse complement strand
GGTGTGGCGATACCTGGGTTCCCGATCGTCCGATGTCGCGAAAGCCCTGGTTGGGTCGACTCGACCGACCTCCGGCCCCCAATCGACGTCGAATGCTGCATGTGGCGATTCCACATGGACATCCGGGCCGAACCGAGAAGAATGGGGAAGGTGCGGGAGACGTGCCCGCTGGGGTGACTCGCCGACGGGGGAAGGATCCAACATGTGGAAGCGACCGTTCCTGATCGCGGCAACGATGGTGCTCGCGCTGACAGCGTGGCTGCCGGCGATGGCGGGGCCGCCGGTGCGGTCCACCGACGCGTTCCCGTTCACCGGTCCGGACTTCGATCATGACCTGGCCATCTTCGTCAACACCAGCCGCGAGTCGTTCTGCAGCGACGCCCAGGTCGCCTTCGAGCAGGCGGTGGCCGACTGGCTGCAGGATGGCATGCAAGGCCCGTTCCCCGACGACCCGGCTCCGCCTCCCACCGGCGACGTCGCCCTTCCCGTCCAGTTCGTCGAGACCCCCAATGGCGTCATCGCGACGACCCGAGGCGTGGTCGACGGCCTGCACATGGAACTGTGGACACTCGACGACCCGGCGGATCGCCTCGGCATCGGTGCCTGTCTCGACACCGACGACGCGAACGAGATGTTCGCGTCCGGTACGGGCACCTTTCGCGGCGGCACCACCGACTACTTCGGCACGGTGTTCGGCGGCGAAGTAGCCCGGCCGTCCTTCATCGACCACACCCAGGGGCGTGGCGTCGTCACCACCCCCGCCGGTGACCGGTACGACTACTCCTGGTTCTTTCACCAGCACGTTCCCTGTGATGACGGGCCCGGGCCACGATGCGAGGTGGCCACCTTCCGGCTCCGATCCGTGCCCTGACGCCACAGGGTGCCAGGGTGCCTCGGCGGTCACCGCGTTGACCACTCCTGATGGGTGTGGCAGACTGGCGCGTGCAGTCGCCAGGGGATGCGTGCGATGCAGGACCTCCGCTTGCTTGAGTACTTCGTCACGGTGGCCGGCGAGCTCAACTTCACCCGGGCGGCGCAGACCCTGCACGTGACCCCGCCGACGATCAGCGCCGGGGTCCGGAAGCTCGAGCGCCGGCTGGGCCTCCAATTGTTCGATCGGGACTCTCGTTCGGTCGCGCTCACCGCCGACGGTCGACGACTGCTGGGCGATGCCCGACGAACCCTGGAGGCAGCCGACCAGTTCGACCGGCGGGCCCGGTCCGTCGACGGGCGGATCGAGCTGGTCGTCGGGACCTTCTGGGGTCTCGGCGCGGACCGGTTGGACCGGGCCGCGCGCCACGCCGTCGGCGCAGGGATCGACCTGCACCTCGACTTGCGGGTCTACGGGTGGGACGACCCGACCGGCGGGTTGCGCCAGCGGGACGTGGACGTCGCCGTGGTGCCCGGGCCGAGTGACATCGACGAGCGCCTCCGCCGCCTGCCACTGTGGGAGGAGCCCCGGGTGGCGATCCTGCCGCATGACTCCACGCTGGCTCGACGAGGCCACGTCGAGCTAGCCGACCTCGACGCCGTGGGGTGGGTCCGGTTCCCGGACCGCGACCCGGTGGCCCATCCCTGGTGGCGGTTGGACCACCTGCGCGGTGGGCCCCCGGCCGAACGGGGACGCGTGCACGAGACCCCGCACGAGCTGATGCTGGCCATCCGGAACGGGGACGGCACCTGCACGACCCTGGCGTCATTCCGGGACCAGTTCAGCTTCGAGGGCCTGACCCTTGTTCCCCTCGAGGGCGTGCCACCGGTGCCCGTCGACCTTGCCCACCGGCTCGACCGGATCCCGCCTGGCCTCCGGGCCCTGCGCGACGGCCTGCCGCCCCACGTGCCCCTGCACCCGTAGACGGGTCCCCGGACCAATGGGGTTCGTTGGAAGTTCGTGCAGACGGGGCCGTTGCGTCGGCGGGTCTGGTGGACCCAGCTCGTCGTGGATGGCCAACTCCTCGACGTCGTGGCAAGGCCGTGACGCCGCGCCGGCGTGCGTCTGGGTGGCTGCACGGCCCGACGTGTGGCGGGACGCGATCGGGCACGACACGTTGGATCTGTCCGGGGCGTATCGCCAGATCGCGGACACGATGCTGCCCGTTGCGGTCCAGGTCGCGGATCCGTTCCAGGTGGTCCGGTTGGCCAACCAGTGCGTGGACGACACTCGCCGGCGGGTCCAGCGGGACGTGCCGGGACATCGGGGCCGGAGGGTCGATCCGCTCTGTCGTGCCCGCAAGCTGCTGGTCATGGCCAACAGCCGCCTCGATGACGATGCTCGGTCACATGAGCAGTGGTTGTCCCATCAGATGCCTTGATGCCGCCAGAGCTCGGTGGAGGAGCCGCGGTGTCGGATCCCGGTGATCCGGGCAAGTCGCGAACTCCGGTCAGAGTGTCGCCTTATCCCGCGGCTCCCAGAGGCACGGAGCCCGTCCGCCAGAGTGGCGCTATCCCGCGGCTCTCATAGGTCCAATCGGAGATTCGCTCGAGTGGCGGGATCAGCAGATCTCCGAGGGCTCGGTGGCGTTGCGGAGGGTGGCGATCCCGGGTGCCACGAGGGGGCCGTGCGGCCGGGCGCAGCTCGGGCGCAGGGCGTCTTCTCCGGCCCCGGACTACTCGACGGTCAGGGTCCCTGCCATGCCCGAGTTGAAGTGGCCGGAGATCGTGCAGATCACCTGGTAGGTGCCTGGCTCGTCGATCGTGAAGGCCTCGGTCCTCGACTCCTGGCCCGGTACCTCCTCAACCTCCAACAGCACCATGCTCTCCTCGAATTCGGCCGCCTTCTCGATGTCCTCGTCCAACTTCAGGACCGTCCAGTCGTGTTCGACGCCACCGTCGTTGATGAACTCGATGCTGAATGCTTCACCGGCGGTCACCGTCCATGCGTCAGGCGTGTAGTCCCACTCGTGAGCCTCGGCCTCGATGGACACGGCCGCGGTCTCGCTGGTCGGAGCGTCGGCCGTTGCCTCGGGCGTTGCCGGGGTCACCTCGGGCGTCGACGTGGCGTCTCCGTCGCTGTCGCTGCAAGCCCCCAACACCACCACGGTGGCGAGTGTGACCAGCAGAACCTTCGATGATCGCATGTGCACTCCTCTCCTCGAACCGAACACCGGGAGATGGACATCGAGGACCGAGCAGACGTCCCCGCCACCACGATGCCACGACGATGTGGATGGAGGGAGTGTGCGATCGAGCCGTGGCATTCACGTGGCAGCCCACCACGCGCGACCGACGTCGCTGGGCTGTCCCGGCCTACGAGCACTGCTCGACATGGAGGTACTGGCGGCATTCGTCGTCGGTGAACGAGCGGGTGAGTCGCCCGCGTGCGATCGCGATCAGTTCGTCGAGGTCGAGCGTCCAAACGCGGATCTCGCCCTCGCCACTCGACGCGAGCACCATGCCGCTTGGCCCGAAGGCCACCCCACCTGCTGGTCCATGGTGCCCACGGAGGACGAGGGTCGGCGAACCGGACTCGCTGGACCACGTGCGGATGGTGCCGTCGAAGCTGGCCGTGGCGACGGTGTGTCCTTCGGGGTGGACGGCGACGTCGGTGACCTGGCCGGTGTGGCCGCTGAGGCTCGCGGTCCTCTCACCCGTGGCCGGGTCCCACACGGCCGCACCGGTCCCGAAGTCGTTGGCGACCAACCGGTGGCCGTCCGGATCGAAGACCGCCGCCCACGACGCCGCAGCCATGCGCTGGAGCACCTGGCCGCTGGGCCAGGCCCGCACGACCAGTCCGTCGTGGCCGGTCAGCATGCGGCCGAGCGGCCTCCGGGTCGTCACGAGTCGGCCACCGGTGGGATCGAAGTCCACGCCCACGGGGCTGAAGCCGGGCTCCTCGTCGATCCGGTGGACCGGGCGACCGGACCGGTCGAAGGCCGTGAGCCACCCCTCGTCCCGGGTGCTGCCGATGGCCACCAACACCCGGCCGTCCGGGCTCCACGCCGCGTCGGCGGTGTACGCCGACTCGTCGCCCGTGAACACCAGCGCACCGGTCCTGGCGTCCCAGACCCGCACCGGGCCGCCCTCGGAGCCCGCGGTTGCCACGAGTTCGCCGTCCGGGCTCAGGTCGATGTGCGAGGACGGTTGATCGGTCGCGTCCGGACCCTGCCCCCCGAGGGTGACGAGCTGCTCGCCGGTCACGAGGTCCCACACGATGCCGGCGACGCCCTCGCCGCTGGCGACCATCGTGCGGCCATCGGAGCCGATGTCGACCGCACTGAAGACGCCTGGCGGGCCCGGCAAGGTCATCAGCTCGGCGCCGGCCCGGGCAGAGACGTCCCAGACCTTGGCCGCCCGGATCGCCCCGTCGCCGGTCAGGAGCCGGTCGCCGTCCGGTGAGAAGGCGACGTCGTTGATGACGCCCTGTGTGTCGCGCGCCGAAAGCCGCGCGACCTCCGTCCCGCCGCCGTCGGCGATCTCCCAGACACGGGCCGTGCCGTCCTCGGCGGACGTCGCCCCCGGGCCGAGTCCGGCGCCCACTCGGCCCCGACGATCGCGCCGTCGTGGCCCGACATCGCGGCGCGCAGCTCGCCGTTGTCGGCGTTCCACACCCGGGCGCGACGGTCGGTGCCGGCGGTCGCGATCCAGCGTCCGTCCGGACTCCATCGGGCGACCTGGACGGCGGTGTAGCCGAAGGGGCTGGGCGATCCGCCGCGCACGGTCATCTCCAGGAGCCGCTCACCGGTGGCCGTGTCCACGACCACGGCCTGTTCGCCAGAGGCGATCGTGAGCCGATCGTCGTGGGGGGCGAAGGACGTGTTGAAGGACACGAGGTCGAAGTCCCGCACCACTGCTCCGTCATCGAGGTCGAGGACCCGTACCAAGCCCTGATCAGGCCAGGAACCCGCGAGCAGGCTGCCGTCGGCGTTGAACGACAGCCCGACCACGACCCCGTCGTACTCGAAGGTCGCCACCTGCTCGCCGGTGTCGGTGTCCCAGACCCTTGCTGCGCCGTCGTCGCCCGCCGTGGCGACCAGTGAGCCGTCGGGGCTGAACGCAACGTCGTTGATGTCGACGTCGTGACCGGTGAAGGCCAGTACCGACTCGCCGGTCTCGGCATCACGGACGTCCACCAGGCCGGTCTCCTCGGGACCCTCCGTGACGAACACCGTGCCGTCCGGGCTCCAGTCCACCTGTCCACCCAGGCCGGGCACCGACAACACCACGTGCGACGAGCTGATCGCCTGGTGCAGGGCAGAGTGGGCCTCCGGCACCACCGTGCTGTCGACAGCCCGGGTGTGGTCCACTGCCGCGAGTGCCAGAAGGATGCTGAGCTCGGGATCCTCGGCGAGCGTGGCGATCGAGGCAGCCGCCAGTTCCCGGGCCACGGCCACGCGCTCCTCGCCCTCGGCCCGCTGACGCTGGTCGAGGGCGAGCCATCCGCCCACCAACGCGACGACGAGGGCGACAGCCAGACCTGCGAGCTGGAGGCGCAGCCGTCGGCTGGTCCTGGCCTGTCGCGCAACCCGTTCGGCCTCCAGGCGGCGGTCCTCGTCCCGTGCCGCGCGGCTGGCGGCCAGGAACTCCTGAGCCTCGGCGGGTAGCAGGTCCGTCCTCCCGGCGAGCTGAGCCAGGGCACGGTCGAGCCGCGATCCTTGGTACAGCGCCCCGGGGTCCCGGTCCAGTGCCTTCCATTCGTCTGCCGCGACGCGGACTCGGCCGGTTGCGACGATGGCCCCGCGGCCCTCCTCGATCCAGCCACGCAGACGGGGCCATTCCCGCAACAGCGCCTCGTGGGCAACCTCGACGGTGGGCTCACGCGTCTGCGGGTGGCGGTCGTAGGTGAGCAGCCTCGCGTCAGCCCACGGATCGACCACGTCACCCACCGGTCGTCCGGGAACGAGCGACGCCAGTTCGGATCGTGGCGTGCGGCGACGAGTGGGCTCTCCCTGCGCCCCGATGACGACCAACTGCTCGAACAGCCGTCGGACCCCCACCCGGTCGTCGTCGAGCGATCGGTACAGGCCCTCCGCGCGCGTGGCGATCGCCCCGCCGACTCCGCCGAGGTCACGGTGGTCCGCGAGGGTCAGCCCCGAGGCGCCCGCCCGTTCCGCGAGCTCGTACAGCGTGAACTGCAACGACGGCAGTGCCGCGGGCTGGTCGATCACCCCCGCAACCAGCTCGGCGACCAGGGACGGCTCGACCTCCAGTCCCACGCGTCGGGCCGGTCCCACGACCGTCGCCTCGAGTTCTGCCGCCTGCATGGCCGAAACGGTGACCGTTGCGTCGCGGACCATCGACCCGAGGCGGTGGAAGCGCAGCGGTCGGTCGTAGAAGTCGGCGCGGAGCGTGGCCACGAGCCGCAGTCGGCTGTCCGGCGCCTCGACGGCATGCAACACACCGTCGAGGAACCGACGCTGCTCGTCCTCGCCCACCAGCGTGAACAACTCCTCGAACTGGTCGAGGATTAGGAGCAACCGTCCTCCGTCCGGGACGACGCGGCGCAGGGCCTCGTCGACACCAGGCTCGTGGCGGGCCAGGTCACCAGCCACGTCCTCCGGTCGTCGGGACAACGCTCCGGCGGACGCGGTGTCGACGCGGTCCAACGCCACGGCGAGTTTCTTGAAGGGGCTGGAACCGGGCGTCATCGTCGTCACCAGCCAGTGCTGGGATCCCGGAAGGGCGCCTGCCCGCACACGAGGCAGGAGCCCCGCTCGCACGACGCTGGACTTGCCGCTGCCGGACGCGCCCACCAGCAGCACGAGCCGGCTCCCGTGCCCGTCGTCCGCCAGGCGACGCAGCAGTTCATCGACCAGTTCGTCACGCCCGAAGAAGTCCGCCGCGTCGGATTCGTCGAAGGCGCGCAACCCTTTGTAGGGGTTGGGTCGTGCACCGGCCTCGCCATCGGGGGCGAGGCCTGCCGCCCGATCGAGACAGTCGACCAGCGCGCGCACCGCGTCCTGCCCGTGAAGCCCGGACAGCAACCTCCCGAGCTGCTCCACCAGGGCCACCGGCGACCCATCGCCATGTCCATCTGCGTCCGCGCCGCCAGTCGGCAGCACCCAGATGACGAGCGCCACCAGCGCGGAAGCGTCGTCGTCCGCCGTGCGGTCGACGCTGCCCAGGGGAAAATCGGACAGGTGTGCGTTGCCGGCCCCGTCGAACAGGACACACTCCGGCGTCATGCGTCCGTGGACGACAGCGGCGTCGTGGGCGGCTTCGAGCGCCGCGGCCAGCCGTCTGGCCAGTTCCGCGACCTCCGCGACGCGCAGCGATCCACGCCCGAGTCGCTCCCCCAGCGACCCTCCCTCCATCCGGCCCATCACGACGTATGCGGCACCGGCCTCGCGCCAGTGATCCAGGATCGGGACCACGGCCTCGTGGCCCAGCGCGGCCACCCGACTCATCGTGGCGTCGAACGACCGCACGACATCGGGCCGGTCGGCGATCTCGGGCGGGACGATCCGCAGGGCGAGGTCGCGCTCGACGCCCCGAAGTCGGGCCGCATGGACCGTCCCGTCACGCCCGACTCCGAGGCGTTCACCCAGGCGGTAGCCCCGGAGCACCGGCCCCGGTGGCTCGGGCCGCTGCAGGTCCCGGTCGTGCACGAGGATCCGGTGCTCGAGCTCGACCAACTCCGGCGACGGGTCAAGCCCGAGGTCTGAGGCCAGGACGTCGCGGTAGTCCTGCACGACCCGCAGGGCCTCGACCTGTTGTCCGCCGCGGTACAGGGCCGTCATGAGCTTGGACCGGAACGACTCCCGGAGAGGGTTGCGGGCGACGAGGCCCCTCGAGCCGCGCCACCAGCTCCGTGTCCAGGCCACAGTCGAGCTCGGCGTCCAGCAGATGGTCTTCGGCGGCCAGTCGGAGTTGGTTGAGCCGCTGGACCGCGGGACGAACCCAATCCTCGTCGGCGAACTCCGGGTAGGGCTGGCCGCCCCAGCCAGCCAAGGCCTCGCGCAGGACCGCCGCCGCGCCGATCGGGTCGTCGTCGGCTCGCCGGCCGCGACCCCTCGCCACCGACTCCTCGAAGACACCCGCGTCGATCGCGTCGTCGGACACCCACAACACGTACCCGGGGGCACGGGTGTCGAGCACGGGCTCGTCCACACCGACGTGGAGTACGCGACGCAACCGTGCGACGTAGCTGCGCAACGTCGTCTCGGCAGCCGGTGTCGGATGACCGGCGAAGACGGCATCGACCAGTCGATGCGTCGACACCGTCTCATTGCGGTGCACCAACAGCATCGCAAGCAACCTGCGCTGGCGTGCGCCGCCGACGTGCAGGTCCTCCCCATCGTGGAGGGCCTGCACGTCGCCAAGTACGCGATAGGCAAGCATCCTGCCGGACTCCTCCCCCGGTGGCACCCGCGTTGCGAGCCGCCGCCACCATGCAGGTACCCCGTGGCAGTTGCGTGGCAATCCTACATGTGCCCGATGCAGGGTCCGCCGACCCGCTTCTGAGTCCGGGTCGTGACTGTCAAGGTCCTCGCGATCTCGCATCGCTCGTGCGCCAGTCGCTGCCATCGAAGATCCCGCAACTCTCCGACGTCCCGAGCCCGCTCCCCGAAAGTGGCGAGATCCCCCAGATCTCACAGGGCTCGCGGGGGCGGGACAGTTGTCGGAGATCCCCGGGGTATGTATGAGTGCCTGGGGGACCGCGGCGGCTGAGCGATGCAGCTTGTCTGATCGAGTCGGCGACAACCGTGGTCGTGGGCGGGGACTGTGGGTTGGCGGAGCGCCCATAATGATGCTCGGCTCCATGCCCGGATCACGTGGGGTCCCTGTCGGATGGGGCGGCGGCCTGTCGGTCTGGCAGGGCAGGCGCGTGGTCGGCTCCGAGTTCATCGAGGACGGCACGGAAGGTCGCGTAGCGCTTCTCGCCGACCTCCTCGGCCCACGACCGCTCGACCGCAGCGATCGCCTCGAGGATGTCTGCGGCCATGCGGTCGCCGGCCGGTGTCCGACGCACGATGATCGCCCGACCGTCGTCGGGGTCCGGGTCGGTCTGGGCAAGTCCCATCTCCTCCAACTCGCGCACACGCTGACCGATGGCCTGCTTGGTGATCCAGCCGCCTGCCGCGAGGTCGGTCGGGCGTGCCCCGTCCTGGGGCAACAGGTGCAGGATCCGCCCCTGCGATCCCCGAGTGACGGGATTGTCGCTGTCCTCACGGTGTGCGCGGAACTCGGCATCGAGGCGACGTTGGAACCACTCGACGGCGTCCAGCACGTGGAGCGAGATCGGGTGGCTCGGTGAGGGAATCGGCACACCTCCAGCGACGGGACACGACGCAGTCTAGTAAACGTGGTTGACAGAAGTAGTCTACCACGTTTACGGTATTGTCAACGGCTCGGGGGTGGTCGCGTGACATGCAGATGATGATGGAGGCGACGATGACCGCAGCGGCCGTGGACGGCATCTCCCTGGACCAGGACCGGCTCGCGGAGGTCGTCCGTCGTGCGACCGGACGGGGCGACGCCCAGATCGCCACGGTCGATGCCCGACCGGCAGCCCACCGGGTCGAGAACATGACCACCGCGGCGTTGACCCACGTGTGGGGGACGCTGACCGACGGCACCCCATGGCGGGTCTTCGCCAAGACCCTGCGGCCGGCGTGGCACGCTCCGGCGTGGGACCAGATCCCGCCGGTCTTCCATGAGGAGGTCCGGCGGGCGCTGGACTGGCAGGACGAACCGCGGATCTACACCGGTCCGCTGTCCGGTGATCTACCGGGGGACCTGCGGCTACCGACGCTGTACGCGATCGACGAGATCGACGAGCGGATCACGCTCTGGCTCGAGGAGGTCGACGACACGACCCCCTGGGATGTCCCCCGCTACCGGCGAACCTCCGCTCACCTCGGCCGGCTCGCCGGTCGCTGGTCCGAGCAGCGCGCCGTCGAGCAGTTGGGTGTCCGCCGTCGATCGATGGCGCAACTGTTCCACGGCAAGATCAGCCACGCCGACATCCCCGCACTTGGCGACGATGCCTTGTGGGAGACACCGGCGTTGCGTGCGGTGACCGCCGAGCACGGAGACCTGCGAGGTGACTTGCGCAGGCTCGCCGAGGTCGCGCCGGTCCTCGTCGAGATGTACGAGGAGCTTCCGCACGCCCTCGGGCACGGAGACGCCACCCCCGACAACCTGCACGAGCCCGGATCCGGCGACATCGTCGCCATCGACCTCAGCTACGTCTGCGCGGCCCCACTCGGCAGTGACCTCAGCCAACTGCTCGCGGGTCGCTTTGAGTCCGGGGTGGCGACCGGACGCGACCTCGACGCGATCCAGGCGGTGCTGCTGCCCGCCTACTGCGACGGGCTGGCCGACGAGGGGGTGAGTGTCGACCCCCAGCACGTCGAGGCCGGATGGGCGATCGCGCTTGCGGTCAGGTCGGTGTTCTCGGCCCTGATCCTCGATCACCGTGCCGACCTCGATCAGGCCGCCCGGCACGAGCTGCTGACCCGCCGCGCCCTCACGTGCCGCTTCGGCCTCGACCTGGCCCTCGGGGTCGCAGATCGGATCGCCTGAACAAGACCGCATATCGGCAATCCCCGAGAACCCGTAGCTATCAGAGGGTTCGCGGACGCCCTAACGACGTGGTGAGATCCCGAGCTCTCATAGGTCCAGTCGGAGATTCGCTCGAGTGGCGGGATCAGCGGATCTCCTAGCCCTGATGTTTCACGGTTCTCGGGGTTGATGACGTCGGTTCCACAGGAAAACCCTTCTGCTGGTGCAGACTGTGAGTGTTCAAGCCAACAGTCACAAAAGCAGAAGGGCTCACCTTGAGGGTGAAGACTATCCGGCGTGCAGCACGATTCGATGTATCCGGCGATGGACGCGGGTTGGTGTCCCGCGCCGGGACCGGTCTGGTCGTGGGGGTGGCTCGACATCTGGACGTGGAACGGCTGCTCCGCCAGGCCACGCACGGGTGTCGCCCGCGTGCGATCCACCGGCCGGGAACGGTCGTGACCGATCTGGCGGTGATGCTTGCCGATGGCGGCACACGGCTGCGACATCTGGAAGTCCTGCGCGGCCAAGCAGGCCTGTTCGGAACGGTCGCGTCCGCGTCGACGGTGACCCGCACCATCGCCGCTCTTGCCGACAACGTCGACGTGTCGGTGGTCGCGTTGGACACCGCCCGCGCACAGGTGCGCGTCGCCGCGTGGCAGGCCGGCGCCGAACCGGCCTGCGTCACCTCCGTCCGCGACGATCCGGACACGGCAGCGCCGGTGTGCATCGACATCGATGCCACCTTGGTGATCGCCCATTCCGACGAAAAGGACGGTGCCGGCAAGACCTACAAACGCACGTGGGGGTTCCATCCGATGACCGCCTGGCTGGACCGCGACGACGGCACCGGAGAAGCGCTCGCAGCCGAGCTGCGGCGCGGCAACGCCGGCGCGAACAACACCACCGACCAGATCACCATCGTGGATCGTGCGTTGGCGCAGCTGCCGGTCCTTCCCGACCAGACACGGGTGTTGATGCGTGGCGACACCGCTGCTGCGGTGACCGGGCTGCTCGACCACTGCCGCACCCTGGACGTGCAGTATTCGGTGGGGTGGGCGTTCAAAGAAGCTACCCGCACCGCCACCCACCAGCTCCACACCACCACCCCGGACGACCTGGACCGTCGGTGGATTCCGGCACGACGGCCCAACGGCAAGATCCGTGAGGGAGCCGCGGTGATCGAGATCACCGATCTGGTCAACCTCACGTCGTGGCCGACACGGTCACGGGTGATCGTGCGTCGTGAGCCGCTCCACCCCGGCGCGCAGCAGACCTTCGACGACATCGACGGGTTCCGGTTCACCGCGTTTCTGACCGACCAGACCGACCCGGACATCGCCGCGCTCGATGTCCGTCATCGTGCCCACGCACGAGTCGAGGACCGCATCCGTTGCGTGAAAAGCACCGGCCTGTCGACGATGCCGTGCGACACCTTCGACCGCAACCAGATCTACACCCAGATCGTGATGCTCGCCGCGGACCTGCTCACCCTCACCCAACGGCTGACGCTGCCCGGCCGGCATGCGATCGCCGAGCCGCGGGTGTTGCGCTACCAACTTCTCCACGTCGCGGGACACTTCACCACCAGCGGCCGTCGCCGCACCCTGCACCTGCCCATCGACTGGCCCTACACCCCCGTGCTGCTCGCCGCGTTCCGCCGACTCCGGGCCCTGCCCGCACCCGCCCCCGGCTGACCCACACTGTCGTTCCTTGACAACCGATATCCACCACGCCGACGTCCCCGACGTCGACCTCGGCCTGCCACAACCGCCCCACCCGCCACCACCGACGACGAACTCACCAGCCCCCACCCCGACACTCCCGTCAGACCCCCGCGCCAGCCAGAACCTGAAACATCAGGGCTAGGACTGGCGATGCCGCGGAAGCGCCTCCAGCGAGTGTCGAGATCGGCAGATACCAGAGGATCGCGCGGGAGGCTGAGATCGTCGGATGTCGACTGCGGCATGGGAGCGTGCCCGTCATGTCATTGCTGATCGTTGTGCCGGGGCTTGGGGAGTTGGAGGACCACCGCGCTCGAGGTGGGGATGTCGCCCAGGAGGGCTGGCTGGCCATGTACGGCACGGACCAGGTCGAGGCCCCGTTCGCCGTGTTGCACGCGGAGGCTGGATGCCGTGCGCATCGCGCCGAAGTCGAAGTCGAGTCGGTGGCCGTTGAACGGGGCCCTCTCGAGATGATGGGCACGGGGCAGCCCGGGGCCGACCTTCTCGACAATGTGGTGTGGCCTTGCGTTGACCGGCACGGGCGATCCTGAGAACTCTACATCGGTGTCGCAGGCGACGATGGATATCGTGGTAGCAATCCCGAGTCAGGGGTCGAGATCGTGTCTGGCGCTGACGACCAATCCCGGGTACGGGCGTTCATCTCCTACCGCAGCGGCGACGCAGAGGACGTCGCGGTCACCCTGGCGCGAGAGCTGAAGGCCGACCTGGGACTCGACGAGGTCTACTTCGCGCCCACGGACAACAGCGTGTTGGAGGACTGGGTCGCCGCCATCGGCGAGCACCTGCGTGAGTCGCAACTCGTGGTGGCCCTGGTCGGGGCAGCATGGCTGGGCTGTCCTGCGGACGGGAGCCACCGGCGATGCGTGCACGACCAGAGTGATTGGGTCCGTCGAGAGGTGCAGTACGCCTTGGAGCACACCCGGGTCCTGCCCGTCCTGGTGGACCTGGACCGGCTCCCTGTCGAGGAACTGCCCCCCGAGTTGACCGACCTGGGGCGAGTTCACGGTGTCACCCTGAATCGCCGCGCGACCTACGAACCCGTCTACCAGGCCATCCTCACGGCCTGCTGGATCGCCTTTCAGGACGACCAGGCAGACACCCTGCTCGTAGTGGCCGACGACACCGACGTCGGGCAGGCGGCGCTGGACCGCCTCGTCGACGAACTTCGCGAGGCGGATCTGCTGTCGACGCGAACCCTGACCCAGACGGTCACCAACCCTGGTGGTCTCCGGGCCATTCCGGTTGCCGATGCCGCGCGCCGATGGCCCGGGATCATCCTGCTGGCAACGGAACCCAGTCCAACGATGGCCGCGCGTTTTCGTGCGGTGGCCGAGTCACGCTCCGGCGAGCGGGTGGCGTTGGTGACCGCCGGTGGAGCCCTCGCGCTGGCCGGTTCTCGACTCGCCGCGGGCGCGAAGGGTGCAACCACGGGCGACGTCAGTCTCGTCAACGACAGCATCGCCAACATCGACGTGCAGGGACACGCGTCGCCAAAGCACCTCGTGGAGTCAATGCGTGGAACCTGGTGGCGCCGTCTGTCGGGGCTGGCCAAGGTCGGCCTGGCGGCGGTGAGTGCTGGGATCGTGTCCCTCGCCCTGGTGGTGATCCTCGACGCGGAGCCGATCGAACTGGCTGGCGCTTGGGTGGTCAGCGACTTCCAGTTCGAGTCCAACGTGCCGGAAACGACCAGCAACGTGAGTCTCGAGGGCGGCCAGATGGTCTTCGTCCCGACCCCAGACTGCACCGGGCCGCCGTGTGTGCTGACAGTGGTTGACGGACCCCCACTGGTGGTCGGCATGGTCATGGAGCCCGTCGACGACGGCACCCAGTACGTCGGCGAAGGGGCCAACGTCACGAAGCGTTGTGGCGACGAGCCGATCCCCCAGGAACTCACCGAGGGACGTCTGACGGCCCGGCGGGCCGAGGGCGACACTTTGGAGTTCGTGATCCAGTCCAGCCTCGTGAAGCCATTCGGTTCATGCGAGCCCTGGACGTCGGTGTACACGGCCACCGCAAGGCGACAGTCTTGACTGACTGCGCTTAGACAGGCGACACCTCACGCCGGCCCTCGGCGCCACGATGCCGGGAGCCATCATCCCTCGCAAGGGAAGACGGGAAACTGTTGCAGGTCGACCACCTAACCATCAGGCGGCTATCGGAGGCTTGCGGATCGCGACAGCGGAGTGCTCCGGACCCGGATGCCTTCCCGCCCGGTTCGACGCGCTGTTCGAAGCCCCAGTCGTCTTCGGAGACTGGCGGATCGGCTCCTGCTGTCATCGGCGACTCCTCAGCTTGGGCGGGCTCGCCCTCGGTCACTTACGCGGCCACGTCGGACCGGGCTGCGCTCGATTGGAACCCGCTCAGACGATCGGGGGCGCGTCCATGTGAGCTACCGGCTGAGGTCGCGCGTTGGCACTACATCTAGCCGCTTAGGACGACCTCAGCAGCCAAGTAGTCGCGAATGATCATCTTCGCTGTGCTGCTTCTGCCGCGGGCCTCTAGCGCGTAGGCAAAGCGACCTTCTTGCATGACGAGCCAGTCACGGTGAAGGTCCTGATGGGCGGGATGGACTGTTCGCTCCATGAGCCGGCTTCCCACCTCAGGGAGAATCGTTGGTGCGATCGACAGGAAGGCAATCCGATCAGTCTCACTCATTGCAGGCAGCTGCTCGATACCGCCCAGTCACTCGCATCCCGCCCGCCGGCATCGCGCGAACGACGGATCCACGGCCACTCCGACACGTACCGGCTTGGACCACCTTGTTTTCCACCTGGTCGGAACTCGAGGCGTTGGTCGCGCAGATCGAGGCCGATGGACGGACCCCGTGGTGCCATGGCGAAACGGAGGACCCTGACGACTTCAGTGGGTGGCCCCGGCACGGACTGGATCGAGGACATCCTGCTCCAGACCGAGGGGCCCGACACCTACGACGCCTGGGTCGCTGGCGACATCGCCTTCTCGGACCCGGTGGTCCGCCGCGCCTTCGAGCGATTCGACGAGCTCGTCCTTGCCCCGGGCCGCGTCTGGCTGGGGCGCGAACGAGCTGCCGGACTCTGGCACTGGGACGCCAGGGAGGGGCTGCTGGACGACCCGCCATCGTGCTGGTTGTTCCACAAGCCCTCCTTCGGGTTCACCTTCGAGGAATGGGCATCCGAGGTCGCGCCGTTCCCCACGCCGCCCGTCGACGACGGCGCGTCCCGCCGGACGGAGGTCGGCGGCGGCTACTACGTGGCGCTGGGCGACCGGCCCGAGGTCCGCGCGGCGCTGGAGTTCATCGTCGGACCAGGCTGGGCGGAAGCCCAGACCAACGACAACTACCTGGCGCCGCATCGCGAGGTGGACACGTCGCTGTACCCGGACCACGTCCAACCCCGTGGCAGACGCGATCCGCAACGCCGTGGCGAGCGACCAAGGCGTCCGCTTGGACGGATCCGACCTCATGCCCCAGCCCGTGCAAGTCGCCTTCTGGGCCGGCATGGTCGACTTCGTCGGTGACGGCCCCGACAACCTCGACGACGTCCTGGCCTCCATCGACGCCGCCTGGGAGGCCCCTGTGGACGGCGACGAGGGCGAGGACCACTGACCCCTGACGGCCGCCCCCATCGGCGGTTGCAACCTGGCAGCAGGGTCGTCGCCGGGTTGCAACCATCCCTGCAGTCCGATCACCGCCGACCTGCAACCGTGGGAGCGCACAGTGGTCCTGCATCGAGCAGACGACCAAAGGCGACCCGATGCCGACCACCGAGACACGACCCCGATCCGAAGCCGACACCCACAACCGGGTACCCGACGAGGCCCCACCAACGGGCCGCGCGCCCACCCGGGCCCACCACCAGCGAAGCGCACCGTCCACCGCAGTCCTCGCGGCGATCGTCGTCGCGGTGCTCGTGGCCGTCGCGACAATCACCTTGACGCCGACCGGGCCGACGGCCGACGACGTGACCGACACGACGACGACCACGTCCACCGGACTGACCGAGGATGAAGCCCTGCGACGCCTGATCGCCCAGGGCTACGTCCCCAGCGCCGCCATCCCCCCCTCCCTGTACACGCGCGAGGAGCTGGCCACGATCCGCCTGGTCCGCGCCGGAGTGCTCCCCGCCGAACTGCTCGAGGCCGAGACGTTCGTGACCAAGGAACTCATCAACCGCGGTCTCATCCCGCCATCCGTGCGCTGAGCAACGACGTGACGTCGACGGAAACGGCGCCGACCGCCGATGTGCCTCGCCATCGGAGGCACATCCAGGCCTGGACACCGGCCCCCAATCGCCTGCGACAGACTCCGGTCGCAGGCGATGCGGCCACCAGCGTGGCCGTACTCACGCAGTCGTCCGGGATCTCCGGGCCCATGTCTTCAGGATCCGTGGCCCGTGGGAAACCCGGAGTCCGGATCACTCCCCTCGACTAGGCAGTCCCGTCCGCCATCCATCCACCAGCGAATGGCGACAGCCACCTACAGGCGAGGCTCGCGGCCGACACGGCGCCGACCATTGGGCTCGCCTCTCGGCGCCCAGACCCTATGAGAACCCCCGGCCCTCGCAGGTTTGGGAAAGGCACCTTGCACGTCGGTGTGCATCGCGGAAGCGATGCTCACGTCGGGTTCGATGGGTGTCCGGGACCGCGGGTCAGTTCTCGTCGCGGCCGAACGACATGACGGAGAGTTCGGCGAGGTCGTGCCAGGCCTGGACGCGTTCGCGGAACGGCTGCCACGACTCGTAGATCGTGGCGAAGGTCTCGTCGTCGGCTGCGAATTCGTCGTAGATCTCGAACGCGGTCTCCTCGGCCGCGGTCATGACCTCGTCGGGGAACGGTACGACCTCGACGTCGTCGCCCTCCAGCAGGCTGGCCATCGCCTCGGAGTTGCGGTTGTCGTAATCGGCCAACATCGCCTGGTTCGAGAACGAGGTCGCGACCCGCAGCACCTCCTGGTACTCCTCGGGCAGTGCGTTCCACTCGTCCAGGTTGATCTGCATCTCCAGCGTCGCGCCCGGCTCCCACCACCCCGGGTAGTAGTAGTAGTCCGACACCGACTGGAACTCGAGGTTGATGTCGTCGGACGGGCCGACGAACTCGGCGGCGTCGATCGACCCGGTCTGGAGGGCCTGGAAGATGTCACCCGCGGGCAGGTTCTGCACCGTGACGCCCAGCCGGCTCAACACCTCCCCGCCCAGGCCCGGGATGCGCATGCGCAGTCCCTGCAGGTCGGCGACGGTGTTGATCTCCTTGGTGAACCAGCCACCCATCTGCACCCCGGTGTTGCCGGCCGGGAACTGGATCGCGTTGAACTGTTCGGCGTAGAAGTCCTGCAGCAGTTCCAGGCCACCGCCGCTGTACATCCACGAGTTCTGCTGGCGGGCGGTCAGCCCGAACGGGAGGCAGGTTCCGAAGCCCATCGCCTGGCTGAAGTTGGTGTAGTAGTACGACGCCGTGTGCCCACACTGGACCGCCCCGGTCTGGACGTTCTGGAGGATCTCCAGCGGCGGGACCTCTTCACCGGCCGTGCGCATGTCGATGGTGAACTTGCCACCGGTCAGCGCCGACACCGTGTCGGCCAACCGCTGGGCGCCACCGGACAGCACCTCCAACGACCCGGGCCACGACGTCGGCATGGTCCAGTTCACCTCGGGGAGGTCGCTGGCCCCGGCCTGGCCGGCGGCGTCGCCTGCGGCGGCCGCCGTGCCGGACTCGCTGGCGTCGGTGGTCCGGGCACCCTCGCCGGGCGTGCAGGCGGACAGCGCCATCGCCGCGGCGGACCCGGCTGCCAGGCCGAGGAACCGTCGGCGTGGCAACGGCGAGCCGCCGAGCGCAGGGTCGCGCGGGTCGTCGGGCCGGTGCTGGGGGACGGCGGACTCGGGCTGGGCATCGGAGGCGTGGGTGGTCATCGGGGACTCCTCGGCAGGGGTGCCGACGACGATAGTTGCGGCATCGACCCCGATCATGGGCATCCGGGAAGCGTTCTCACGGACCACGACGGCGCCGCCACCGGGCGACGTACGCTCGGCGACGCTCGCGGAGCGTCCGTCGAGCGCCGGACGAGGACGGGTGGCGAGGTGGACGTGTCGGCCGAACGCGCGCGACGGTGGGCACTGCTGTGCGCCGTCGGGGTGGTCGCGTACGTGACCTCGTGGTTCGTCGCCGGACTGTGGACGCCGAACTACGACGCCCGCCGCCAGGCCATCAGCGAACTGTTCGCGATCGGCGCCCCCACCGGACCGCGGGTGCTCGTCAGTGCCGCGCTCGTCCTGACCGGCGCACTGCTGGTGGCCTTCGGCCCAGCGCTGGACCGACTGCTGCCCGGCCACGGACGGGCGCCCACCATCGCCGCGATGGTCTCGGGGGTCGCCACCATGCTGGTCCCGGCCTTTCCCTGCACGGCCGGTTGCCCGGGCTTCGGAACGACGTTGACCGACAGCCTCCACCTGGTCGCCGCGGCCACCGGCTACCTCACCCTGATCGCGACGCCGCTGCTGGTGGCGCGTCGGGTGCGCGACCACGACCCCGCACTGGCTCGCCTGTCGTTGGTCCTCGGACTGGTCGCCGCGGTCGGCTTCGTCGTGGGTGCGACCGCGCAGTTGCAGGACGTCGGCGGCTGGATCCAGCGTGGCTACAACACGGTGGCCGACGCCTGGTACGTCGTCGTCGGCGTGTGGCTGGCACGGCGACCGGCGCCACGCCCCGACGACGTGCCAGCAAGCGCCGCCACACGCTGACTGCATCACCAGCCGACCCCTGACGTCCACGGGGTCGAGCCGGGGGTGGGTGGGGGGCATCCACCACCGGCACCCCTCGACCCGGGTGGTTGACTGCCCCTCATGGACACCACCACCGCCTCGCCCCGACCCCACGACGGTTCGCCGACGATCGCCGTGCGGGACCTGACCATGCGCTTCGACGCGGTGACGGCGCTGTCGGACCTGACCGTGTCGGTCCCGTCCGGGATCACCGGCCTGGTCGGCGCCAACGGGGCCGGCAAGACCACCCTGATGCGGATCCTGCTGGGACTGCAGGACCCGACATCGGGCTCGGCCCACGTGCTGGGCATCGACGTCGCGGCCGACCCACTGGGAGTCCGCCGCCGGATCGGGTGGATGCCCGAGGGCGACTGCCTCCCACCCGACGTCACCGCCGCCGACTTCGTGGCCCACACCGCCCGCCTGGCCGGACTCCCGCCACGACCGGCTCGGCTGCGCGCCTCCGAGACCCTGTTCCTGGTGGGACTGGAGGAGGAGCGCTTCCGCATGATCGGCGAGTTCTCCACCGGCATGACCCAGCGGGTCAAGCTCGCCCAGGCGATCGTCCACGACCCCGACCTGGTGCTGCTGGACGAACCGGCCTCCGGGCTGGACCCGCAGGGCCGCCGCGAGATGCTGGCGTTGGTGCGACGACTGGGCGACTTCGGCATCGACGTGCTGATCTCCTCGCACGTGCTGTCCGACATCACGGCCACGGCGTCGTGGGTCGTGCTGCTGGACGAGGGTCGCCTGCTCCGCAGCGGGCCGGCCCGACCCGACGAGACCACCGGCCTGGTCGTCGCGGAGGTACTGGACGCGGCCGACGCCATGGCCGACCTGCTCCGCGCCGACGGGACCGCGGTCACGCTCGACGGGCTGCGACTGGTGGTCGGGCCGGGTGGCGGTGACCTCGAACCGCGGGTCGTCGCTGCGGCTGCGCGCGCCGACGCCGGCCTCGTTCGGCTGACGCGCCAGGTCGCCACGCTCGAAGACGAGTTCCTCGACGCCGCCCGTCACCGCCATGCGGCCGCCGCGACGAACGGGCACGCGCAGGGAGCGGCCCCCGTGCGGCCCGTGCCGCCCGCACCAGCCGTCGATGCCGGGGAGGACCGACGATGACCGACCTGACCGCGCCCACCCTGCCGTCCGGTCCCGGCGACTCGGCCGTCATCGTCGACCGTGGCTACCGCCACTGGGACGGCGAACGCCGGGGTGGGCGCACCATCCGGTGGGCCGTCACGGTCGACGCCCTGCGCCGCGCGTTCGGACTGGGCCGCCGTGCCCGTGCCAAGGTCTTCCCGTGGGGCCTGGTGGCCGTGGGGATCGTCCTCGCGCTGGTCATCACCGGTCTGTACGTGGCCGCCGGCACCATCGGCCTCCCCCCGGAGGTCCTGCCCGAACTGCCCGGGCACCGCGACCTGTTCAGTTGGTTCAGCGCGATCGCGCTGTTGTTCGTCGCCGTCGTCGGGCCGTCGTTCCTGGTCCCCGACCGCCGCCACGGCACCCTCGCACTGACCCTGTCGCGGCCACTGGGGGTCATGGACTACCTGCGCGGCAAGGCCACTGCCTTCGCGCTGGTGGTGCTGACCATCCAGTTGCTGCCCCAGTTGGTCCTGTGGCTCGGCCGCGCGACGGTGGCCGACTCGATCGGGACCTGGCTGGCGGAGTCGTGGCCGGTGCTGTGGCAGGCACCCGCGGTCGCGGTCGTGACGCTGCTGGCACAGGGGTCGCTGCTGGCCCTCATCACGACGTGGGTGAACCGCACCGGCGTGGCGGCCGCCGCGTTCCTGGGGACGTGGGCGGTGCTGACCCCGATCCTCGGTGAACTGTCCCGGCTCGACCTCCCCGGCGCCCGCTTCCTCGCCCTGCTGAACCTGTCGGAGCATCCCGAGGTCATCGCCGACTGGGTGTTCGACCGCCCGCCCGGCGGTGAGTTCGCGCTGGTCGACGCCGGGTTCGGCCCGTGGGCGTCGGTCGGTGCGGTCGTCGTCCTGACCGCGGTCGCCGCCACCGTCACGGTCCGTCGCTACCGGAGCCTGGCATGAGCACCGACACGACCACCCCACCCGCACCGACCACTCCGGCCACGCAACCACACACCGATGCCACGATCCTGGTCGACGGCGCCAGCAAGTGGTTCGGCAACAAGGTTGCCGTGTCGGACCTCACGTTGGCGATCCGCCCCGGCGTGACCGGCCTGTTGGGCCCCAACGGCGCCGGCAAGACCACGCTCCTGCGTCTGGTGATGGGCCTGTACCGACCGTCGCGCGGCACCATCCGGGTGCTGGGTCGCGACCCTCGGTCCGACGCCACGGTCCAGTCCCACCTCGCGCTGGTCCCGGAGTCCCCCGACGTCCACGACCACCTGACGGCGCGCCAGTTCGTGCGGTTGCGCGCCGACCTGCTGGGCCTGCCCGACCCGGCGACGGCCACCACCACCGCCCTGGCCACGGTCGAACTGCTGGACGCGGCCGACCGTCGCCTGCGGACCTTCTCCAAGGGCATGCGCCAGCGTTCCAAGGTCGCCGCGGCACTGGTCGGCCAACCGTCCGTGCTGGTGCTGGACGAACCGCTCAACGGTGCGGACCCGGTCCAGCGCGCCAACCTGATCACCCTGTTCCGGCGCCTGGGCGCAGACGGCCACACCGTGGTCGTGTCCTCGCACGTGCTGGAGGAGGTCGACCGCATGGCCGACCGGGTCGTCGCGATGGTCGACGGGCGGTTGGCCGCCATCGGGACCGCCGCGTCGCTGCGAGCGGCGATCACCGACCGCCCCCGCGAACTGGTCGTTCGGGCCGGCCGACCACTGGCGCTGGCGGCGGCCCTGCTGGGCGAGGACCTGGCCAGCGGGATCGACGTCGACGGCGACCGCCTGGCCGTGCGCACCCGCGACGCTCGCGGCCTGGCCCGACGACTGCCGGGCATGGCCCTGGAGGCCGACGTGGACCTGCGCCACGTGGAGCCGGTCGACGAGACCCTCGAGTCGATCTTCCGCGACATCGCCGGCGGGAAGGCCTGACCATGACCAACACGACCGTCGATCCCACCGAACTCGTACCGGCGCGGCCCTCACCCGGCCTGGGCGGGTTCGTCGCCCTGGTGCGCCACCTCGTGCGCGCACGGGTCCGTGGCTGGCGCCTGGCCGGCGCCGCCGCACTGGTACTGGCCCAGCCGGCCGTGCAGGTCCTGGCGTCCCTGGCCGACCCGCCGACCAGCCAGACTGCCGCCGCCGACATGCTGCTCCAGGTCGTCAGCGGTTCCGGTGTGCTGGTCGCCACCGCGATGGTGATGCTGGCGGCCTCGACCCTGCGTGACGAACGCGACGACCACACCCTGCCGTGGCTGGTGCTGACCCCGGTCCCGCGCTGGCAGATCGCACTGGCCACGATCACCGCCGCCGTGCTGGCCTGCCTCGCCCTGGCCGCCGTGTCGACCGTCGGCCTGGTGGTGGCCGGGTTGTTGAGCGGCGCCGGGTTCGCAGGCCTGTCGACGTGGCCGTTCACGGTGTCGGCTGCGTTGGGCTACGGCGCGATCGGGGCGATGGTCGGGTACCTCGCGCCGCGCGGCCTGATGGTGATGCTGGCCTACGTGTTCGTCTGGGAGGGCGCCGTCGGCAGCCTGATCACGGCCGCCGGCAACACCTCGATCTGGCGCATCAGCCTGTCGGTGTGGGGCTCGTTCATCGACCTTCCCCGGGTCGGCCGGGAGATCCTGGGCCCGATCACGGTCGGTGCCGGCGGCGGGGTCGCCAAGCTCGCCGTGGCCGCCGCGGTGTCCACGCTGCTGCTGTGGTTCGTGCTGGAACGCCGCGACTTCGTCTGAACCCACCACCGCCGGCCGGTTCGACACGCCGGGTGCTCCAGCCCAGCACGACGGTCGACCTGCGCACAGGCGTGGGGCCCGGTGCGAACACCGGGCCCCACGTGACGTTCGGCGGGGGCGAACCCGCCGAACGGTGGTTCAGCGGACCTCGACCTGCATGAAGTTGCCTCGCGCGGAGGTGTTCTTCACCCGGATCTGGGTACCGGTGTTGGGGTTGATGACACCGTGGCCCGGGATCTCCGGGTTCCAGTACTGCTTGGTGTCGTCGAACACGGACTCGGCCGGCAGGCTCGGGTGCTCCGAGGGCTGGCTCAACCAGTGCAGGGTCAACGCGTCGGTGTCCTCCACGCCGAAGGTGGCGTCGTAGGACTGGACGCGCGCACGCCACGGCGCCCCGTCGGCGCGCACCATCGTGTCTGGGTGGGCGTCGATCGGGAGGATCAGGCCCTCACCCGGGTGGGCGCTGGTGTTGTTGTCGCTCTGCGAGGTGTCCCAGTAGGTCACCAGCAGGCCGTCCTGGTACGGGAAGTGCTCCACGTAGTCACCGAGCGCCGGCTGGTCCAGGAACCCGAAGTTGTACGGGCCGGTGCGCAGGCCGTCGTCGTAGCCGCGGTAGACGCGGTTCTCGGCGATGTAGTAGTGCGAGTACAGCCCGACCGAGTTCCCGGTCGTGACGGTGAAGCCGTCGAGTTCGAAGGACGTGTCGCCCTCCGCACCGTCGACCTCGCCACCGGCGATCGAGATGTCGTCCACGGACAGGCCGCGCTCGACGGCGGCGCCATCGGTCCAGTAGCGGAAGCCGACCCAGGCCTCGCCGGTGTACCCGGACAGGTCTGCGGTCAGTGCGGTCCAGCCGTTGCTGTCACCGGTCAACCCGTAGCCGAAGTTCTGGCCGTTCGGGTCGGTGTCGGTGGACAGGTTCGTCGGGACGGAGTTCCACGTGGCGCCCTGGTCGGTGGAGACCACCGCGTAGGCGTAGTCCCAGTCGACCTCGATGTCGTAGTCGACCTGTGCGGTCATGGTGGCGCCGGCCGGGAGGTCGACGGCCTTGTACATGACGTGGTCGAGGTCGTTGCCCTGGCCGGAGTAGTAGAAGTTCTCGCCGGCGAAGGGGTCACCGATGACAGTCTCGACCTCCTTGGGGGGCAGGACGGTGATCAGTGCCTGCGCCTGCTTGGTCGTGGCGTTGGCCGGACCGAGCTTGTGCTGGGACTTCTCGCCGGCGAACGCGACCTCGTAGTCGAGCCAACCGAGCTGGAACTTCTCCCAGGCACCCATCGGGATGGGGTCGGAACCGATGTCGGTGGTGCCGTCGTTGCCGTAGGAACCCGACGACATCAGGGTCCAGAAGCCGGTGCCGTTCTCGCCGCCACCGGTGTCGTACAGGTCCGGGAGACCGAGGTCGTGGGCGTACTCGTGCGCGAACACGCCGACGCCGCCGTTCTCGGGCTCGATCGTGTAGTCGCCGATCCAGTAGTCGGACTCGCCGATCTGCGTGCCACCTGCGGGGTTGGACACGCCGTCCACGTCCGGGCCGCCGTCACCGATGCCGGTGGTCTGGACGTACCAGCGGTGCGACCAGATCGCGTCGGGGCCGAGCGAGCCGCCACCGGTCTCCTCACCAGGACCGGAGTGCACGGCCTGGTAGTGGTCGATGTAGCCGTCGGCCTCGTCGAAGTTGCCGTCACCGTCGAAGTCGTAGCGGTCCCAGACGTCGAACTGGGCGAGGTACTCGTTGGCCTCGTCGGCCGTCATCCCGGAGGTGTCCCACCAGTTGTCGACCATGTCGTCGACGTAGCGCCACACACCCTGCGGTCCGTACTGCACCGCGTTGTTGCCGTAGGAGGCGGCGGTGTCCGGCACGGTGACCCAGTCGGTCACGTCGCCGTTGACGGTGTAGCGGTTGGACGACAGTTCGATGTAGTGGTTGCGCATCGAGACCGCACCGGGCGACTCGTCGAACAGCAACTTCTCGTAGTGCTCCTCGGAGAAGTCCTCGGTCCAGATCGTCGAGTTGTCGACCGAGCGGTCCGGTTCAGGAATCGTGTTGTGGGGGAAGTCGCTGAACTCACCCAGGGTGGTCCAGATCGATTCCTCGCCTTCGCGCTCCAGTTCCACGAACTGGCCCTTGGCGACCTCGGCCACCGGACCGGACGTGTCACCCTTGTCCGACAGGACCTGCTCGAGGGCGGTCGAACGCCGCTCGGACTGTTCCTCTGCGAGGGGGTTCGGGAGGTTGTCGTGGCGCAGCTCGGTCGTCTCGCCGACCGCGTCGGGCGCTGCGGATGCGGTCGTCGCTGCCACCAGCGACGACCCGGCAAGCGCCAGCGCGGCGACCACCGAGAGTCTCTTCTTCAACATGGGTTCTCCAGGGGTTCGTTCAGGCGGGCACGTCGGGACCACCCCGTGGTGCGGCGTGGATCAAGATGCCCCCAGGCCCGGATCGGGCCACCCCCGGACCATAGGCCCAGCGACGATGGGACCTCCAGTCCTGACGCGCGACAATCGCACAGCGCACACCCAAGTTGCGCGTTCAACGACCTTCGATGTCCTGTTCTTCATGTACGTCGGCGTTCGTGGATCCCCTTTCTCGGGCCCGCAGGCGACTCCGTCGAATGCCTGGACGAACGGCGGGGGGCGTGTGAGGGTGGCCAACCGAGGCACGTGGCACGAGCGTGGGGCCCGGTGCGTGCACCGGGCCCCACGTCCGACCGGGCGAGGTCACCCCCACCCGGTCGGTGCTGCGTCAGCGGACCTCGACCTGCATGAAGTTGCCCTGTGCGGACGTGGACTTCACGCGGATCTGGGTGCCCGTGTTCGGGTTGATCACGCCGGCGGTCGGCGAGTTCGGGTTCCAGTACTGCTGCGTGTCGTCGAACACCTTGACCGCCGGGCGGCTGGGGTGGTTCGTCGCCACGCTGTTGAGGTGCAGCGTGAGCGCGTCGGTCCGGTCCACCCCGAAGGTGGAGTCGTAGGACTGGATGCGCGGGCGGTACGGGTTCCCGTTGGGGTCATACATCGTCCCCGGGTGCGCGTCGATCGGCAGGATCAGCCCCTCGCCCGGGTGGGCGGAGGTCGAGTTGTCCGACTGCGAGTCGTCCCAGTAGCTGATCAGCAGCCCGTCCTGGTAGGGGAAGTGCTCCACCCGGTCGGGGCACTGGTCCAGGAACCCGAAGTTGTACGGGCCCGTGCGCAGCGCGTCGTCGAAGCCCCGGTAGACGCGGTTCTCGGCGATGTAGGCGTTGAAGTACGCCGCGTCCTCGCTGCCGGTGGTCTCGCGGAACCCGTCGGCCGGGTCCGCGGTGATCTCCGGGTCGCCGTCCTCGGCCCCAACGTGCCAGGAGTGCCGGTGACGGCGATCTCGTCGATCGAGATGCCCCGCTCGACGACGGCGCCGTCGGTCCAGTAGCGGAACCCGAGCAACGTGGTGCCGGTGTATGCCGACAGGTCGGCGGTCAGTCCGACCCAGCCAGATGTGGGGCGAACGCAGCCGGGGCGGGAGGCGTCAGGGCCGGAAGCCGAAGCCGCTGCGCTCGCTGCCGGTGTCGGGCGACCACGCCCGGTGCTCCATGCCCTTGTCGGCCTGGGCCGTGCGGAAGTCCGCGAGCGCGGCGGCGACGTCGCCGTCGGACAGGGCGATGATCTGCGCGGCCAGGATGGCCGCGTTCTTCGCGTTGTCGATCCCGACGGTGGCCACCGGGACGCCGGGCGGCATCTGGACGATGGAGTAGAGCGCGTCGGCGCCCCCGAGGTGGTCGGACAGGCACGGCACGCCGATGACAGGCAGGGCCGTGTGGGCCGCGACGACGCCGGGCAGGTGGGCGGCGCGTCCCGCTCCCGCGATCAGCACCTGGTAGCCGTCGTCGGCCGCCGACGAGGCCCAGGCGGTGACCTTCGCGGGGTTGCGGTGGGCCGACATCACGTCGAGCGTGTGGGAGATGCCGAACTCCTCGAGTTGCTTCGCAGCCTTCTCCATGACCGGGAGGTCGGTCTTCGACCCCATGACGATGCCGACCTGTGCCATACGTGGATGTCCTCGTTGGGTGATGTGTCACCAAGGCTAGGCGGGCGATCCGACCGGTCCGCCAGGGCCTGCGCCGAGGTCGCGCAACCTCCCTGCGCCCGACCGCCGTTGCGAGGCCGGCGACCACGGCGGGGCGGACGCCGAGCCAGGACTCAGGGTGTGGAGCCGCGCGACACCAGTTCGACCTCCAGCACCTCGCGCGTGGCGGCGGGGTTGCCGCCCACCGCGTCCAGCAGCCGCTCGACGGCCCGTCGACCGACCTGCTCGATGGGCTGGCGCACCGTGGTCAGTCGCGGGTCGGCCAGCCGTGCCGGGGCGAGGTCGTCGAACCCCACGACGCCGACTTGGTCGGGCACGGCGACGCCGCGGTCGTGCAGGACCTTCATGGCCCCGAAGGCGATGGCGTCCGACCCCGCCACGACGCCGTCGAAGTCGACGTCGTCCGAGGCCGCGACCAGGTCCGCCATCGCGCGGCGGCCGCTGTCGACGCTGAAGTCGCTCGCAGCCACGTCGGCGACCACCGTGGCACCGACCGCCGCAGCCGCCTCCCTGGCCCCGGCGCGTCGGCTCCGGGCCGAGGCGTTGGTCCGTGGACCACCGACGACGACCAGCCGTCGTCGGCCACCGTGGACGAGGTGCTCGACCGCCGCACGACCGCCGCCGTGGTTGTCGACGTCGACCGACGGGATCGACCGGTCACCCGGCTCGCCGACCACCACCACGTGCAGGCCGGCCCGGCGCAGGTCCGCGGCCAGAGGGTCGCCCATCACGCTCGCGGTCACGACCACGCCGTCCAGCAGGCCCCCAGTCGCCAACCGCTCGACCAGGTCGCCGTCGCGCTCGCTCGCCCCGATCGCCCGGGTGCCCCGATCACCGTCGGGCTCGTCGACCAACACCGTCGCCACCGTGCAGCCGTCACCCTGGGACGTCGCCACGACCGCCCCGACCAGTGCGGCGAAGTAGGCATCGCCGAAGACGGTCGCCGGTGGCTGCGGGATGACCAGCCCGATGATGCCGCTGCGACCACCGCGCAGGCTCCGGGCGACCCCGTCGGGCACGTAGCCGACCTCGTCCATGACCCGTTGCACCCGGGCCCGCACGTCCGGCCGCACGCTGGGGTGGTCGTTGAGGACGCGCGAGGTGGTGGACCGCGACACCCCGGCCAGGCGTGCGACCTCCTTGAGGGTCGCGCGCCCAGGCTCGGCGTCCGGCCGCTCGCGCTCGTCGGGCATGTGTCGTGCCTGTTCCGTGATCGCGCGGCGCCGGGGTGGACCCGACCACCGCCGGGTCAGTCGTCCAGGGCGGCCAGGAGTGCGTCGAGGTCGCGCACGACCAGGCGCCGCACGTCGGCATCGCCGATGTCCCGGGCCATGTCCAGCGCGTGCTCCAACTGGAGCCGGGCCGGGCGGGTGCGTCCGGCCTCCAGGTGGCGCTGGGCCAACTCGACCCGCAGGACCACCGCGCGGGCCTCACGAGCCGTGATCGCCCCGGACGCCCGGGACCGCTCGAGGTTGGCCAGCACGTCGGCGAACGAGGTCGCGACCCGGAACTGGATGGTCACACGGGTCACGTTCCCGGCGTTGTCGGTGGCGACCACCTCGAGGTCGTGCTCGCCCAGGGACAACTCCCACAGCGCCAGCGACAACGACAGCGGCGAATCGCCCGTGACCAGTCGCTGACCGTCCAGGAGGAGCTCGACCGACGCCACGCCACTGTCGTCGTCGGTCGCCGTGGCCGTGACCTCCAGTTCCTCCGAGTCGCCGTAGGTCGCCGCATCCTCGATGCCGGTGACCGACACCTGGGGCCCGGTGGTGTCCGGCGGTGGCAGGACCTCGACGGACCCACTGTCACAGGCACCGTCGTCGCGCGCGACACCGCGCTGGTCGGCCTCGTCGCAGCCGTCCACACCAGCGTCGACCGCCGGGGACTCGACCGCCGGGAGGTGGGTGGCGGTCGGCCCGCCGTTGTCGGCCAGCGAGCCCAGCAACGGGTCCACACCGGACTGGTCGGTCGGCTCGCTGAACCCGCACGACCCGTCACCATCGAGGTTGCCCCCGCCGGACGTGATCGCGATCGGACCCGGACCGTTGAAGGCCAGCACACAGTCCAACGCCCCGCCGGCGGTGTTGCCGGCGATGATGCTGTTGGTCGTGGCCAGGCTCGCGCCGACGTCGCCGAAGGTCGCGACGACCACGCCACCGGCGGTTCCTCCCGGCGCGACGTTGTCGGTCACGGTGACGTTGGTCAGGTCGACCGTGCCGTCGGTGATGAACATCGCGCCACCGTGCCACGCCGTCGAGGTGTTCCCGCTGATCGTCGAGTCGACGATCGTCGTGGTGCCCAGGCTGCGGATCCCGCCGGCCACGTCGGCGCCGACGTTGCCGCTGATGGTCGAATCGGTGATCACCAGTTCGGAGCCGAAGAACCCGTACAGGCCGCCGGCCGGCTGGGTGGTGGTCGCGTTGTCGGCGATCGTGGTGCGGACCAGTTCCAGCCGTGCGTCCTGGCCGGTCCAGATGGCGCCGCCACCGGCGTCGAAGGCGGGTCCGGTCGTGGACACCTCGGTGCTGTCGGTGACGGCACCGTCGCGGATGGTGAGGTCACCCAGGTCCAGGATCGCCCCACCTCGGCCGGAACCTGCACCGTTGGTGATCGTCACGCCGTCGAGGACGACGGTCGCACCCGCGGCCACGGTCAGCACCCGGGTCGTGTCGCCACCGGACACGGTGAATCCGGGTGCAGCGGTGGCGTCCAGCACCACGTCTCGTTCGGCAAGGAGTTCGCCGACCAGGGTCACGGTGGTGTCGGCCAGGACCGCATCGACGGTGATCGTGGCGCCGTCACAGGCCCGGTCCAGGGCCCGTCGCAGGCTCCCGGCACCGGCGTCGGCATCGGTCGTCACGATCGGTGCGTCCTCGCAGGCCGCGGCGACGAGCCGCAGTTGGTCCATCGATCGTGGGGTGGCGTCGGGCAGGCCCAGCTCCCAGCCCCACGTCTCGGTCAGCGTCAACCCGTCGTCGGGTGCCCGGGCCGGCTGGTCGACGGCCCGGTCGAAGGCGTCCCACGGGATCGTCACCTGGGTCCACCCCTCGACGTCATCGGTGATCGTGGCGCTGAAGCGCTCGGCGGTGTCGGGTGCGGCGCTCACCCGGACCCAGTCGAACAGGGTGTCCTGGGGCAGGTCGAGGTCGGCGCCCAACGGGCCACCGAAGTTCCCACCCAGGGCGACGTTCATGATGAGGTTGAACGGGTGGTCGAAGACCCACTCGTTGGGGGCGACGTCCGCCGGGGTGGCGGTGTGGTACTGCAGGCCGTCCAGCTCCCACGTGATCAGGCCCTCCTGCCACTCGACCGCGAAGTCGTGGTACTGGGCACCGACGGGCTCGCCGAGGTCGATCGGACCCGAGCCGAAGGACTGGCCGCCCGAGTAGCCGGGCCCGTGGATGGTCCCGAAGATCGAGGTGGGTTGGCGCCCGACGAACTCCATCACGTCGATCTCGCCGGTCTGGGGCCAGTTCACCCGCCGGAAGTCGTTGCCCAGCGACCAGAAGGCGGGCCAGATGCCGGTGCCCTCGGCCACCTGCACGCGTGCCTCCCAGCGGCCGTACCCGAACTCCTGCTTGCCCTCGGTGACCAGGCGCGCAGACGTGTGGGTGCAGTCGCCGTACCAGCACGGCAGTGCCGCGGCCTGGGGGTCGGCGACCTCGCGAGCGGTGATGACCAGGTTGCCGTCGCCGTCCAGTGCGGCGTTGTCGGTCGAGTCGGTGTAGTACTGCAGTTCCTGGTTGCCCCAGCCCCACCCACCGGTCTCGTAGGTCCAGTTGTCGGGGTTGGCGCGCGCACCGTCGGGCCCGTCGAACTCGTCGACCCAGGTCGGCACCCAGCCGCCGGGGCCGGGGTCCGGTGCGCGGTTGTCCTTGAGCACCAGTTCCAGTTCGCTGCCGTCGCCGGCGCCGTCCAGCCACACGCTCAGCCCCTCCGCCTCGCTGGCGTCACGCGGGAACACCCAGTCGTGGCCGACCGTGCCGGTGCCCTGCATGTCCAGCACGCGTTCCCACTGGCCCTGGCCGGGCAGCGCGTCGGGGTCACCGGCCGCGATCTCGCGGACGGCGATCGTGGTGTCTCCCGAGGTGTCGAGCAGGGCCGGGTCGTGTTCGGCCTCCAGGTCCTCGAGCAGGCCCGGCTCGAATGCGTCGTCGTCGATGATGCTGACGGAGGCGCGACCCGCGGCACCGGGGTCGAGGTCCGCCGGCACGTCGACCATCTCGACCAGGAAGGTCTCGGGGACCTCGTCCTTGGCGTCGTCGACGAGTGGCACCGTGAACGAGGCAGTGGTGTCGCCGGGCTCGAAGGTCAACGTCGCCGACGTGGGGACGTAGTCGCGGTCGGGCGTCGCGATCAGGTCCTCGCTGGAGGTCCGGTCCGTGGAGTCCGATGTCGCCACGTCGATGGTGATCGGGTCTTCGCTCGGGCGGGTCAGTGTGACGGTGACGACCGCCTCACCGGCGTCCTCGTCGACGGAGAAGATCGGCCGGTCGAACGCCAGCGCCAACGGCCGGCTGCCCCACACCTGGGCGTCGTCGGCGTACCACGTCACCGGGCCGTCGGTCGTCACGGCGCCCAGTGCCCAGCCGTGGACGGCGGTGAGGTTCAGGCCGTCGTCGGGCGCCCCGTTGCCGACGTTCTTGCGGGCGAACTCGTCCCAGGTCCACTCCAGCAACCGCCACCCGGTGACGTCGTCGACGAACGACACGGACCAGCGTTCGGCGTCGTCGGTCGTGGAGCCCTCGTTGCGATTGTCGAGCACGTCGACGAACATCCCCGTGCCGGTGCCCTGTCCGTACACCCAGACCGCGAACCCGGCGTAGGCGCTCCAGTCCTGCGGCACCCAGGCGTCCACGGCGGCGTTGCTGAACGAGTGGGTCACACCGGCGAACGCCTCGACGTCGACGTCGAGTTGCAGGACCTGGTTGCCGGCGTCGGCGTCCGGCCGCACGGCCGGGGGCGTGTCGGTGGTCGACACCGCCACCGTCGAGGCTGCGTCCTGGAACGTGTTCCACCCGACCGCGACACCGTCGCCGTCGGCACCGGCGGGCACGCCCGACTCCATGTCGTCGACCACCAGCACCGGATCCTCGACCGCGGCCGCGACCACTCCGGGGGCGACCACCCCGAGCACCAGGACGAGCACGGCGAACACGCGGCGAACAGCGCGGGAGGCGGTCATGGCGATTCCAGTTCAGTCGAATTCTGGCGTTGGGATCGATGCCAAAGGAAATCCAACCGGAAGGGTGAGGTATCGGCAAGTGTCCATCAGGCTTCTGTGCGCCCGCCGCACGACGTCGGCCCGTTCCTCGCCGTGCGCGTCCGTCGTCCGGCCGGCGACACCATCGACGCGCACCCGGGTCGGACCGCAGCGGTCAGCCGGCGCGGGCGAAGCGGCGGCGATAGGCCGTCGGGGTGACACCGACCGCGTCCGCCAACCGCGCCCGCAGGTTGGCCGCGGAGCCGAGCCCACTGCGGGCGGCGACCTGGTCGACGGTCAGGTCACTGGTCTCCAGCAGGGAACGGGCGCGGGCAACGCGTTGCCCCGTGAGCCATTGGTGCGGGGTCGTCCCGTTGGCCCTGCGGAAGTGTCGGTTGAAGGTCCGGGGTGACAACGCCGCCTGGTCCGCGAGGTCCTCGACGGTCAACGATTCGTGCAGGTGGTCGACGGCCCACGCCATGACCTGGCCGAGCGCGTGCTCGGCCGTCGGCGGGCGCGGTGCGGCCGCGACGTACTGCGCCTGTCCACCGTCGCGATGGGGTGGGACCACCATCCGCCTGGCGACCCCGTCCGCGACGTCCACACCCAGGTCCTCGCGAACCAGTTCCAGCGACAGGTCCATCGCGGCCGCCGAGCCCGCCGACGTCCACACGTCGCGGTCCCGGACGTGCAGGACGTCCCCGACCACGTCGACACGGGGATACCACGACCGCAACGTCTCGAGGAACATCCAGTGGGTCGTGGCCCGTCGACCGTCCAGGATGCCGGCGTCGGCGAGCACCATCGCCCCGGAACAGAACGACACCATCCGGGCGCCGTTGTCGTGGGCGGCCCGGAGGGCGTCCAGCACCGCGGGCGACATCGATCCGGGTTCACGCCGCAGGGTCGGCATCTCCTCGGCATCCGGGGGCTTCGGGGCCATCGGCACGATCACCGTGTCGGCGGCCGCAACCTCCGCAAGGCTCCCAGTGACGGTCATGGTGAAGCCGTCGAAGGCGGTCCGCAATGGGACCCCGGGGGCCTCCGCGCAGATGCGCAGGTCGTACCACTCGTCCAGACCGTGGGCGCGCATGATCTCGCCCCGGGCAAGGCCGAACACCTCGCACGCGATGGCGAACTCGTACGGGCTGATCCGGTCCATCGTCACCAGTGCCACGGTGTGTGTCATCGCCTGCTCCTCTTGGTGCCGGGACCGACGGTAGGCAGGGCTGGGGGGCGTGTCGCGGGCACGAACGAGGCATGGCCGGATCGTGATGGTGAATGGCAAGTCTGCCACTCGCCGGGCACGACGCCACCTGCGACGGTGGGGTCATGTTCGCCCGGCGGGCTCACGCCCGCACCGGTTCGTGCGTTGGCCGGGTGGAGCACCGCGTGCCCGCGACGCGTCGCCACCGACGACGTGTGCCCACACGACCGCACCACCCCCGACCGCATCGCCAAGGAGACCACCATGACCGCGCTCACGATCCCCACCCGACACGCTCGTTCCGCCGGCCGGGAGCGGCCCGCGGACTGGTACGCCGTGTCCGTCCCGACGCTGGCGCCAGCGCCACCACGGGACACCTTCATGACCGTGTCGATGGCGCTCGCGGCACCGGTCACGGAACGGTCACGGGCCTGCACCGACGCGGTGCTGGTCGACCTCGCCCGCGCCGCACGAGCCGACCACCTGGCGCCGACGGCCACCGACCCGGACGCGGCCGTGCACCGCCTGGCCGCCCGGATCCTGTCCCGCTTCGTCCACGACCCGGACCACCCGGCCCTGGTCGCGGCCGCCGCCCGCCTCGGGCGCGGCTGACGACGACCATGACCCAGGCCGCCGTCCCCACGCCGACCACCAGTCCGGTCCGTTCCGACCGGGACCCGTTCGCGCGCCTGGACTGGGTGCTGTTGGCCGCGCTGGCACTGGTCTGGGGCTCGTCGTTCCTGCTGATGGCGGTCGGCCTCGAGGCACTCCACCCGGGACTGGTGACGTGGCTGCGAGTGGCCTCGGGCGCGGCGACGCTGCTGGTCCTGCGACGCCGCCGGGTCGAGATCGATCGGGCCGACCGACGCACCATCGCGTTGCTGGCCGTGATCTGGGTCGCCATCCCGTTCACGCTGTTCCCGATCGCCGAACAGCACGTCAACTCCTCGGTGGCTGGCATCCTCAACGGGGCGATGCCCATCTGGGCGGCCCTGCTCGGTGGCCTGTTCTTCGGGCGACCGCCGCGCGGGCCGCAACGGATCGGCCTGGTCGTGGGGTTCGTCGGCATGGCCGTGGTCAGCACCGCCAGCACGTCCGCCGGCGGCTCCACGGCCCTGTTCGGGATCGTGCTGGTCCTGGTCGCCACGATGCTCTACGGGTGGTCGGTGAACCTGTTGGCCCCGTTGCAGCAACGCCACGGGGCGGTCCCCGTCATGACCAGACTGCTGGTCCAGGCGACCGCATGGACGGCACCGTTCGGGTTGTACGCGGTGCCCCGCAGTCGGTTCGAGGTCGTGCCGGTGGCAGCGACGCTGGTCCTGGGCGTGGTGGGCACCGGCGCCGCCTTCGTGATGATGGGCACGTTGACGGGTCGCGTGGGGGGGCCGCGCGCGTCGTACGTGACCTATGTCATCCCGGTCGTCGCCGTCGCACTGGGCGTCGTCGTGCTGGGCGACCGTGTCCACCCCGCGGCGGTGCTGGGCGTGTCCCTGGTGATCGCCGGTGCGGCCGCGGCATCGCGGCGCGAAGCCTGAGCACCGGGCGGGGCCAGCGGTGGCGCCGACACGCAGGGGCGTACGATGGGCGCACCCGTTCGGAGCGCAGCCGCCCGTGTCCCACACCACCTCACCGACGCCGTCCGGCCCTGCGCCGGACCGGACCGACGCGCCGTCGTCGACGGTGGAAACGGCGCCACCACCGTCACCGCGTGACCACGGGCACAGCAGCCTCGACCAGCTCGCCCGCCGGGTCCTCGGCCTGCGCGACGCCGAGCCACGGGCGCTGATGGACCTGCAGGGATCGCTGGTGCTGTCCGCGACCCGCTGCCTCCTGACCTACGTGCTGATCCCGATCCTGCTGCCCGCGATCGCGTGGGCGGGCGTGGTGGCCCGACCCCTCGGGCTGGCGCTGGCGATCGCCGCGGTCGGCATGTCGATCCGGAGCCTGCGGCGGGTGTGGCAGGCCAACTGGACCTACCGGTGGGCGTACACGGCCTTCATCGCCGTCGTCGTGGGGCTGCTCGCCTTCAGCATCGTGCTGGACGTCCGCTTCTTCCTGGGCTGACGGCGGCGACTCCAGGTGCCGCTCACGCGACCCGGTCGACGTCGCCCAGGAAGTCGGCGACCTGGTCCGGTGAGCGCAGCCGCACGACGTGCGCGTGGGCGAGGTCCGGGTCGTGGGGTGCCGCGACCGCCTCGGCGTGACGCTCGTCGAAGTGCTGCCACGCCCACAGGACCAGGTTGCGCTCGGGGTCACGCCGGACGATCCCCAGGGCCGACTCGCGGTTGCCGTTCCACAACGGGCGCCGCAGCAGCCCGCGCCCGAGCGTGCGGGCCACCAGCCGCCGCATGACGAGCCTTCGGGGCAGGTCGAGCCACACGATGGTGTCGGCGCGTGCCACGACCAGGTCCTGCACCTCACGGTAGTTCCCGTCGACCACCCACCCGTCGCCGCGGGTGGCCTCGTCGACGGCCGCCCGGAAGGCCGCGGGTTCCGCCGGCTGCCAGCCCCGCTGGTGGTAGAAGGCATCGAGCTCGACGTGGCGCAGCCCCAGCGCCGTGGCCAGTGCGGCCGCGAGGCGCGACTTCCCGCTGCCCGATGATCCACGCACCACGATCCGTCGCATCGTGGTCACGCGACGCGCCGTGCGAGCAGGTGGAACAACGGCGCGACGCCGCGGTAGGGGTCGCGGCGGCCCAGTTCCTCCTCGACGTCGAGCAGCATGGCCACGTCGCCCGCGTCGTCCGGCACGGGCATCTCCGGCGCGGCACCGTCAACGGCCAGGCGCACCCCGTACCAGCCGACCATGGCCAGGCCCCGGTCGGCCAGCAACGTCGCGAGGCGGTCAACGTCGTCGGCCCGACACGACACGCCCAGTTCGTTGACGTACCCGGGATCACGTGCCGTCGCAGCGGCTCGGTCGGCCTCGTCGAGCAACGCCCGGGCAGCCGCCCAGTCACCCCGTCGGGCGGGGCGGAAGGCCAGGGCACGGGCGTTGCGGGTCACCAGCGACACCAGTGCGCCGGGTCCGGCATGGCGCGCCAGGGTGTCCACCGCCTCCTCCGCCTGCGGCAGGTACATGAGCACCCCGTGGCACAGGACCAGGTCCATGCTCGCTGCCGGCGCGCTCGCGAGCTCGTCCAGCCCGCCGGCGACCACCCGGACCCGTGCCCGCACCGGCGGTGGCTCGGCGGCCAACGCGCGGTCGCACGCCGCCCGCATCGCCGGATCGGGCTCGTGGGCCACCACCTCCCAGCCACGACGGGCCAGCCGGATCGACTGCGTGCCCTGGCCGGCACCCACGTCCAGGGCGCGCCCGGTCGTGGCGCCGACCACCTCGGCGACCTGCCGCGCCACCAGTTCCTGTCGCACGACGTTGCGCAGCGTGGCCAGCCGGCTGGTCCAGACCGGTGCCGCCGACCAGTCGACGTCGGACGGGCTCCCGGCCACCGCGCGCCGGTCCGCCGCCTCGCCCGCCATGTCGGTCGCCACGTCGGTCAGATCCCGGCGGCGATGTCGTGGCGCCGTTGCATCCCGTCGAACTGGAGCAGGTCGGCCGCCTCGGTCGCGGCTGCGCGCGCCGTCGCCACGTCGTCGCCCACCGCGACCACGTCGAGCACGCGTCCACCAGCCGTCATGACCTGGCCGTCGTCGGACCGAGCGGTGCCGGCGTGCAGGACGTGGACGTCGGGCAGGTCGGCGACCGCGTCCAGTCCATGGATCGGCATCCCGGTCGGGTAGGTGCCGGGATAGCCACCGGAGGCCAGCACGATCGTCACCCAGGACCGGTCGTCCCACGACACGGCGACGTCGCGCACCGACCCCGTCGCCGACGCCCACACCAGGTCACCGAGGTCCGAGGCCAGCCGCGGCAGGATGACCTGGGTCTCCGGGTCCCCGAAGCGTGCGTTGAACTCGATCAACCGGGGGCCGTCGTCGGTCACCGCCAACCCCGCGTACAACAGGCCCCGGAACGGCATCCCCCGATCGGCCATCACGGCCAGGACCGGCCGGAACACCGAGTCCGCGAGCAGCCGGACCACACCGTCGTCCAGCCCGAACCCCGGCACCGGGCTGAACGACCCCATGCCACCCGTGTTTGGCCCCCGGTCGTCGTCCAGCGCGCGCTTGTAGTCCTGCGCCGGCGTCAGCAGCACCACGTCGGTGCCGTCGCAGACACCGAAGACCGACCGCTCGGGCCCGTCCAGGAACTCCTCGATCACGACGTTCGCGCCGGCGTCGCCGAACACCCGGTGCACCAGCGCGTCGTCCACGGCGGCGCGGGCCTCGACCAGGTCCCGGGAGACCCGCACGCCCTTGCCGGCCGCCAGTCCGTCCGCCTTGACGACGTAGGGGCTGCCGAAGCGGTCCAGCGCCCGGTAGGCCTCGTTGCGGTTGGAGGTCGACACGTACCCGGCCGAGGGTGCCCCGGCCTCGGCCATCATCTCGCGGGCGAACGACTTCGAGCCCTCCAGTTTCGCGGCGGCCGCGGACGGTCCGAACACGGCCACGTCCCGGGCCCGCAGGTCGTCGGCGACCCCGGCCACCAGCGGTGCCTCCGGCCCCACGACCACCAGGTCCATCCGCCGGTCGGCGGCCAACGCCGCGACCGCGTCGCCGTCGGTCGGATCGACATCGTGGATCCGCCCCAGGTCGGC
>JAGXFT010000057.1 GCA_024637135.1 Nitriliruptorales bacterium | reverse complement strand
GAGCACGGCTCGACCATCCACGACCCTGAACAGGATCCGGTCGCCCTCGTGGAGGCCCAGCTCGTCACGTACCTGCTTGGGGATCGTCACCTGGCCCTTGGCCGTGACGGTGGCGCTGACATCCATACCGCTTCCTTACCTGCGACTAGAGGTAAGGGTACCGACCGATGGCTTCGGTGACCGGTCATGTAAGCGACATGTGGACGACGGTTTTGTGCGGGATCGCGCCTCCGCGGGAGCGGTCCGACCCGTACGTAACGGGGACTACCGCGCGGCGTCGACCCTCCGGTATCCACCGATCCCGGTTCTTCCGGCGGCTCCGGGTGGCCCTCGCGCAGGCCTGCGGATTCGGGACATGCGTCATCGCGTTCGGCGCCCCGCGACTGCTGCCCCTTGCGACGCAGAAACCGAGGACCATCCGGTCGATCTAACGACATGACCGGTCCGGGTGCGATGGCCCGGGATCAGCGTGTCGGGATGTCGCCCAACGCGAGCAGGTCGTCGACGATGTCGCCGAGACGTCGGGTGAGCAGGGACAGGTGGCCCTCGTCGTCTGCCAGGCGAGGGTGCGCGCTGGCAATGTCGGTGGCCAGCCACTGGCCGTGCCGGAAGGGCACCATGGCGTCGTGGCGGCCCTGCCACACCGCCACGGGCACATCGATGGCGGCCGGGTCGAAGCCCCACGGCGACATGACCGCGAGGTCGTCGTCGATCCAGCCGTCCAGTCCGTCCACGGCGGCCCGGCGCAGGCTGCGTGCCACCATGTCGGCCAAGTCCCCGATGAGCGCAGCACGATCGACCGCGGTGACCAGGCCGCCCAGCGCCTCGGCGACGTCGGCGGCGGTCACACCCGCATAGGCAGCAAGTTCTGCCGACAGGTGGCGGCGCAACGCGGCTGGTCCTTCCAGCACGATCGAGAACTCCTCGACGTTCTCGTCGGCCATGCCCTCCATCCACCTGGCCGCATGCAGGTCATGGGGAGCCACACCGGCCAACGAGGTCGCGGCCCGGCAGCGATCGGCAAGGACCGCGGCACATGCCACGGCATGAGGGCCACCCCCCGAATGCCCGATCGTGACGAACTCGCCAACACCAAGGGCATCCAGCACGGCGGCCACGTCGGTGGCCGCGTCGACGACCTGGCGCCCCTCGTGGCGGGTCGACCCCGAGTAGCCGGGCCGGGCGTAGGACACCAGGCGCAGACCACGCGACGCCGCGATGGATTCCAACGACGGCCAGGCCACCGGGGGCGCGGGCGTGCCCGGCTGTAATACCAGCACCGGCCCACCGGCGACCCCGCCTACCCAGACCTGCACCACCCGATCGCCAACCGGCACCTGCATGTCCGAACCATCCACCCCCACCAGCCGCCCTGCCCTCGACGTTGGCCGTCACAGGCAGCATAATCCGCCAACCCGCAACCACCGCTGATCCACACACTCCCCCAGCCACGACGCTCCAAAACGTGGCCGACAGCGTCACGCTCCGTCGCCGTGAAGGGCATGTGCCAACGGTCACCTCGCCAACCTGAGGCCGCCAGCACCAAACCTCTGAGAGCCGCCGATCTCGACACTCCCCGAAGGTGCTTCCCCGGAAGCGTCAACCCTAGGAGATCAGCTGATCTCGCTACCCCGCGGCGTTGAGCCGCTCTCGACGGCAAGGGCCTGAGCCTGGGCGTTGAGGCGATCCGCGTCAGGGACTTGCGTGGGTCAGGACCGCTTGGTCGGTCCGGCGTCGGACCGGGCCGCCTCGGCCGCGTCGTCGTAGCCATCCTCCAACCAGCTCGCTGTGGGGCGAGCGGCGAACGCACAGGGTGTCACGTTCGCGTGTTCCGCGGTGGCAGTACTTGTGTGGAGGCCTGGCGCGCGGTGTGGCGCCAGTGGCGTACTCGGCACGAGTCGTCACCCAACCAGATCACCGACAGCCTTCCCGACGAATCCGATGAGAGGATGACCAATGTTGACCGAGTCGCCCACCGCGACCCCAGGGATCAGCGGGACGATGCCGTTGGTGATGACCGTCCCGGAGGCCGCCCTGCTGCTGGGCATGAGCCGACGCCGTTGCTACCGGGCCGTGGAGGCCGATGCCATCCCCAACATGCGGGTCGGGCGGCGGATCATGATCCCGACCGCTCGGCTCCTGGCGCAACTCGGCCTGCCGCTGGACGACATCGCCTGGGCCGCTGAGCCGACCACCACTGCCCCTCGGCCGTCCGTAGGGGAGGGTCCGGTCGCCTCGTGAACCGAGTTCATCGACTTCCCGCCATCAGCCGGTGACGGCACGCTCCACGTCGTCGATGGCGGCGAAGACCTCGTGGGCCTCGTAGACCTGGAGGTTGCGGGCCGCGGTGGTGCGGTTGAGCACACCGACGCCGGCGAGTTGTTCTAGGGCGCCCCGCGCTGCAGGGCGGGACACGCCGAGGCGCTCGGCCAACTGGGCTGCCGAGCAGACCGGGTGGGACGTCAACTGCTCGACGGCCCGCCGGATCGCCGCATCCGATCGAGCGTCGACCACGATCGGGAGGTTGCGCCACTCGTCGCGCAGGCTGGTGAGCTGGTCGTCGAGACGCGCGGTGGCGTCGGCGGCGACGAGGCTGGCCGTGGTGAAGTAGGACAGCCACGTCGCCAGGTCTCCGCGCCCATAGGCCCCCAGCCCGTCCAGGTAGCTGCCCGTGTCGCCGAGCATGGCGATCGACAGCGGGGCGATCGCCCTGCTCGTGACGCGACGTCGTCGCAGGACCATGTGGATCAGGGCTCGTCCGACGCGGCCGTTGCCGTCTGGGTAGGGATGGATGGTCTCGAACTGGGCGTGGGCGATGGCGGCCTGCACCACGGCCGGCAGGTCGTCCCGGCTGGCGAAGCCCACGAGGTCGTCCAGCAGCTCGGGCACGCGGTCGGGTCGTGGCGGGACGTGGCGGGCGTCGCGCGGGCTGTGGTCGGAACCCCCGATCCAGTTCTGGATCGTCCTGGGCCGACCGGCCCACTCGGCGTCGGGGAGCAGCTCGGCGTGGACCTCGTGCAGCCGGTCCGCCGTGATCGATCGCAGGTCGCCGTCGACGGCGGACTGGATGGCCCGCACGTTGCTGGCGACCTCCAGGGCGGAGCGCTGCCGCGTGGGCAAGCCGGCCACCGCGCGCCCGACATAGCGCTGTCCCACCTCGATCTGCTCGATCTTGGAGGACGCGGCCGACTCGCTGCGCAGCAGCGGGACCGTCGACGCGCCGTCGGCCACCCGCTCGTCAGCGGACCGCAGCCGCAGCGCGGCCTCCTCGACCCTCGCGGACACCCCCGAGTCCAACGGGACGTCGCGGTGGGCGATCATGGGCGGGAGCGACGGCCGGTAGCGCAGGTTCCGGTCGGCAGCCGGGACGCGACGGTTCCCTGCCACGGTGTCCCACGTCTGCTCGCGGTCCAGCCCGGAGGCCGGCCACCCGTTCGCGCGACTCATGAGATCGCCCTCCAACTACCCGATCAGTTGAAAGGTTAGCACCATAAAGTTACAACTAACCCGTCGGGCGAGAAGCCTGCGGAGCAGGCGACTTGGTGCCATGCCAGGTAGCTCGCCATGCGCGTTGCACCCTCGACGGACGAGCAAATTGGTCACGAATTGGTCACAGAATTTCCGGCAGCCGCTGTCGCAGGCCATCACGCCCCGAATGATACCCGTGTGTTTCCCCTGCTCAGAGTCGTTTTGCGTCAGACGGCGTCACCGCACAAACCCCCGTCATGCTCTTGGAATCCGTGTTGAGCGGCAACGCTCTCGAGGGTTCGAATCCCTCACCCTCCGCAACACGACGCCCCGAGCCACTCGGCCCGGGGCGTCGTCCTCGGGCGTCGTCGGGACCGGGTGGTTCGGCGGCGGTTCGAGATCCGCACGGTCGGGCACGCCGACCAATCCGGATGCGTCGCGGGCCCGAACCGCCCGTGCACCAACCCTGTACGACCCTGGCTTCCCGTTCGCGCGGGGAATCGACTCGTGCTCGCGACAGTGGGCACGAGTCGTGCACTGATCGGGTCGGTCATCCGTTCGGGGGGACGGATGACCGACCCGAACCATGTCCACCGACACGGTCCGCCCGGCACCTCGGTTGGTAGGATGTGGCAACCACGCGACGGGCTTGGTCCCGTGCGAGATGTGGTCGCCGCCGGTGACGTCCTCCGGTGAACCGGGTCAGGGCCGGAAGGCAGCAGCCCTAAGCCGTTCTTGGGCGGGTACCGATACCGGCGACCACATCTCGGACGAGATCATCCGTCGCGCGGCTGTTTCCCGTCACCGACCCGCGGCAGTCGACGCCTGCGCCAGTCAGGGCTGGGATTCCTCGGCCAGCCGCGAGAACCACGACCATGCGCTGGCGACGATCTCCGGCAGGCCCATGGTGGCCTCCCATCCCAGCAGGTCGCGTGCGCGGTCGTTGGCGGCCCACGTCGCGGCCGGGTCGCCCGGTCGGCGACCGACCTCCTCGTAGTCCACGTCGCGACCCGCCACGTCCGCGATGGCCGCGATGACCTCCCGGACGGTCGAGCCGACGCCGGTGCCCACGTTGACCACGGTCGTGCGCCCGCCCTCGTCCAGCCAGTCCAGGGCGGCCACGTGGGCACGCGCGAGGTCGTCGACGTGGATGTAGTCCCGGATGCAGGTGCCGTCGCGGGTCGGGTAGTCGGTGCCGAAGACCTGCAGTGGCGGCGATCCGGTCAGCACCGATCGCATCACCAATGGGACGAGGTTGGTCGTCGAGGACCAGTCCTCCCCGATCGAGCCATCCATCGCCGCCCCGGCCGCGTTGAAGTAGCGCAGGGACACCGACTGGAGGTCGGTGGTCCGACCGGTCCAGGCCAGGAGCCGTTCGACCATCGCCTTGGTCTCGGCGTAGACACTCTCCGGGTCCAGCGGGGCCTCCTCTGTCACCGGCACCTCCGGCGGGTTGCCGACGACCGAGCACGACGACGAGAACACCAACGAGGTGACGCCGGCGTCCCGTGCCGCCGAGACCAGCGCGATCGAGCCGCCCACGTTGTTGTCGAAGTAGCGACCGGGCTGCTCCATCGACTCGGGCACTGACTTGTAGGCCGCGAAGTGCACCACCTCGGTGATGGCGTGGTCGCGGACCAGGTCGGTGACCAACGCCTGGTCGGCAACGTCGCCGACCACCAGTTCGGCATCGCTGACGGCCGCCCGGTCGCCGTGTTCGAGCGTGTCCAGCACCACCACGTCGCGGCCCGCGGCGTGCAGGGCCCTGACCGTGTGCGAGCCGATGTAGCCGGCACCGCCGGTCACCAGGACGGGAGTCGTGCGCATGGTCGCTCCGGGCTGGTCGGGGTCGGGCGAGGAGTCGCCCCGAGTCGGGCGGCGGGCCCGCCGCGTCGCACGGTCAGCCTACGATGGCCACGCGCTCGTCGTGTTCGTGTCGTCGGTGTCCGGAGCCCGTGGTGGCCTACGTCTCGCTGTACCGCAAGTACCGCCCCCAGACCTTCGCAGAGGTCGTGGGGCAGCAACACGTGACCCGGTCGCTGACCAACGCGATCCGTGAGGACCGGCTGCACCATGCCTACCTCTTCGCCGGCCCCCGCGGTACCGGAAAGACCTCCACGGCCCGGATCCTGGCCAAGTCGATCAACTGCGCGAACGGCCCCACGCCCGAGCCGTGCAACGTCTGCGACCAGTGCGTGGCGATCACCAACGGGTCCTCCGTCGACGTGATCGAACTGGACATGGCCTCGCACGGCGGCGTCGACGACGCCCGGGAACTGCGTGACCGGGCGCAGTTCGCACCGGCCTCGGCGCGACGCAAGGTCTACATCCTCGACGAGGTCCACATGGCCTCGACCGCGGCCTTCAACGCCCTGCTGAAGCTGATCGAGGAACCGCCCGGGCACGTCGTGTTCGCGATGGCCACCACCGACCCCCAGAAGGTGCTGCCAACGATCCTGTCGCGGGTCCAGCGCCTGGACCTCCGGCGCGTGGGTGCCGCCGACGTGGCCGGTCGTGTCCGTGACCTGGTGTCCCGCGAAGGCGGCAGCATCGACGACGCCGCCGTGGACCTGGTGGTCCGGGCCGGGGACGGGTCGGTCCGGGACACCGAGTCCGTGCTCGAACAGGTGCTGGCCTACGCCGATGGCGAGGTGACCGGCGCCGACGTGGCCGAGGTGCTGGGCCAGACCTCCTTCGAGCACACCGCGGCGGCCGTCGACGCCGCCCTGGGTGGCGACCTGGCGGGCGCCTTCGTCAAGGTGCAGGAACTGTTGGACGACGGCACCGACCTGCGCCAGTTCACGCTCGACCTGGTCGCCCACCTGCGTGACCTGCTCGTGCTGGTGGTCGCGCCGGGTCGCCACGACCTGGTCGACGCGACCGCCGACCGACTCGACGGACTGGTCGCGCAGGCGGCGCGCTCGGACCGTGACGGGCTCGCGGTCGGCATGGACGAGATGGCCACCGCGCTCGAGCAGATGCGCCAGGGGCCGGCACGGCTGGCGCTCGAGCTCGCCCTGGCCCGGATCGCGACTCGCCCCGGCGCGCCACGGGTCGCGGCCAGGCCGCCGGCCGACGGCCCGGTGGTCGACACCCCCGAGCCCGTCGATTCTCCCGAGCCGGTCGATTCTGCCGAGCCCGTCGAAGACCCCGACCCCACCGACGAACCCGTGGTCCTCAAGATCGATCCGGACGACGATCGGGACGATGTCGACGTCGATCCGGGGGACGCCGACTCGGACCACGACCTCGCCCGGCACGGTGCCGCCGGTCCCGACGACCCGGGGGAGGCCTCGGCCGGGGAGGCTGCGGGCGAACCCGAGGCGGCCGACGACGCGGCTGTCGGCGAGGAGGACGACGACCCGGACGAGCCCACCACGGCCACCACGGCGGCACCCGGGGACGATGTGGCCCCCGGCGACCTCGCGGACGGTCCGGCGCTGGACCTGGACGCCGGCGCTGCGGCGCAGCCAGCGGACGAGACGGGCTCGGACGCCCCCGATGCCGACGCCACCGGTTCGGACGACACGGGTTCGCAGGACGCGGGTTCGCAGGACACGGGGGCGGACGACACGGGTTCGCACGCCCCCGATTCGGACGCCGATTCGGACGCCGTCGCCGGGACCGACGCGGACCAGCCGGCCGGTGGGACCGACTTCGCGAGCCGGGCGGGGGCTCGCGCGGCCCGGGTGGCCCGTGACGGCCTCCCCGACGTCCCCGCGGACCGCCCGTCCGGTCCCGAGGTCGTGGTCGACGAACCCGCGAGTCGGGACGAGACCGACGACCTCGAGTCGATCCGCAGCCGCTGGGACGCGATCCTGGAACTGGTGCGCGCGGACTCCAAGCGGTCGCACGCCATCTTCGAGCCGGCGCGGCTGCTGCAGTTGCGCCGGGGCGTCCTGGCCCTGGGCTACGGCGAGCGCTATCGGTCGTTCCACGCCACCAATGCCACCAAGACCGAATTCGGCGAGGTCCTCCGCAGCGCGATCGAACAGGCGACCGGCGTCACCGTCCGACTGGATGTCCGGGTCGACGGGGACGGACCGCCACGACCACGACCCCGACCGGTCGACGGCGGGCCCGACGAGGCGGGTGCCCACTCGTCGGGCGACACCGAGTCCGGGGCACCGATCGCCGGCCGATCAACGGCCGGACACGCCGAGCCGGCGACGGCCTCGGACGAGCCGACCTGCGCGACGCCCACCCCGCTGGCCAACCTCGACCCGGCCGAGGCGATGGATCGTGCTGCCGGCGCCCTCGTGGATCGCCTGGGGGCCACGGAACTGGACCCGGACGACCACTGACGACAGGTCGGGCGGGCACGGGACACCCGCCCCTGCCCAGTAGCCTCGTGACCATGCGGTCTCGCTCGACGAACCGTGCACAGACCCCGTGGAAGGCCGCCACCCGATGCTCTACGAAGGTGCGGTGCAGGACCTCATCGACGAACTCGGGCGGCTGCCCGGGATCGGGCCCAAGTCCGCCCAGCGGGTCGCCTTCCACCTGTTGCAGGTCGACACGGAGGAAGCCGGGCGCCTGGCCTCGGCGATCACCACGGTCAAGGCGACGATCCGGTTCTGTCGGCGCTGCTTCAACATCTCCCAAGCCGAGGAGTGCCAGGTCTGCCGCGACACGCGGCGGGACACCACGGTGCTGTGCGTGGTCGAGGAACCTCGTGACCTGATCGCGATCGAACGCACGCACGAGTACCGCGGGCGCTACCACGTCCTCGGCGGCGCGATCTCGCCCATCGACGGCGTCGGCCCCGACGACCTGCACGTGCGGGAACTGGTCGCGCGGCTGGACGGCGAGGGCATCACCGAGGTCATCCTCGCCATGAACCCGAACGTCGAGGGCGAGGCGACCGCGTCCTACCTGTCGCGGCTGCTGGCGCCGCTGGGCGTGGCGGTCACCCGGTTGGCGTCCGGACTGCCGGTCGGCGGCGACCTGGACTACGCCGACGAGGTCACGCTGGCGCGCTCGTTCACCGGTCGACGGGCGGTCGAGTGAGCGACCAGGCACCGACGGGCGACCACGCCCTGGACGTCCACGACGACGAGCCCCACACCGGGTCGATCGCGGCCCGCCTGAACTGGCTGCGGGCCGGGGTGCTGGGCGCGAACGACGGCATCGTGTCGACGGCGGGACTGGTGGTCGGGGTGGCCGGCGCGACCGCGGACTCGCGTGCACTGCTGATCGCCGGGATCGCCGGGCTGGTGGCCGGGTCGTTGTCGATGGCCGGCGGCGAGTACGTGAGCGTGTCGACCCAGCGGGACTCCGAACAGGCGCTGCTGGACAAGGAGCGCCGCGAACTGGTGGAGATGCCCGAGGAGGAGCTGGAGGAACTCACGCAGATCTATGAGTCCAAGGGGTTGGACCGAGCCGTGGCCGAGGAGGTCGCCCGGCAACTGACCGACAGGGATGCCCTCGTGGCGCACGCCGAGGTCGAACTGGGCATCGACCCGAACGACCTCACCTCACCGGTCGCCGCCGCGCTCTCGTCCATGGTGGCCTTCGCCCTGGGGGCCATGCTGCCACTGCTCGCGATCGTGCTCCCGCCGGTCGCCCTGCGCGTGCCCGTCACGGTGATCGCGGTGACGTGCGCCCTGGTGCTGACGGGCTGGGGATCGGCCCGGCTGGGGCAGGCACCGGTCATGCCCGCCGTGGCCAGAAACGTCGGAATCGGGATCCTCGCCATGGGGCTGACCTTCCTGGTCGGCACGTTCATCGGAACCGGGATCCCCTGAGCGTCAGCGGTCCGCGCGGTACCGTCCGGCCCCGTCCCCACCCCGTCCCCACCCCGTCCAGGAGTGCACCCACCGTGGCCATCGTGGTCCAGAAGTACGGCGGCACGTCGGTCGGAGACGTGACCCGGATGAAGCGGGTCGCCGACCGGGTCGCCGCGACCCATCGCGCCGGGAACCAGACCGTGGTGGTCGTGTCCGCCATGGGCGACACGACCGACGAGTTGGTGACGATGGCCGAGAAGATCTCGGACCTGCCACCGGGTCGCGAACTGGACATGCTGCTGACGGCCGGCGAGCGCATCTCGATGTCGCTGCTGGCGATGGCGCTGCACATGCTCAGGATCCCGGCCAAGTCCTTCACCGGGTCACAGGCGGGCATCATCACCGATGCCACGCACGGTCGCGCCCGGATCGTCGACATCACGCCGGGGCGCATCACCGGTGCGCTGGAGGAGGGCAACGTCGTCATCGTCGCCGGGTTCCAGGGTGTGTCGCAGGACACCAAGGACGTCACGACCCTGGGCCGGGGCGGCTCCGACACCACCGCCGTGGCGCTCGCGGCCGCGTTGGGTGCGGACGTCTGCGAGATCTACACCGACGTCGACGGCGTCTACACCGCGGACCCCCGGGTCGTCCCCAACGCCCGCAAGCTCGACCAGCTCACCTTCGAGGAGATGCTGGAGCTCTCGGCCCAGGGCGCCGGCGTGCTGCAGGCTCGATCGGTGGAGTTCGGCCGCAACCACGGCGTGCCGATCCACGTCCGGTCGTCGTTCAGCTTCCAGCCCGGCACCTGGATCGTCAACGAGGAGGACATCATGGAGAACGCGATCATCTCGGGCGTCGCCCACGACACCCAGGACGCCAAGGTCACGATCCAGCACGTCCCCGACCAGCCGGGCGTTGCCGCGAAGCTGTTCAGCGGGTTGGCCGATGCCGAGATCAACGTCGACATGATCGTCCAGAACGTCTCCGAGGCCGGCGCGACCGACATCTCCTTCACCGTCCCACGGGCCGACGCGACCCGCAACCGGGCGCTGCTGCTGGGCCTGGCCGAACAGATCGGCGCAGCCGGGGCCACGGTCGACGACGCCGTCGCGAAGGTGTCGCTGGTGGGCGCCGGCATGAAGACCCACCCCGGCATCGCCGCGCGGATGTTCGCCGCGCTGTCCGAGGCCGGGGTCAACATCGAGATGATCTCGACGTCGACCATCCGCGTGTCGGTCGTGGTCGCCGCCTCCGACGTCGAGCTGGCCGTGCAGGCCGTCCACGACGCCTTCGGCCTGGCTGACGCCCCCGTCGCCATTCCCTGACAACCGTCGAGTGTGCTGATCACCGCGGTATCTCGCGGCAGGGCGCTCACTCGACGGGGGATGGCGTTGGCATCCGGCTGTGGGGCATGGCACGATGGGGCTTCGCCAAACTTGCCGCCAAGGGTGTCCCATGTCCTCCTTCCGCGTCGCCGTCGTCGGTGCCACCGGTGCCGTCGGCCACGAACTCCTGCGCCAACTGGACCGCCGCGACTTCCCGCTCGCCGGCGACCCGGTGGCGGTTGCGTCCGCCCGCTCGGCGGGTCGCACCCTGCCGTGGAAGGACGGCTCCGTCACGGTCCGGGAACTGACGCCGGAGGTGTTCGACGACGTCGACATCGCGTTGTTCTCGGCCGGCGCGACCCGGTCGCGCGAGTTCGGCCCGATCGCGGCCGAGGCCGGCGCGGTCGTGGTCGACAACTCGTCTGCGTGGCGGATGGACGACGACGTGCCGTTGGTCGTGTCCGAGGTCAACCCGGAGGCGATCAGGGACCGTCCACGCGGCATCATCGCCAACCCGAACTGCACCACGATGGTGCTGATGGTCCCGGCGAAGCCGCTGCACGACGCGTTCGGGCTGCGCGAGGTGGTCGCCACGACCTACCAGGCGGCTGGGGGTGCCGGCCAGTCCGGGATCACCGAACTGGTCGAACAGGCCCGCAAACTGGTCGACGACGTCGACCGGCTGCGCGCCGACGGGCTCGCGGCCGAGGCCGCGGTCACGCCGGACAACTTCTCCAAGGCGATCGCGTTCAACGTCCTGCCGCACTGCGGTGACTTCGACGAGGACCGCAACACCGTCGAGGAACGCAAGCTCGTCGAGGAATCGCGCAAGATCCTGTCGATCGCGTCGTTGCGGGTCTCGCCCACCTGCGTCCGCGTCCCGGTCGTCGTCGGCCACGCGATCCAGGCCCGGATGACGTTCCGCGACAGGGTGTCCCGTGACGAGGCGCTCGCGGCCCTGGCCGAGGCGCCCGGGATGGTCGTCGAGGACGGCATCGGTCGCGACGGCGAGCCACTTGCCTACCCGACGCCGCTGGGGTCCGCCGGTCGGGACGAGGTCCTGGTGGGTCGGATCCGCTCCGACCTCGGTGACCCGCACAGCCTCAACCTGTTCGTGGCGGGCGACAACCTCCTCAAGGGGGCCGCCCTGAACACCGTGCAGTTGGCCGAACTGGTCGCGGCTGACCTCGAGCCCTGACGTTTCCAATCGGGGCCTGGACGTTGTGAGCGCACCGAGCAACTCCAATGTGTCCGAGCGCAGCGAGGACGCGCGACCTCGCGCTGCGGGCGTGCCCTCGTCCCTCGCGCACGGTTCAGAACTCGCTGCGCTCGTTCTGACGCCTGGCTTCGGCACCGGGGGCTTGGTGCTGCTGCTGGGCCTCGGTTGCAACGATGGGCGGGTGCACGACGTCCCACCACCGTGCCCGCCCGCGACACCGGAAAGGCCTGTCCATGCGTGGCCCGACGCCGATGCAGCCTCCGTGTGAGCGCTCGTCCCGACCGGGCAGGCTTCTCGTCGGCGTCGTGGCGGGCATGCTGGTGGCGTGTGGCACACCGGACACACCCGGTGCCACGCCGGAGGCGGCCACGTCGTCGTCCGCACCGACGACGCAGGAGTCGACCGTGGGAGCGCCGTCCGAGGGTCCCGGCGTGCCGAGCCCGACGCGGGGTGACCTCGTGGACCCCGAGGCGGGTCGCCTGCCGTCCGACCTCCTGCCGACGCCGGTGCCGACGCGGCCAGCCGACCCGGCGACGATGGGGCCGGAACTGGAGTCGGTCGTGGCGGCGGCCGTTGACGACCTGGGCGACCGGGTCGGCGTCGACGTGGGGGGCGACTCGGGGGGTGAGGTGGAGGTCATGCTCGCCCGGCCCGAGACCTTCCCGGACGGCAGCGTCGGGTGTCCGCGGCCCGGCGAGGTGGCGACCCAGGCCCAGGTGGAGGGGTTCCGGGTCCTGCTCCGCCGCGGCGACCGGGTGTGGCTGTACACGGCCGCCGTCGGACAGCCGCCTCGCCTGTGCCCGTCCGATGCCGGCGACGGCGGGTTCGGCTTCGTCCCACCGCCCGGGCCGGACGACACGTAGTCCTCGGCCCGCCCGTGGCCGCCCCGTGCCAGGCGCGGGCCGTCACGACGAGCGAGGGGGCGCCCGGGTGGGCGCCCCCTCGTCGTGTCGTGCCTCCGTGCTCAGTTCTCCACGGTGACCAGGGTCAGGCCGAGCAGCCCGTCCGGTCCACTGTGGGAGACGGCGCCGAGGTTGGTGCCGGCGGCGGCACCGTCCCAGCCGATGTCGACGGTCCCGGTCGTGCCGGACACGGCCTCGGTCGGCGCGCTGTCGATCGACAGGTTGCCGGTCCCGGCCGTGAGGGGCACCGTCCAGGTGTGGCCGGTGAAGCCCAGCTCCTCGCCGTTGGTCTGCCACCCGTGCACGTACAGGGTGTAGGACCCCGGTTCGGGGAGGACGAGGTCGATGATCTCGTCCGTGCCGCCGGACGTGGAACTGGCCACGAGGGCCCCGGCGTCGTCCAACAGGAACAGGTCGAGATCGGCCTGGTCGGCGCCCGGCCCGGTGACGTCGGACTGCTCCATGACGAAGCGGAACAGGGCCGCGTCGGCGAGGTCGACCGGGATCGCCGTCGAGAACCCGTCCGTCGGGCTGAAGGTCTGGTCCGGGTCCTGCACGACCGTGCCCGACACGGGGTCGTCGCCGACCAGTCCGTGTGCGGCTGCCGTGTACTCACCGGTGTAGCCGAAGGCCACCTCCAGCGAGGCCGAGCCGGACGCACCTGACTCGACCAGCTCGTCGGGCGCGTCGAACAGCGCGCCCCTGGCCGCGATCGGGCTGCGTGCGGACACGCCACCGCCCGTCCAGCTCAGCGACCCGAAACGCCACTCCTCGGCGGGTGCCGAGTCGTTGACCATGGTGACCTCGACGGTCGCGCTGGCCCCGTCGGCCAGTCGCACCCGCTTCGGCGAGACGTCGACCGAGAAGCCCTCGGGTGCCTCCACCACGGCGCGAAGGTTCACGCGTCGCCCGGACACGTTGGTGATCGTCCGGGTCACGGTCGTGGGACCGGCGACCGCGGAGGCCGCGATCGAGGCGAGGTTGAGGTCGCTGGCGGTCGTCGAGTAGCCGGCGCCCACCAACTGGTCGCACAGGGCCGGGTTGACGGCCGCGGTCGCACCACACAGGAACGCGAAGTAGTCGTTGATGTCGGCCTCGTACACGACGCCCGGGTTGAACATCGTGCCCGGGCGACGAACCTTGCCCGGGTCGACGTGCCCGGCACCCATGTCGAACGGGTCGGCCGGCGTGACCGCGTCCTCCTTGGTGACGTCCTGTCGTGCGGTGGTCATCAGCGCCGACTTGACGGCCGCCGGCGACCACTCGGGGTGTGCCTGGTCGAGCAGCGCCATCAGTCCGGCCACGTGTGGGCTGGACATCGACGTGCCGGAGATCGACTGAAACAACTGCCCCGGACGACCCAGCGTCGGAGTCGGGGTGTTGCCGGCCAGGATGTTGACACCGGGCGCGGTCACGTCCGGCTTGATGATGTCGGCCGATGCGGGTGAGCCGGTGGGCCCACGCGAGGAGAAGTCGGCCATGACCGACCCCTGGACGTCGACCTTCTGGCCCGCGGTCATCGAGGCGGTCGCCCCGTCACCGGCGGCTGCGATGTAGTCCTTGACGGCCTGGCCGAGTTCCGGCCCGATGTGGCTGGCCGGGACGTAGTGGTTGTCGGTGACGAAGGACTGGTTGGGCACGGCGTTGAACAGGATCATCCCGACCCCACCGGCGTCCGCAACCACCTTGGACTTCTCGATGCGGGCGTTGATGCCGCGCTCGCACAGCACGACCTTGCCACTGACGTCGGCGTTGAACCCGCCGTCGGGGACCACGTACGGATCGGTGGTTCCTTCCGGCAGGCACAGGGTGTTGCCGAGCGTCTCGGAGTCGACCAGTGGTGCGGTCTCGTCGAGGCCCTCGGTGATCGACACACCGTCGAAGGTGGTGCCGTCACCCAGGGTCACGGTGTTCTCGAATCCACGGGTGTGGGTCGAGGCACCGACCGTCGTCAGCCACGGGACCGACGACGGGCTGCCGATGGTGGAGGCGCCGGGACCGTCGTTGCCACCGGAGGTCGCCACGTGGACGCCGGCCTGGGCCGCGAACAGGAACGAGATGTCGTCGGCGGACACCAGGCTGGGGCTGGACGAACCGATCGAGTAGTTGATGACGTCGACGCCGTCGGCCACGGCCTGGTCGATCGAGCCGGCGAGGTCGGACGTGTAGCCGCCCAGGTCCCCGAGGCCCTTGTAGGCGATGATGGAGGCGCGTGGCGCGATCCCGGTGACCTCGCCGCGGTCGATGCCGAAGATCTCGGCCTGGACGTCGGCGTTGCCGCCGGCGGTGCCGGCGGTGTGGGTGCCGTGGCCGTCCGCGTCACGGGCCGAGGCGTACTCCTCGTAGCCCTGCAGCGCGTTGTAGGTCACGAGCATGTCGCGGGCACCGATGAGCTTGTCGTTGCACGCGAACTCGGCGTCCGCGGGGTTGTACTCGTTGGCCGTGGTCTCGCCGTCCAGCAGGACGGTCTGGCCGAAGTCGCAGGCGATGTCGTCGGCGAGCCCTTCTGGCCGCTCGAAGCTGCCGTCGTCGGCGAACGAGTCGTGCTCGGGCCAGATGCCGGAGTCGATGACGCCGATGACGACGCCCTCGCCGTCGAGCCCGTTGACGTAGGCCTCACCACCACCGTCGAGTCCGAGGAACGAGCCCGACACGTCGGTCTGGGGTTGCTGCAGTTCGTCCTCCATGACCGCCAGCACGCCCTTCTGCGCCCTGATGGCGTCGGCCTCGTCGGCCGTCATGATGGCTGCGAAGCCGTTCAGGGCGTTGGTGTAGCGCTGCAACACGTTCGTCGTGCCGGTCGCTGCCTCCTGCACCTGTTCCTGTTCGGCCACCAGGCCGGCCCCGTACCGGCGGGCACGTCGAGAGTCGAGGTCGGCCCGCTCGGTACCGCCGCGACGGCCACGAGCGGTCGCGGTGGAGGACCCTCCATCGGTCGGAGCCGAGTCCATGGCGATGGTGGGGAGGGCATCCATGAGGACGATGTACGAGGTCTCCGGCGGATCGGCTGCGGCCGGGTTGACCGCGACCAGGGCAGCGACCAGCGCCGCCGTGATGCCGGAGGCCATGAGCTTGTTGCGCATGTCGGGCTCCACGTGATTGGGCGACCGGTGAGTGCCGCGGTCGGGGGGATCGGGGCACGGGATGGGAGTCATCCACGGCCGTGCAGGAACGATGGCGACGCCAGGGGATGCAGTCGGCCCGGGCATCCACCTGCCCGGAGAGTGCACGCCGCCAGCCGTGGTCGGCCGACGGCCACCACCCTCGCCGTCCGTCGGCCGATCGCGGCGGCGGAGGGCGATTAGGCTCGTCGAGAGACCCCTGCCGACGACGCTCCCCGAGGCCGCCATGCCGATCGCCACGCCCGAGACCTACCGCGCCATGCTGGACGCCGCCCAGGCCGGCCACCATGCCATGCCGGCCATCAACGTCACATCCAGTTCCACCCTCAACGCCGCCCTCCAGGGCTTTGCCGAGGCTGAGTCCGACGGGATCATCCAGATCTCCACGGGTGGTGCGGAGTTCTTCGCCGGCCAGTCCGTCAAGCAGATGCCGGTCGGCGCCCGGGCCATGGCCGAGTGCGCGAACGTGCTGGCGGCGGAGTACCCGGTCAACATCGCGTTGCACACCGACCACTGCCAGCCCGACAAGGTCGACACCTTCATCCGGCCGATCCTGGCGATGTCGCGCGAGCGCAAGGCCGCCGGGCTCGGGCCGCTGTTCCAGAGCCACATGCTGGATGCGTCGTCGATCCCGCTGGAGGACAACCTCGCACTCGCCGACGACCTGTTGACCGAGTGCGCTGACCTCGACGTCATCCTCGAGATCGAGATCGGCATCGTCGGCGGCGTGGAGGACACCGAGGACAACGAGGACGTCGACCGCGAAAAGCTCTACACCAGCCCGGCCGACATGGTCCGGACCTCCGAGGTGCTGGGCACCTTCGACCGGGGTCGATACCTGCTGGCCGCGGTGTTCGGCAACGTCCACGGGGTCTACAAGCCGGGCTCGGTCGAACTGCGGCCGACCATCCTTCGTGACGGCCAGGCGGCGGTCGAGGAGGAATACGGCGAGGACGCGCGCCACTACCTCGTCTTCCACGGGGGGTCCGGTTCGACCCTCGAGGAGATCCACGAGACCCTCGGGTACGGCGTCATCAAGATGAACATCGACACCGACTGCCAGTACGCCTACGCGCGTCCGGTGGCGGGCCACATGATGGAGAACTACGACGGGGTGCTGAAGGTGGACGGCGACGTCGGCAACAAGAAGGCGTACGACCCGCGGGTGTGGTCGAAGAAGGCCGAGCGCAGCATGTCCGACCGCGTGATCGAGGCCTGCGAGATGCTCAAGTCCACCGGGACCACCCTGTCCAACTGACCCGCACCGTTCGTCGCGTGTACGGCTCGCTCCATCATGCCGAGGTGAGGCGACCACGCGGCAGGGGGTCGGGTCAGGGACACGCGCACGGGATCGACCCGCAGGCCGGGCAACCGTCGGCGTAGCGAGCGGCGGCGGCGGCCAGGTCGACGTCGCACTGGTCGGCCAGGCTCACCAGCCACGCGAGCACGTCACTGAACTCGTGCACGCGTTCGGCATGGCCCTGGCGGCGGATCGCACGCGACAGTTCGCCCACCTCCTCCACGAACCAGCCGAAGCTGGCGTCGACCCCCCGTTCCCGGTCGCGATCGCCGTAGGTCGCGCGGTGGTGTCCTGGAACGTGGTGAGGTCCATGGCGGCTCCGGTGCAGTGCGGACGGGCTCCGTTGCCCGTGGACATGCCGCGAGGCGCGCCCCATGAATGGTGCCGGGACGCGCCTCGCGATGGTCGGGATGGGCGGATTCGAACCGCCGACCTCCTCGTCCCGAACGAGGCGCGCTAACCAAGCTGCGCTACATCCCGCCGTTCGCCCTCGTCGGGAAACTTCACGGGCCACGACGGCAGCGAACTGCCCGACGGGCCCGGTGAGAGCGGTCGCCAGCGTACCGATGGGCCCATGTGCACGCGAACCACGCCACGGCGCGAGATCGGCCGCGAGTGGACCATCGCGACGGGCACGTCTGCGGGCACCCGGGAAGCACTCCGGCGGGTGCCCGACCGGCCCGGGCGCTCAGGGAAGCAGGGTCAGCAGGGTCGCCTCGGGGCGGCATCCGAAGCGCACGGGGGCGTACTTGGAGGTGCCCAGTCCCACGGAGACGTGCAGTGGCACACCGCGGTGGGTGGAGGCGCCGCGGGCCTTGTTCAGCGGGAGGTCGCAGTTGTCGACCAGCGCGCCCACGCCGGGAACGCGGACCTGGCCTCCGTGGGTGTGCCCGGCCAGCAGCAGTTCGGCCCCGGCATCGACCAGGCGGTCGAGCGCGTCGACGTAGGGCGCGTGGACCAGGCCGACGTGCACCAGGGTCGGCCCGGCTGGCGGCGCCAACGCGGCCACGTCGGGCAGCGTCGTGGCGGGGTCGTGGGGATCGTCGATCGCCGACAGCCCCACCACGCCACCCCGGACGGCCACGTTGCCACCACCGGACCGCATCGTGGTCCATCCGGTCCGGGCCAGTCCGGCGACCATCGCCTCGGTGTCCAGGCGGACCCCCCCATGCTGGACCTCGCTGGGGCCGGTGAAGTAGGTCAGGGGATTGCGAGGCCGGGGGGCCCAGAAGTCGTTGGAACCCAGCACGGCGACCCCGGGCCGCCCGTCGGCGGTCAGCGGGGCCAGCATCGCGACGACCTGTTCCTCCATGTCGCGGTCGCCCAGCAGGTCGCCGGTCGCGACCACCAGGTCGTAGTCCTCGGCCGCGAGCCCGGCCAGGAAGTCGCCGAGCCGTCGATGCAGCGGGGACAGGTGGAGGTCGGACAGGTGCAGGATGCGCAGCGGTGGCGTGCCGGGGGCGGTCACACCGGTGAGGTGGAGGTGCCGCAGCCGATACCAGTGGGCCTCGAGGAAACCGTAGGCCAGCATCGATCCACCCAGGGCTGCTGCCCCGACCAGTCCGCGTCCAACCACGCCCTCTGCAGGGAGACGGTCAGCCACCGGCGACTCCAGCGGCGTCCGCGGGTGTCGGTGTCGGGTCCGGCGGCGGTGGCGTCTTCTTGGGCTTGGGCGTCTTGGTGGGCTTGGGCGTCCTGGTCGCGGTGGGCGTTGGCTCGGGCTTCGGTTCGGGCGTCGGCTCCGGCTCCGGCGGCGGCGGCGGGGCAACGTAGGAGCCCACCTGGATGTTGACGGTGCTGCCCGGTCGCAGGCGGGTCTCGCCGGCAGGCTGCTGCTGGAGCACCCGGCCGTCGTTCTCCTGCTGGCGCACGGTCGCCGAGAAGCTGCCGACGGCGTAGCCGGCCGCTTCGAGTCGTGCGGTGGCGTCGGCGGCACTGCGCCCGACGACGTCGGGCACACGTGGGTAGGCGCCCTCGCCGTCGGAGACCTTCGCCGTCACGAAGTTGCCGACCTGGACGTCACTGCCGGCGGCCGGCACCTGGGCGATGATGGTCCCGGCGGCGCGCCAGTCCGTGACCGACTTCTGCTTGAGTTGCAGGCCGGCCTCCTCGGTGAGGTCACGCGCGGCGGCGATCGACCCGGCCTTCACCAGGTCCGGCATCGTCGTGGTCGGGATGGGCGGCGGCTCGGGGAAGCCCTCGGGCTCGAACGGGTCCATGACCTTGACCATGTAGTCGGCCCACATCGGGGCCGGGATCGTCCCGCCCTGGACCACCTCGTAGTCCGTGCCCCCGATGTTGACGTCGACCATCACCTTCAGGTCGGGCGGACACTGCCGGTCGGGCAGGTCGTTGTCGTCGCCGTCATGGCTGCTGGGGCAGGCATCGACGGCGTCCGCGACCGTGTCGTAGCTACGGATGCCGTTGGCGTAGCCCATCCAGGCCGCGGTCGCGTAACGGGTCGTGAAGCCCAGGAACCAGGCGTCGCGAGAACTGTTCGTGGTACCGGTCTTGCCGCGCACGGGATGTTCGAGCGCGTCGCCCACCATCGGGGCGGTGCCGTTGTCGCTGACCGGTCCGGCCATCACGTCGACCTCGCGGTCGACGACCAACTGGTCCACGACCTGTTCGCAGGCGTCTTGGTGCTGGTAGAGCACCTCGCCGTTGCGGTCCTCGATGCGCTCGATGACGTAGGGCGGGCAGTAGCTGCCGCGGTTGGCGAGGGTGGCGTAGGCCGAGGCCATCTCCAGCGGCGTGGCGTCGTAGCCACCCAGCCCCACCGAACACTGGAGGTTGTCGAGGCTGCCGCCCAGGGCGTCGGTGCGCTCGATGGTGCGGGCCCACTCGCGCAGGCCCAGGCGCTGGGCCATCTCGCCGACCGTGCCGGGGCCGATCTCGCCGGTCAGCCGCGCGTGGTAGACGTTCACGGACGACTCCAGGGCGCTGTACATGTCCCGGAGGCCACCCGCGGACGAGTTCGCCGGGGTGTAGAAGCCGGTCTCGTCGTCGGCGTCGTCGCACTCCTTGATCGGTTCGCCGCCCTGGGTCTCGGCGTCGTCGGAGTCGATGGTGTACCCGGGCGGGATCCCGACCTCGATCGCGGCGGTCTGCACGATCGGCTTGAACGCCGAGCCGGGCTGGCGCGCCGTGCCGCCGCCGGCCGGGATCAGGGGGTTGACCTGGGTGCGGTCACACAGCAGTTCACCCTTGTTCGTACGACCGGCGAAGTCGTCGTCGGACGGGTCGCCCGGGTTCCCCAGGCAGGTGCCCCAGGCATACGGGCCCAGCGCCATGGTTCGCACTGCGCCGGAGCCCGGCTCGATCGTGATCAGCCCGGCCATGGGTTCGCGGGCGATCTTGCGCCGATTGGGCTTGTCGTCGGTCAGGAAGTCGGTGATCGTGTCCTCGGCCATCCCCTGCAGGTCGGGGTCCAGCGTGGTCGTGATGCGCAGCCCACCCTGGAAGACTCGGGTCGTGCGGCCCTCGGTGTCGTCGCCCAGTGCCCGCAGCAACTGGACCTGCTCGTCGCCCAGCGTGGCGGCCGTGGACTCGTTGGTCAGCAGTTCCGTCACCCAGTTCGTCCAGAACGGGTTCGTCGGCTCGGCCCTGGTCGATTCCTCCACGGACAGTTCCGAGGCTCGCGCGAGGTCGCGCTGGCGGGTGGAGATGAACCCCTCCTCGGCCATCTGGCCCAGCACGATGTTGCGGCGAGTCCGCGCGTTGCCGGGGTTCTCGATCGGGTTGTTCGCCCCGGGCGCGCGAATGGTGCCGGCCAGCGTCGCCGCCTCGCCGACCGTCAGGTCCGCGAGGTCCTTGGAGAAGTAGCGCTGTGCGGCCGTGGCGACGCCCCATGCCCCCGATCCGAAGTAGGCCGTGTTGAGGTAGGCCTCGAGGATCTCCTCCTTGGACATCCGTTCCTCGAGCTGGACGGCCCAGGTCGCCTCCTGGATCTTGCGGTCCAGGGTCTCGACGGTCGCGTCGTCGGACTGGTAGGCGTAGGCGATCTTGATGTACTGCTGGGTGATGGTCGACCCGCCACCGACGATCTCACCGGCGGCGACGTTGGAGACCGCCGAGCGCACGATGGCGTTGGTGTTGACGCCGTTGTGGTTCCAGAACTCGGCGTCCTCGGTGGCGACCACGGCGTCGACCATCACGCTGGGGATGTCGGCGTACTTCACCGGCTCGCGGTTCTCGCGGAAGTTGATCTCGTCCAACAACTGGTCGTTGCTGGCGTAGATGAACGAGTTCTCGGGCGGGTCGGTCAGTTCCGGCAGCGGAGCCACGTCCAGGAAGTTGTCGGTGAACGTGTCGACGGTGTCGGATGCGAACGTCAGGCCGGGCAGGGCCAATGACGACACCAGCAGCGACGTCGCCACGACGATGGCGACGATGAGGACGAGCCGCTCGACGATGGCTCGCGTCCTGCTGGCGGTGTTCATGGGGGCGACAGCCTTGTAGGCGACGGGGGCCCTTCATCCCGCGGCGCTCGGACGCCGTCCGAGCCGCAGGCCACGGTGCGACGACCGTGTCCCCACAGGCTACCGCTGTGGTGGCCGAGGTCGGTGGGACCCACGGTGGCCGGGTGGCGGTGCTGGAACTGTCGATGATGCATGAAGAGCAATGAAAAGAATTGGAACGTGATGGGTGAGGTCCCCAACCGGCCGTCCTGCGCGCGCCAATGGCTCGGATGAGCCATGCAGGAGGATGCGCGTGGGCCTAGCGTTGGAGTTGTTGGGTCAACGACCCGCTGCGCCACGTCCTCCTCCGGCTGCCGGGACGCGTCGCCACGACTGGGCAGCCACGCCGCGAGAGGGCGAACCTTGGATTCCTGGGCCGATGCTGCACGCTGCCGTGGAATGGACCCGGACGTCTTCTTCGGACGGAACCTGACAGAGGCCAAGGATGCCATCAAGACCTGCGAACGTTGCGAGGTCCGGTCCGAGTGCCTCGACTACGCCGTCGCCGAGGGCATCGAGATCGGTGTCTGGGGTGGCCTGACCGAGCGGCAGCGCCGCGCCCACGTCCGGCGACTGGCCAGTTGAGCCACGCCGCCCGACGCGACCGGCAATCCTGAGCGGCCCCTGGACGGGGTCCGGTTCCGTCATTGCGCCGGCGTGCGGTTCACAGGTAGCCGGAGGCGTTGTCGGGATCGGGTCGGGCGTCCGTGGACGCGTCTGCGGCCGTCGGTGGGCTGGCGGCCGCCTGTTCGTCGGGCGACGCCCCCTCGAAGGTCCGGCCCCCGAACCGTTGCTGGACCTCGTCGTCCATGCTGGCGGCCGTGCGAGCGACCGTGGCGACGGCGGCCTGCAGTTCGGGTGCGTCCAGCGCCGTCCCCAGCAGCGTCTGTCGCATCCAGACCGCGCGGTTGTCGGTGTCGTAGGACAGGGCACCGAACCCCAGTCGGTGGTTCGTCGTGGCGAGGAAGCGCGCGAGGTCGTCACTGAGGTCGAGGTCGATGTTGGTGACCGAGTGCACGTTCACCGCCAGGCCGACGGGGGTCGGTCCCACGGTGACGAAGACGCGGGCACCGTCGTGGGTGAACGAGAAGTTCCCGAAGCCGTCGACCTCGTAGCCCCCCAGCATGCCGGCCAACAGGTCACCGACGTGCGCTCGGAGGTCCTGGGGATCGACGAACAGGCCGGTCCGGCGCGGGGGTGGCCGCCGCGCGGACCCCGCCAGCGTGACGGCGCGTCGACGTGCCGCGTCCCCGTCCTCGGCCGGTTCCCCCGACGCGTCGTCGGCGGCATCCACAGGTGGCGGATCCACGGTCTCCGCGTCGTCGGCATCGTCGGGGTCCACGCTGCCGGTGGGATCGACCGCGGACGGGGACGCGGCGGGGCCGTCGCCCGTCGCGTCGGACCGGGTCGGGTCGTTGGGCGAAGTCATGGTCGTCCTCGTGGCTGGTCGTGGTGGTCGTCGGACTGGTCGGCATCGTCGGCATGGCGGGGGTCGCCGGGATCGCCGGGATCGATTGGGGCGCCGTCGCCGGGAGCGGCGACCTCGCCCGTGAGACGGCCGCCGATCGCGGCCAGGCCGTCGAGGTCGTGGACCTCGCCGGCGCGGTGGCCGACCTCGACCAGCACCGGGATCCGGCGGTTGATGAGCGCGGCCCCGACGTCGCGGCGTTCGCGTCGCGCGATCGTGGACTGGTGCGCGACCAGTGCCAACGCGGCCGCCAGGGCCCGGTGTTCCGGTTCCGGGTCGGTCGCCAACGCATCGGCGGCCGCCACCAGGGCTGCCGGGTCGTGCCCCGAGCCGGGGTCGTGGAGGCGATTGACCACGACCCCCGCGAGGTGCAGTCCCTCCTGTTCGAGCCGGTCGACGAAGAACCGGGCCTCGCGCAGTGGTGGGGGTTGGGGCGAGGCCACCACCACGAACTGGGAGGTCGGTCGGCGCAGCAGCACCAGTACCTCGGCGGCGCGCGCCTTGAAGCCGTCGTACATGCCGTCGAACGCCCGGAAGAAGTCCGCGATGTCGTCCAGGACCTCCATGCCCGTGACCCGGCCCGCGACCTTCATGAACGCCGTGGCGCCGAAGCCGACGGCCCGGAGGTACCCCCTGCCCGCCGAGAGCGCCGGTTGCATCAGCAGCCGCAACAACCGTCCCTCCAGGAACGAGGTCATCCGCTGGGGGGCGTCCAGGAAGTCCAGGGCGCTGCGCGTGGGGGGCGTGTCCACCACGATCAGGTCCCAGTCACCGCGGTCGTGGAGTTCGTGCAGCTTCTCCATCGCCATGTACTCCTGCGTCCCCGACAGGGTCGACGACAGGGTCCGGTAGATCCGGTTCGCGCGGATGGCGTCCGCGCGAGCAGGCGTGGCCGCATGGCGCTCGATCAACTGGTCGAAGGTCGACTCCATGTCGAGCATCATGGCATCGAGGCGGCCGGCGGCATCGACGTCGACGGGTTGCGGCTCGGCCGCGAGGTCGTCCAGGCCCAGTGCCTGGGCGAGCCGTCGGGCCGGGTCGATGGTGATGACCAGCGCCGACCGCCCCCGGCGGGCGGCGGCCAGCCCCAGCGCGGCCGCGGTGGTCGTCTTGCCGACCCCGCCGGCCCCGGTGGTGACCAGGATGGTGGCCGTGTCGACGGCGTCCGACAGCGAGCCGTGGGCGGACGACGCCGGGGTCATGGTCGTCCCCGGTCGTCCCGGTCCTCCGGGTCCCCCTCGAGCAGGTCGCGGACCAGGGGCCCGACGTCCCGGCCCCGCGGCCCCTCGGCGCCGACCTGGCGGGCGATGGTGTCGGCCAGCACCTGCAGGGTCGGGACGTCGACCGCGTCCGTCGCGAGGTCCGGCAGCACCAGGATCGGGGTCGAGCCCGTCGCGAGGCGGTTGGCGAGGTGGCGCTGGCGTGCCAGGTGGCGACGGTGGTCGGCGACCTGTCGTTGCAGCATCGACACGTCGGGGGCGTCGAGGTCCAGGCCCACCCCCGCGGCCGCCGCGATCACGTCCGGCGCCGACCACGCCGCGACCAGGCCGGCGTCGGGGCCGTCGACCGCCGGGAGGACGACCTGGTTGGCCACGATCGCGCCGGTGGCGATCCCGGCATCCGCCAGCGACCCGACCCCCTCGACGGCCTCGGTGACCGGCATCTCCTCCAACAGGGTCACCAGCACGGCGCACGTGCGCCGGGGATCCAGCAACATCTCCCGTATCTGGGCCGACTGACGTCGGATCGGACCGACCCGGACGATCTCGGTGACGGCCGTGGGAGACTGCAGGAACGGCACGATCCGGCCGGTGGGCGGCGCGTCCACGATGATGGTGTCGAAGCGTCGTCGCCCGTCGTCGCGTCGGCGAGCCTCGATCTCGTAGACCTTGCCGACCAGCAGCAGGTCACGCAGGCCCGGGGCCGCAGTCGTGACGAAGTCCAGCGCGCTGGACCGCTCCATCATCCACTGCACGCGCTTCAGCCCGTAGAACAGTTCGAGGTATTCGTAGACCGATTCGGCCGGGTCCAACGCGACGCCCCACAGGCCCGGGCGGAACTCGCGTTCGTGGTAGTCCCACGGGGGTGTGGCGAATGCCCTCGACAGGGTGTGGCGGCCTTCCACCTCGACCACCAGGGTGTCACGACCGGAGTCGGCCGCGGCCAGTGCGAGGGCGGCTGCGGTCGTGGTCTTGCCGACCCCGCCCTTGCCGGTGACCAGCAGCACGTTGGCACCGAACAGGTCGTCGTGGCCGTCGTGCACGGGCCAAGTCCCCCTGCCCGTCCGTGGCGGAGCATCCGACGACGCCGTGGCCATCCCACCTCCGTCGGCTCGTGACCCGACCGGCGAGCGTAGGTCGCCCACGCCACGGGGACCGTGGCGGTCCGAACGGACCCGGGCGACACGCCCGGTCGCCAGCCAGGTCGGACCGGCCGGATCGTGGCCTGGGATATCCTCCGGACCATGCCAATCTCTCCGCTTCCTGCCCGTCGGTCAGCCCTGCCCGTGGTGTCGGCGGCGGCCCGGACCGGCCTCGTCCGAGTCGTGGCGGCACTGGTGGCGGTCCTGCTGCTGGGTGCCCTTGCCACGTCGACGGCGACCGCGGCCGACGCCCAGGACGCCGACCCCGGATCGGTCGTGGAGGTGCTCCCGATCACCGGCCTGCTGGACCCGCCCGTGGCCGACGCGATCCGCGACCTGCTCGACCAGGCCGACGCCGACGGCGCCGAACTGGTGGTGCTCCAGGTGTCCGGTCCGGGCGGCGTCTCTGTCGACGTCGCCGGCCTGGTCGACGCCATCGACCGGGCCACCGTGCCGGTCGCGGTGCTCGTGACCCCGCAGGCCGGCACGCAGGCCACGGCCGCCGGTGCATGGGCGGCCCTGTGGGCCGGCGCCGACGTCCGGGCCGTCGCCGAGGTCGGCTCGGTCGGGCCCCTGGTGCCCGCCGACCTGGCCGGGGCCGGGGACGACTCGGACCTCGTCGCGCTGGTCGAGTCGCGGCTGGGCGCATCGGCCTCGTCCTTCGTCGACGAGGCCCGCTCGGCGGCCGAACTGGAGGACGCGGGCCTGCTCGACGTGAATGCGCCCGACGTCGCGACGATGCTCGGTGACCTCGACGGCCGTGACGTCGGGGACGGCCGGGTCCTCAGCCTGGCCCAGGACGATGTCCAGGTGCGCCTGCACTCGCTCGGGCTCGTGGCCCGGATGCTGCACGCCGCCGCCACCCCGGCCTTCATCTACCTGTTGCTGGTCATCGGGCTGAGCTTGCTGGCCTTCGAGTTGTTCCAGCCCGGCTTCGGCGTCGCCGGGTTCGCCGGCGTCGTCATGCTGCCGTTCGCGATCTTCGGGCTGACGGTGCTGCCGGTCGCCTGGTGGGCGCTGGCGCTGCTCCTGTTCGGGCTCGGCCTGTTCGTGCTGGACACGGCCCTGGCCGGACTCGGCGCGACGACGGCCGCCGGGACCGTCGCCTTCGGCGTGGGCTCGTGGTGGATCTTCGGGACCGGTGCCCTGCGCAACCCGGGCTGGGTCGCCGGGGCCACCACCGTGCTCGCGCTCGCCTTCTGGGTGGTGGTCATGACCACGATCCTGCGGGCCCAGGCCGGTCCCGAGGGGGTCGAACTCGACGAACTGGTCGGTCGTCCCGGCATCGTGCGCAGCGTCCTGAACCCCGAGGGGCACGTCTACATCGACGAGGCGCTGTGGCGCGCCCGGTTGGCCGACACCGGTCGGCTCCGAGTCGGCACCGCCGTGCAGGTCACGGGTGTGGACGGCGCCGTGCTGGTGGTCGAACCGTTCGACGCCACCCGTCGTGCCGACGCCACCGTCGCGCCCGGTGCCAGTACCGACTGACCCGTTCCGTCGCGTCCGAGCCCGCGGCGAGACCCGCGGCCACCCACACCGTCGCCCGCGGCGCCACACCCACCCGACCACCAACCGTCCGTCCGCCAGCAGGAGCAGCCATGACCACCTGGGAGTACGCCACCGCCCCCCTCATCAGCCACGCCCTCCAACAGATCCTGAACCAGTGGGGATCGCAGGGCTGGGAACTGGTGCAGGTCGTCGACAACGTCGCCTACTTCAAGCGTCCGGTGGCCGCGGACGGTGACGCCTGATGTCGGCCGTGGAACGCCTGGCGGAACTGGGCGAGGAGCTGCCGCCGGTCCCGGCGCCGGCTGCCGCCTACATCCCGATGGTCACGACCGGCAACCTCATCCTGACGGCCGGCCAGTTGCCGATCGTCGACGGCGATCTGGCGATGACCGGCAAGGTCGGCGTGGACGTGGAGGTGGACGAGGCGCAGGAACTGGCGCGGCGCGCGGCCCTCAACGTCCTGGCGGTCGCGGCCAGTGCCGCCGGCGGCGACCTCGAACGCATCCGCGTGGTCAAGTTGACGGTCTTCGTCGCCAGCGCACCGGCCTTCACCGAGCAGCACCTGGTGGCCAACGGCGCCAGCAACCTGATCGGTGAGGTCCTGGGCGACCGCGGTGTGCATGCCCGCTCGGCCGTCGGCGTCGCGTCGTTGCCGCTGGATGCGCCGGTCGAGGTCGAGGCGATCGTCGAGGTGGTGGACGGGTGAGCGTCCGCACCGCGGCCACGGCCACTCGCGAGGCCGTCCCGGCCGCCACCGTGGCGGTCGTGCGCGACCACGCCGACGGGTTGCAGGTGCTGCTGCAGGAGCGGGCCCTGGCCAGCGACTTCGTCGGTGGTGCGTGGGTCTTCCCGGGTGGCAAGGTCGACGGCCGCGACGCGATGGTCGATCCGACGCGACTGGGCCCGGTGGACCTCGCCGCCGTCCACGGGGTGTTCGGCTCGTCGGTCGGCAGGCACGGGCGTGGTGACACGCTCGCCCTGCTGGTCGCGGCTATCCGGGAGACCTTCGAGGAGGCCGGGGTCCTGCTGGCCCACCGCGACGGCCGTCCCGTCGACCACACCGACCTCGCGGAGGACGCCTTCACGACTGCTCGCGCCGGTCTTGCCGACCGCGAGCGCGACCACGACTGGCGGCCGTTCCTGCACGACCAGGGCCTGGTGCTGGACCTCGCGGCATTGCGGCCCCTGGCGTGGTGGGTCACGCCGCACGGGGTCCATCGCCGCTTCAGCACCCGCTTCTTCGTGGCGGTCGCGCCGGCCGGCCAGCAGCGGCCGGCCGGCCACGACGCGATCGAGATGACCGCCACCGTGTGGACCACGCCGGCCGAGGCACTGGCGGCGGCTGCGTGCGGCGAGCGCCAGGTCATCTTCCCGACCCGCACGGTCCTGTCCTCGCTCGTCGACCTCCCGGATGTCGCGGCCGTGTCCGCCCACGCCGACGCGGGCGGCTTCGACCTGCGCCCGATCACGCCGCTGGTCCGCCGCGTCGGCGGGCGCATGCATGTCCAGCACCCCGACGGTGGTCCCCCCGAGGACGTCTGAGCGCGCGCCACCGTCCCGTCCATCCGTTTCGCCGATCGGAAAGGCACCGATGCCATCCGCCCCACCTCGCGATCCCCGGTCCGACTGGGACCTGCCCGCGCCCGGGACACTGGAGGCGGTGGCCCGCATCGACGAGGTCACGACCCGCGTCCTGGCCGACAACGCCTCGCCGATGACGCTGGACGGCACCAACACGTACGTGATCACGCCTCCGGGTTCCGGCGTCGCCCTGGTCGTGGACCCGGGTCCCGACGATGCCGACCACCTCGCCGCCGTGCAGGCCGTGCTGGACGACCGGAATGCACGCCCGGTGGCGGTCGTGGCGACCCACCGCCACATCGACCACGCGGCCGCCGCGACACCGTGGGCCCGGCAGTTCCGGGTCCCGGTCCGTGCGGCCGACCCGGCCGTCGCCGATCCGGGCCACACGCTGGCCGACGGTGACCGACTCGACCTGCCGGGGCTGCGAATCGACGTCGTCGCCACACCCGGCCACACAAGCGACCACCTGTCGCTGCGCCTGGGCACCGGGGGACTGTTGACCGGTGACCACCTGCTGGGACGCGGGACCACCGTGGTCGCGGACCCCGACGGCAATCTCGCGTCCTACCTCACCAGCCTCCAGCGGGTCATCGCCACGCGCGCCGACGCGCTCTATCCCGGCCACGGACCGGTCATGGCCGACGACCCGATGGCGGTCGTCCACTTCCACCTCGCGCACCGCGAGTACCGGCTGGAACAGGTGTTGGCCGCGTTGACGGCTGGACCGGCCTCGGTCGACGACCTGGTCGCCGACATCTACGCGGAGTACGACCGAGCGGTGTGGCCGGCGGCGGCGGCCTCGACCCGGGCGGCCCTGGTACTGCTGGCCGATCGTGGCCGGGTCGCGTGGGACGGGACGTCTGCGCGTCGCCTGGCCTGATCGATCGACCCTCGACACGCGGACGCCCCGGCCGCAGCCGGGGCGTGCGACGTCGGTGGCGGCTCAACCAGATCGTGACATGCCCGCGGCGCGCAGGACCTTGGCGGGGACGCCGAGTTCGCGCCAGGCGGCGTAGGAGATGCCCTTGCGCTCCGAGTAGCTGGCGGCGACCTCGATGAAGCCCGGTTCCAGGTCGTCGATCGACTCCCGGTCCGAGATCTCGACCAAGCGCGCCTCGTCGTCCATGCGTTGCTGGATCAGGTCCAGTCGCGACTGGGGGTCGGTCTCGTCGTCGATGGCCGACTGTGTGGCGGCGATCCGGTCGCGCAAACGCTCGGGTGTGACCTTCGGACCACGCTTGCGTCCTCGTTCGAGTGCGTCGAGGTAGTTGCGCACGGCACGCGCCTCGCGACGACCCTGCGCCATGGCATCCTTCTGTTCCTGTGACATCGCGGCCATTGGTGCACTCCTCGGAACGGTAGGGGGAGGTTCATCGGGACGGTCGGTGACGTTCAGGGGGAGGGTAGTTGCCAAAAAAACCGTTGGCAAACAGACGTTGGATCGCACGGGGTGATTTGGCGGTGCACGACGATCTGGGCGGCTGGAAGTGCCGTCGGGCGCAGGTGGCGCGAAGGTCGGCGCGGGCTGCCCACTACCCTCACCGGCAGGCAATGGCGCCTGTTGCGGGGCGTGGGAGATCGTTCCTGCCCGCCGCACCCCCGTTCCACCACCGCGGTCAACGGCGACCTCGGGGTGGTCACAACCCGGCCTCGGTCGGGTGTCGGTCGAGCACGGGTCCTGTGGGATCCCGCCGCGACGGGGTGATCCGTTCCCGGCACACAACGGCGTGTGTCGTCGCCGCACACGATGGGGTGTGCACACAGGAGGCAATCTCGTGACCGTTCAACTTCCACCTGCACGATCGGTGGCGGTGAACCCCAGCCAGGAGCAGTTGCGCTCCTGGGCACTGGAGTTCATGCCGCGCATCACCGTGACCGAGTACGACAACCTGAACTACCAGGCCCGCATCCTTGCCCGCCAGGCCCCGTCGACGTTCTTCGTGTCCGACGAGCCGACCGGCAAGCCCACGATGAACCGCGCCGACGCGGGCGACTGGGCGGCCAGACAGGACGCCCACATCGCGGACCAGGACATGATCCTGGTCGAGGGCTACATCGGACCCGACCCGGAGTTCCGCGTGGGTTCCCGGCTGTACATGGATCGGCGCAACGCCAACATCCCGGGAATGCAGCAACAGCTGTTCTTTCCCCCCGATGACCAGTTCGACCCCGAATTCACGGTCATCTACACGCCACATCTCGTTCCCGAGGGCATGCCCAATGACTGCCTGATCCTGGTCGACCTCGACAACTGGGTGACCCGGGTCTTCGGCTCGGACTACTTCGGTGAGTCGAAGATGGGCGGACTGCGGATGTGGAACAAGTTGGTCCACGATCGTGGCGGGTTGCCGATGCACTCCGGGGCAAAGGTGTTCCCGGCCGATGCGACCGCCGACGGCCAGGAGCGCCTGGCCCTGATCATTGGGCTGTCCGGGACCGGCAAGACGACCACCACGTTCCGAAACGTGCTGGGATCATTGCCCGTGCAGGACGACTTCATCGGGCTGATGCCCGACGGCACCGTGCACGCGACCGAGGACGGGTGCTTCGCCAAGACCTACGGGTTGGACCCGGAGGCCGAGCCGACCATCCACGGCGGCGCGACGTCGCCCGCGGCGTGGCTGGAGTCGACCGGGGTCGACCCCGACACCGGTGGGGTGGACTTCTTCGACGACTCCCACACCCGCAACGGCCGGGTCACGTTCTCGCTGGACATGATCCGCCATCGGGATCCGCGCGACCTGCCACCGGCGCACTACCTGTTCATCCTCAACCGGACCGAGGACATCATCCCGGCCGTCACCCGCCTGGCCCCGGACCAGGCCGCCCGCTACTTCATGCTGGGCGAGACCAAGGGGACGTCGGCCGGTGGTGCCGCCGAGGCCGGCAAGAAGTTGCGGGTGCCCGGGACGAACCCGTTCTGGTTCGAGGAGGACTCGTCGCAGGGCAACCGCCTGCTCGAACTGCTCGAGACGGTCGACCTCGAGGTCTTCCTGTTCAACACCGGCCGGGTCGGTGGGGGCGAGGACGTCGAGGGGTCGCGCAAGGTGGAGATCCGCCACTCCGCCGCGGTCCAGGAGGGCATCGTGAACGGCACCATCGAGTGGGAGGTGGACCCCGACTTCGGCTACGAGGTCGCGACCACCCTCCCCGGTGTCGACGACGAACTGCTGCAGCCGCGTCGGTTGTACGAGGCCCAGGGCCGGCTGGACGAGTACCGCCGGATCGTGGAGGACCTCAAGGCCGACCGCGAGGTCTACCTCGACGGCTTCGCCGCGCTCGACACGCGTATCCGCAAGGCGGCCAGCGTCACGGCGTGACGGACCACGGCCATGGCCGTGGTCCGCCGGCCCCACGCCGGCCGTTGACGCCACGGCGACCGAGGGGCGCCCCGTCACGGGGCGCCCCTCGTCGTGCGTGCGCGCCTGCGTCGGCGGGGGCGGGCGGTGCGGTCAGCCGCGGGGGTCGTCGACGGTGCCCAGGAACAGCACGGTGCCGGTGTCGCGGTCGCTGATGGTGAAGGCGAACGGCCGGTCCACGACCATCGATCGGGACATGCTCGCGTCGACCATGACGGCGCCGGTGACGGCGGCGGCCTCGGTGCCGGCTTCGTCGACCCGGATGAAGGTCTTCTGGACGACGGTGTCGAGCCAGCCCGGGTCTTTTGCCATCGCGCCGAAGTCGGCGTTGCCGTAGGCATCGACGAGTCTGAGGTCCTGCAGGACGATGTCCAGCGGGGACTGCCCACTCGAGTTCGAACCGTGGCATCGCCAGCGCCAGGTCGGTCGTGGGCTGAAGCGCGGCGGTGGCGTCCGACCACTGCTGGGCGTCGAAGGTGGCGAGGAAGGTGTCGAGGTCCTGGTCTGGCGGGGGGAGGAACACCTCCATGGCGAACCGTCCCTGGTCGCCGTAGGGCAGCCGAACCACCGCGATGTCGCCCGGCAACATCGCCAGCAGGACCGAGGCCGACAGTGGCGACGTGACGACGTTGCCGCCACCCTGTTCGGCCACCAGGCCCGTGTGGAGGTCGAACCCGAACGCCTTGACCTCGCCTGCGACCGCAGGGCTGCCCCATGTGTGCGTCGCTCGTTCCACCGGTGGAACCAGTCACGCACACTGGGGCGGGCCGCCGGAACGTGTGCGTCGCTCGTGCCACGGGTGGAACCACGCACGCACACAGTTCGACGGGCTGGTTGCAGGGCGACCCGTGGGACCGCCCTCAGGGCATCGGTGCGCGGGTGACCTGCCAGTCATGGCCGTCGCCGGTCAGCACCACCCCGTGGCCGGTCCCCAGCGGGTCGATCGTGGTCCCGGTCAGGCCGCGCACCGCGGCCTCGTTGGTCGGGCTGTGGCCGATCACCAGGGCCCGCTCGCCGTCGTCGAGGCGGTCGGCCACGGACTGCAGTGCGGCCCCCAGGACCTCGACCTCGGCGTCCACGAAGTCCGGGTCGGCGGCCCGCAGGTCGTCGAGCGCGCCTGATCCGGCGGTGCGGTAGGCGGCCCGCCAGCGGTCCTCGTCGGTCGAGCGCAGCCCCGGCACGACGACCACCCCGCCGGCGACCGACAGGCCGCCGCCGGCGATGATGCAGG
>JAGXFT010000056.1 GCA_024637135.1 Nitriliruptorales bacterium | reverse complement strand
TCTTCGACACCGCCGACGTGTACGGCCGGGAGCAGGGCGAGGGCATCACCGAGAAGATCCTGGGCACGTGGTTCGCCGGCGACGACAGCCGCCGCGCTCGGACCGTGCTGGCGACCAAGGTCTACGGGTCCATGGGCGACGAGCCCAACGACACGTTCCTGTCGGCGCGCCACATCATCGAGGCGTGCGAGGACTCGCTGCGGCGGCTCCAGACCGACTGGATCGACCTCTACCAGATGCACCACATCGACCGGAACACGCCCTGGGAGGAGATCTGGCAGGCGATGGAGACCCTGGTCCACCAGGGCAAGGTCCGCTACGTCGGCTCGTCCAACTTCGCCGGCTGGAACATCGCCCAGGCCCAGGAGGCCGCGCGGGCACGGCACTTCATGGGGTTGGTCAGCGAGCAGTCGCTGTTCAACCTGCTGGAGCGGTCGGTCGAACTCGAGGTCGCGCCGGCATGCGAGGCCTACGGCGTGGGGCTGATCCCGTGGAGCCCGCTGTCCGGTGGCCTGCTGGCCGGGATCCTGCGCAAGGAGCGCGAGGGCCGATCCGCCAGCGACCAGGTCCGCGAGCGGCTGGCCGAGCACCACGACAGCATCGAGGCCTACGAGGCCCTGTGCGCCGACCTCGGCGAGGACCCGGCCGTGGTGGGCCTGGCATGGTTGCTGCACCAGCCCGCCGTGACGGCGCCCATCATCGGCCCTCGCACCATGGCCCAGCTCGAGTCCGGCATCGCGGCGGCCGCACTCGAGCTCGACGACGACGTCCTCGACCGCCTGGACGAGTTGTTCCCCGGCCCCGGTCCGGCCCCCGAGGCCTACGCGTGGTGACGCCGCACGTCGCGGACCCGCCGGGCCCGTCACCGTTCGACCTCGACCGCGAGGGGATGGCCGACCACTGCACGCTCAAGTGGCAGCGCTGGCCAGCGGACGTGTTGCCCATGTGGGTCGCCGAGATGGACGTCGGCACGTGCCCGCCGGTGCGCGAGGAACTGACCCGGGCGCTGGAACGGGGTGAGACCGGCTACGGGTACGGCGACGACTACGTCCGGGCACTGGCCCGGTTCCTGGACGACCGCTTCGGACAGTCCTTCGACCCCGCGACGGCCCGAATCGTCCCGGACGTCATGCAGGGCTGTCGGCACGTGCTCGACCTGGTCACCGCTCCGGGCGACGCCGTGGTCGTGACGCCGCCCGTCTACGGTCCGTTCTTCGCCTTCACACTCTCGGCAGGCCGCGAGGTCGTGGAGGCGCCGCTGGGCCCCGAGCTCCGCCTCGATCCCGCCGCCCTGGAGGCCGCGTTCGCCCGGGCCACCGCCGACGGGCGCCGAGCAGCCCTGTTGCTGTGCAGCCCCCACAACCCGACCGGGGTCGTCCACACGGCCGACGAGCTGGCCACGGTCGCCGCGCTCGCGCGGGCCCACGGCGTGCGCGTCGTGGTCGACGAGATCCATGCGCCGCTGGTGCACCCCGGCGTGGCGTTCACCTCGTGGCTGCAGGTCGCAGGCGGCGAGGACGGCTTCGTGGTGACCTCGGCCTCCAAGGGATTCAACCTCGCGGGCATGAAGGGTGGGGTGGCGATTCCGGCCGCGGCTGCGGTGGCCGACCTCGCCCGACTCCCGGAGGTGGTCGAGCACGGCGCCAGCCTGTTCGGGCGCCGCGCCCACGCGGCCGCCCTGGCCCGGGGTGGCGACTGGCAGTGGCGCCTGGTCGAGGCGATCGCGGACAACCATCGCCTCCTGGCCGACCTGGTCGCCGAGCACCTGCCGGGAGTCCAGGTCCATCCGGCCGAGGCGACGTTCCTGGCGTGGCTCGACTGCACCGCGCTGGGATGGGGCGACGACCCCGCCGCGGTGTTCCTCGAACGCGGGCGGATCGGACTCAACGACGGCCTGTTCTTCGGCACCGGTGGTGCCGGCCACGTCCGGATGAACGTCGGCACCCACCCCGACGTCGTTCGCGAGGGCGTGCAACGCATGGCCACGGCGATCGCCGGTGGCGCCTGACGAGACGCCGATCGTCTGCTGCCGGTTGCCGCGCACGCGCGTTGGCGCGCCCGGACAACGCCGTGCGCCCCTGCCCGAGAACGGACAGGGGCGCTGGTGCGGCTGCGGGGGCGGTGCGCGGCATGGGAGCGGGTGCCCGGTCGCCTGATACGCCTGCGAACACGCCGTGCGATCACCGCGCGACACATGGCGGGCCGGGCGGAGTGGGCCCCCGGGTCACGCGCCGCCGGGACGACCGAGCGGTCGGCCACGTACGGTCGTCGCCCGCCGGGAGACGACCATGACCGACACGCCACCGCCGACGCACGGCCACGATCGGGACCACTTCGACGCCCGAGCCCGTGACTGGGACGACGAGGCCAAGCGCACCCGCGGCCGCGTGGTCGCCGCCGCCGTGCGCACCGACGTCGCGCTCGACGCCAGCACGCGAGTTCTCGAGTACGGGGCGGGCACCGGCCTGGCGAGCGAGTTCCTGGCAACGGGCCCGCTCGGCCCGGTGACGCTCGCCGACCCGTCGGCCGGCATGCGCGACGTCATGGCCGACAAGGTCGCGGACGGTCGCCTCCCGTCGTCCGCGCAGATCGTGGACCTCGACCTGTCCACCGGCGACGTGCCCGAGGACCGCTACGACCTGGTCCTGACGGTCATGACCCTCCACCACATCCCCGACCTCGGGACCGTGCTGTCGGCCTTCGCCCGGTTGCTGGACGGGGGCGGACACCTGTGCATCGTGGACCTGGAGGACGAGGACGGGTCGTTCCACCGCCACCTCGACGACTTCCACGGCCACGACGGTTTCACCGAGGAGGACCTGGGTGCCGCCCTGGCGACCGCCGGGTTCGACCCGCCGACGTGGCGAGTCATCCACCACGTCGACAAGGACGACCGCGCGTATCCGCTGTTCCTGGCGACGACGACCCCCGCCGGAGCCTGACCCGCGACACCTCAGCCCGCGTCGGCCGTGGTCGTGTCGTCCTCGGTGGTCGGCGGTCCAACCGTGTAGCGCGCATGGAGTTCCTGGCCGATGCGCTCGAGGCTGTCCAGGGCGAGGCGTTCAGATGTGATCCGGCGTGGCAGCAACGGCGAGCCCGACCCGAGCAGCACAGGCTGGATGTCGACCTGGATCGCCTCGAGCAGCCCGTGGTCGTCGAAATGGCCCACCAGTTCGCCGCCGCCGACCAGCCACACGTCCCCACCGTCTGCCGCCGCGACGGCCTGGTCGTGGACCGGCTGCACGTCGCCGGACACGAAGCGGATGTCACGTTCGCCCGGGAGCGGCTCGAGGTCACGCGTCGTGAACACCCACGTCGGCCGTCCGTCGAAGGCCTGGTCCCACTTTTCCGGCTCGGCGCGCATGCCCTCCTGGTCCACGACCCATTCCCAGGTCGTCGAGCCCATGATGACGGCACCGACGTCCTCGAAGAAGCCCGTGAAACGGTCGGGATGGTTGGGACCACGCGGGACGGCGAACAGCCAGTCCAGGGAGTTGTCGGCGTCGGCGATGAAGCCGTCGAGGCTGGTGGCCGTCCAGTAGATCGTCGTGGTCATGCGAACCGCCATGCGTCCGGGGGAGGTCGGGGGCCCGTGGACCCGATGCGACCTTAGGCCGTCCGGGCGCCGCGATGGTGGAGGCCCCCGACCCTCGGCCGTGTCAGTCGGCCACGGCCAGCAGCGCGCGGCAGGCCTGGGCGCAGTCGCGGCACGCCTGTGCACATGCCACGCAGTGACCGGCGTCGTGGTCGGCGCACTCGTTCGCGCACTCCTCGCAGGCTGCCACGCAGGTCTCGAGCAGGGTTCGCCACAGGTCACCGCTGGGTGCCGGCCGGCTCAGGACGGCGGCGGTGGTTCGGCAGACGTCGGCACAGTCCAGGCACGACCGGGCGCAGTCGACCATGCCTTCTTCGAGGTCGGCGTCCGCGCACGCCGAACACACTGCGGCGCAGGTGTTCGCCGCCTCGATCGCCGCGACCAGTTCGTCGAGGTCGAAGGTGTCTCGCTGGGGGTGGGCGTCCAGTGCGTCGCGCAGGCTCATGGCAGTCCTCGAAGTCGATGGAGGTGACGTGACACCAGTCAACCCGTGGGCATGCCCGTCGCCGGGGCCGATCGGTCACGGAGGATCGGTCGGCCCGGGCCGGTCCGGGTGGCGAGATCGGCCGGGTCCGGTCGCGTGTGCCTGCGGGCGGGGGAGCGGTGCGTCGGGGTCGCCGCTGGATCAGGCGAAGGTGTCGCAGGCGTTCGGGTCGCCCGACTCGAAGCCGGTGGTGAACCACTGGACTCGCTGCTCGGACGATCCGTGGGTGAACGACTCGGGGTTGGGGTTCTGGCCCGCCTGGCGCTGGAGGGCGTCGTCACCGATGGCCTCGGCCGCCGTGATCGCCTCCTGGATGTCGGCTGACGTGAGCCCCAGTTCACCGTCGCGATCGGCGTCGTTGGCCCACACACCGGCGAAGCAGTCAGCCTGCAGTTCCAACTGCACCGACAACGCGTTGGCGTTGCCCGGGTCGGACTGCTGGGCCTGCCGCACCTGCGCGGACAGTCCCAGGGCGTTCTGGACGTGGTGGCCGATCTCGTGCGAGATGACGTAGGCCTGGGCGAAGTCACCGCCGGCCCCGAACTGGGTCCGCATCTGGTCGAAGAAGGCGAGGTCGACGTAGGTCTTGGAGTCGGCGGGGCAGTAGAACGGCCCGTACGCCGCCTGCCCGTACCCGCATCCCGCGGTCGAGGTGCCGCCTTCGTAGACGACCAGGTCCGACACCGGGTAGTCCAGGCCCGACTCGGTGAAGATCTCGGACCACATCTCCTGGTTCTCGTCCAGCACCTGGCTGACGAGCGCGAACTCCTCGGCGTAGCGATCGCTGGCCGTCCCCCCGCTGTTGTCGGTGGTGGTCTGGTCGGGCAGGGACTGGCCCGTCCCGCCCCCGGAGGTCCCGCCGTCCAGGTCGTTGAGCACCGACCCCAGGTCCGACCCGTCACCGCCGCCACAGACGGTGAACAGCAGCACGAGGATGATGACCGGCACCGACAGCCCACCACCCACCTTGAGGCCACTGCCCATGCTGCCGCCGAGGCCGCCACGGCGACCACGACGATCCTCGACGTTGCGGGACCGGTAGTTCTCATCGATCTTCATGGGCCGAACACTACGCGGGGTCGAGTCCACGTGCTCGCCCGCTCGCCGGGTGGTGGTGACGTCCGCGACCGGGTCCGTCCGGGACCACGTTCGACCCTCGCTAGCGTGGGGTGCCACGGTTCCGCGCTCGTGGACCGTTCGCCGCGCGCGGCCGATCCGGCCGGCCCGGAAAGGTGCCCCCATGGCTGTGATCCTGCTCGTCCGTCATGCCACGACGGCCGCCACCGGTGCACGACTGGGCGGTTGGACACCGGGCGTGCACCTGGACGAGGCCGGCGTGGAGCAGGCGCGGGCCACGGCCGCACTGCTGGTAGACCACGACATCGCCGCGATCTATGCCTCCCCGTTGGAACGGACGCAGGACACGGCCACCATCATCGCCGAGACGGCCGGACTGGAGGTCCGCACCCGTGGTGGGCTGGGCGAGACCGACTACGGCGACTGGACCGACCGTCCGCTGGCGGAACTCCGCAAGGAGCCGCTGTGGAAGGTGATCCAGTCCACGCCGTCGCGCGCGGTGTTCCCCGGGGGCGAGTCCCTGCGCGGGTCCCAGCAGCGCATGGTGGAACAACTCGAGGAACTTGCCGCCGACCACGACGATGGCGACATCGTCGTGGCGGTGAGCCACGCCGACCCGATCAAGGCCGCGGTCGCGCACTTCCTGGGCATGCCCCTGGACACCTTCCAGCGAATCGGGATCTCGCCCGCGTCGATCAGCGTGCTGGTGCTGGGGGACGGCCACCCCCCGATGGTCGGTGCGGTCAACCAACGCGCCACGCTCGACCTGCCGCACCCGCCCGACCCCGACGATGCTGACGGCAATGCTGACGGCAATGCCGAGCTCGCCGCGGCCGACGCCTGAGCGTCGACGACCACCCGCCCTCCGGACCGAGGACCACCGCAGTCATGACCACCCTGACCCTTGACGACCCCCACCACGTGACCGTCGGCACGATCGGCGAGGCCGGGAACCGCACCTTCCTGGTGCAGGCCGAGGACGCCGAGCATCGCGTCACGCTCGTGGCCGAGAAACAACAGGTGGCCGGGATCGGCGACCTGTTGGCACGACTGCTGGTGCGGTTGGACGAGTCGCCGGCGGACGACTGGGACACCGCGGCGATGGCGATCCGCGAACCCGTCGAACCCATGTGGCGCATCGGGCGGATCGAGGTGGGCCTGGATGCCGACGCGGCCCGATTCCTGTTGGAGTTCCGTGGCGTCGAGGACGACGAGGTGCACCTGGTCGACGAGGTCGCGTTCACCATCGACACCGACCTGGCGCGGCGGCTGGCCGCCCAGGCGGACTGGGTCGTGGACCAGGGTCGGCCCCGCTGCCGCCTGTGCGGGCGTCCGATGGCCGACGGCGGTTCGCACGTCTGCCCGGCCACGAACGGGCACGGTCGACTGACCGTGTGACTGGCGGGCGTCCTGCACGGACGCGACACGAGCCTCGCAACGGAACGGTCGGTGTCATCCGCCCCGGCCCGGGCGACGGACGCACGACCGTCACACGACGGTCGAGGGCTATCGTGACGAGCTGGAGGCCGACTCCGCGTCGGTCGGCGACCACGAGGCCATCCTGACCGACGACCACTTGCACACCGATGACGACCCGGCCAGTCCCGAGCGGCTGGCGAGCGCGCCGATCCACGTCCTGGCGGCCTTCGCGGACGCCTCCAACACCACCCTGTTGGTGCAGTTGACGGACCGTCGCGAGCCGGTCGACGACCTGGTGGACGACGTCGATCCGCTGGACCTGGTGGGCGCGAGTGACCTGGCCGTCTACAAGCCGATCCGTGGTCAGCGGATGCTGTGGGACTTTGACGCGGCGACGCTGCCGGGGCGCGAGGTCGCGACCGGGGTGGTCGACCGAGAACTGGGTTTCGGGCTGGTTCCGCCGACGGTGTGGCGCGACGAGGGACCGCTCGGCCCCGGCAGCCTGCAGGCCTACGTGGCCCACGACGCCGAGGAGAACTGGTTCACCTGGGTCGCCGACGAGACCCACCGGGACGTCGCGACCATGGCCCGGCTGGCCGTCCTCGACCTGGTCGTGAACAACACCGACCGCAAGGGTGGCCATGTGCTGGTCGCGCCTGACCGGATCTGGGCGATCGACCACGGCGTGACGTTCCACGTCGAGGACAAGCTCCGGACCGTGTGCTGGGAACTGCAGGGCGAACCGATCCCGCGTGACCTGCGCGAACGCTGCGTGGAACTGGCGGGCTGGCTCGCCGGTGCGCCTGCGGACCTCCGTCGGCACCTGTCGCCCGAGGAGGTCGAGGCGACCCGCGACCGTGCCAACGCGGTCGCGCTGCGCGAGGACTTCCCGGTGCTGGTCCACCGCGGCCAGCTTCCGTGGCCGCTGGTGTGAGGTCGACCGCCCGGGCCGCCCGGTGAGCACGGCTCGCCGGTGGGCACCGTCGGCACCTGCACGGGTGTGTGCAGCCCCGCAACTACGCTGCGGGACGATCGGGCGAGGAGGTGGCGCATGGGCAACTACCGCGAGCAGGGCATCGTCCTGCGCACCCACAAGCTCGGCGAGACCGATCGCATCCTGACCCTGTTCACGCAGGGCCGCGGCAAGGTCCGGGCGGTCGCCAAGGGCGTGCGCCGGCCGGGATCCCGCTTCGGGGGTCGCCTCGAGCCCTACAGCCACGTCGACCTGCTGCTCTACGAGGGACGCACCCTGGACGTCGTGACCCAGGCCGAACTGCTTGCCGCCCACGACCGGGTGCGCTCCGACTGGGCCCGTTCGGCGGCGGGCGCCGTGCTGGTGGAACTGGTCGACACCGTCGCCGTGGAGGGCGAGCGGGACAACTCCCTGTTCCTGCTGTTGCGCGCGGGCCTGCAGGCGCTGGACGCGGGTCCGGGCGAGACCGGCGTCTTCATCGACGCGTTCCTGTTGCGGGTCGCGCGCACCGTGGGCTTCGCCCTGGAGGTGGACCGGTGCGCGAGCTGCGGGTTGCCGGGACCGCACCCGTTCCTGTCGGTCGTGGCCGGTGGCACGCTGTGCAGCGACTGCGCCCCGGCCGGGACGCAGGCGGTCGCCCCCGCGGTCATCGATCGACTGGCGGTGCTGGCCGGTGACGGCTGGAGCCCGCTGGTGGCGCTGCCGGTGGACGACTCGGCCCGGGTCGCGGCGTCCTACGCACGCGCCTTCGCCGAGCACCACCTCGATCGGCGGCTGAAGTCCTATCCCCTGACCGAACGACAGGCCATCGCATGACCGACCTCGGCGTCCCGGTGGACGGCGACGACGGGGCCGGTGGTGATCGGCGCTTCCTGCGTCGCGCCGTGGAGTTGGCCCGGGCCGGGATGGAGGCCCGCGAGGGGGGACCGTTCGGCGCGGTCGTGGTGGTCGCCGGTGTCGTCGTGGGGGAGGGGTGGAACCGGGTCACCTCGACCTCCGACCCGACCGCCCATGCCGAGATGGTCGCCCTGCGCCGGGCGTGCTCGGCCCACGACCACTTCGAGTTGCCCGGCGCGACGGTCTATGCCTCGGGCGAGCCCTGTCCGATGTGCTGGGCGGCCTGTCGGTGGGCGCGCGTCGACCGCATCGTCTACGCCAACGGCCGCGCGGCCGCCGCCGCCATCGGGTTCGACGACCAGTTCCTGTACGACGAGTTGGCCCGGGCCGGCGATGACCACGCGGTCCCGCTGGTCCACCTGCCGCTGGACGAGGCCGCGGCCGTGTATGTCGCATGGGACGCCGATCCGTCCCTGACCCGGTACTGATCGTGGCCACCCGGGAGCCGTCCGTACCGGACCTGCGCACGGCCGCGCCGCACGACGTCGAGGCGGGGGCCGCCCTGGTGGCCGACCACGGACTGGTGGCCGACCGGTTGCCGGCCCACGTCGCCCTGATCATGGATGGCAACGGCCGCTGGGCGAACCAGCGTGGCCAGCGACGCCAGGCTGGTCACGAGGCCGGGGAACAGGCGTTGTTCGACACCGTCACCGGGGCGGACCACCTCGGGCTCAGCCACCTCACCGTGTACGCGTTCTCGACCGAGAACTGGCGACGCCCACCCGAGGAGGTCCGGTTCCTGCTGGGCTTCAACGAGACGTTGCTGACCAGCCGGGCCGACGAACTGCACGACCAGAACGTGCGGGTCCGGTTCATCGGTGGTCGAGGCCGGCCGGTCCCCAAGCGCCTGGTTCGCCACATCGAACGCACCGAGGACCTCACCGGCACCAACACCGGCCTGCGGTTGACGATCGCGTTCAACTACGGCGCCCAGGCCGAGATCGCGGCCGCCGCCGACGCGGCCGCCCGTGACGTCGCCGCCGGCCGGCTCGACCGGGTGGACGAACAGGCGCTGGCCGACCGCCTCCACGACCCCACGATGCCCCCGGTGGACCTGCTGGTGCGGACGTCCGGCGAGCAGCGGATCTCCAACTTCCTGCTGTGGCAGGCCGCCTATGCCGAACTGGTCTTCACCCCGACGATGTGGCCCGACTTCGACCGCCACCACCTCGCCGAGGCGATCGCCGCCTACCAGGGCCGCGACCGCCGTTTCGGTGGCGCCGTCGACCACGTCACCGCCTGACCTCGTTCCTCGGTCAGGTTTGAGGACTCGCTTGGCGGCTCGTTCTCACGCGACACCCGTCACCGCCTGACCTCGTTCCTCGGTCAGGTTTGAGGACTCGCCTGGCGGCTCGTTCTCACGCGACACCCGACGTCGAGGGCGCCAGGCCTACATGCCGCGGGGGTGCCAGACGGTCTTGGACTCGGTCAGGGCGAGCATCTGGGCCGGCACCGGGTCGAGGCCCCAGTCGGTGGCAGCGGGGCGCAGGACTCGCTTGAGGTTGTCGGCCGCGGCGGCCTCGAGGGCGGCCCAGTCGTCGCCGGCCCCGGCCAGGTCGATCGCGTTCACGTCCATGTGGCTGGCCAGGATCGGACCGAGTTCGTCTGCGAAGCCGGTCAGCACGTTGACGACCCCGGCCGGGAGGTCGGAGGTGGCCAGCACCTCGGCCAGGCTGATGGCAACGGTCGGGGCCTGCGCAGACGCGACCACGACACACGTGTTGCCGGTCACGATGGCCCGCGCGACGACCGTGACCAACCCGAGCAGCGCCGAGTCCTGCGGGGCCAGCACGCCCACGACGCCGGTCGGTTCGGGCAGGGTGAAGTCGAAGTACGGCCCGGCCACGGGGTTGGCGGACCCGTCGATGGCGGCCAGCTTGTCCGACCAGCCCGCGACGTGGACCCAGCGATCGATCGCGGCGTCCACCTCGTCGGCGGCGGCCCGGGCGGTCGCCCCGGTGGCGAAGCGGACCTCGTCCACGAAGGTGTCCCGCCGCGATTCGAGCATCTCGGCCGCCCGGTACAGGATCTGGCCGCGGTTGTAGGCGGTCGCACCCGACCACGGGCCCACGGCCTTGCGCGCCGCGACGACCGCGTCACGGGTGTCCTTGCGCGATGCCATCGACACGTTGGCGACCTCGTCGGAGCCGTCCGCCGCGGTGACCTCCCAGGTGCGCCCCGATTCCGAGCGCGGGAAGGCCCCGCCGATCCACAGCTTCCAGGTCTTGCGAACGTCGAGTCGTGCCATCGTGGTCGGTCCTCTGGTCGTCGCTCGTTCTGCGCGGTTGATGCTTGGGTCAGGCGGCGGGTTTGAGGTAGGCGGACAGTCCGTGGCGGCCGCCCTCGCGGCCGTAGCCGGATTCCTTGTAGCCCCCGAACGGGGAGGTCGGGTCGAACCGGTTGAAGGTGTTGGCCCACACGACCCCGGCCCGCAGGCGGCCGGCCATCTCGAGGATCCGCGACCCCTTCTCGGTCCACACGCCGGCGGACAGCCCGTAGGGCGTGTTGTTGGCCTTGGCGACGGCCTCGTCGGGGGTGCGGAAGGTCAGCACGCTCAGGACCGGTCCGAAGATCTCGTCGGTCGCGATCGTGTGGCTCTGCTCGACCCCGGTGAACACCGTGGGGCGGAACCAGAACCCGTTCGTCGGCAGCGCACAGTCCAGTTCCCACTTTGTCGCGCCCTCGGCCTCGCCGGCCGCCACCAGGTCGGTGATGCGGCCCAACTGGTCCGAGGAGTTGATCGCGCCGATGTCGGTGTTCTTGTCCAGCGGGTCGCCCAGCCGGAGCGTCCCCAGGCGTTCGGTCAGGCGGTCGACCACTTCCTCGTGGACATTCTCCTGCACCAGCAGTCGTGAGCCCGCACAGCACACGTGGCCCTGGTTGAAGAAGATCCCGTTGACGATGCCCTCGACCGCCTGGTCCATCGCGGCGTCGTCGAACACGATGTTGGCGGCCTTGCCACCCAGTTCGAGCGTCACCTTCTTGTCCGACCCAGCCACCTGGCGGGCGATCGCCTTGCCGACGGCCGTCGACCCGGTGAAGGCGACCTTGTCGACGCCGTCGTGGCTGACCAGGTGTGCGCCGGTGTCCCCGTCGCCGGTCACGATGTTGACCACGCCCGGCGGAAGGTCGGCCTGCTGGCACACCTCGGCGAACAACAGCGCCGTGAGCGGTGTGGTCTCGGCCGGCTTGAGCACCACGGTGTTGCCGCAGGCCAGCGCGGGCGCGATCTTCCATGCCAGCATCAACAACGGGAAGTTCCACGGGATGACCTGGCCGGCGACGCCCAGTGGCCGCGGGCCCGGTCCCAGGCCCGCCCAGTCCAGCTTGTCGGCCCAACCCGCGTGGTAGAAGAAGTGCGCGGCCGCCGTCGGGACGTCCACGTCGCGGGACTCCCGGATCGGCTTGCCGTTGTCCAGTGACTCCAGCACGGCGAACTCGCGGGCCCGCTCCTGCATGATCCGGGCGATGCGGTAGAGGTGGGCGCCCCGGGTGGCGGGTCGCAGCCGGGACCACGACGCGAACGCGGTCCGCGCGGCCGCCACCGCGGCGTCGACGTCGGCCGGACCGGCGACGGTGTAGGTCGCGAGCTGCTCCTCGGTGGCCGGGTTGAGGGTGGCGGTCGTCGATCCGTCACGCGTCGACACCCAGTCGCCCCCGATGAACAGGTCGTTGGTGGCGGCGATCGAGACCACGTCGGTCGCCTGGGGTGCGGGCGCGTACTCCCACGTCGGGGTCACCAGGTCGGTGACGGAGGTCGGCGTGTCGAGGTCGGTGCGTGCCATGCGGGGCTCCTGGCAGGAACGGTCGGCAGGTGGGGCCGGGCCGGGGGGTGGTCAGGCCATCGGGAGGTAGTCGGCCGAGTGGTACCGGCCGGTCCGTTGGCTCGTCCGCTGCAGCAACAGGTCGTCGAGCAGGCTCGACGCACCGAAGCGGAACAGGTCCGGGGTCAACCAGCCGGGACCGGCCACCTCCTGCACCAGCACGAGGTAGCGCAACGCGTCCTTGCTGGTGCGGATCCCCCCCGCGGCCTTGACCCCGCGGACCTCGCCGGTCAGGCGGGCGAAGTCGCGCACGGCCTGGAGCAGCACGGCCGTGACCGGACGCGTGGCGGCGGGCGACACCTTGCCGGTGGAGGTCTTGATGACGTCCCCGCCGGCGGCCAGCGCCAGCCACGACGCTCGCCGCACGTTGTCGTAGGTGGCCAGTTCACCGGTCTCGAGGATGACCTTGAGCTTGGCGTTCCCGCTGGCCTCCCGGGCCGCCACGATCTCGTCGAAGACCTGGCCGTAGCGGCCGGACAGGAACGCGCCGCGGTCGATGACCATGTCCACCTCGGACGCCCCGGCCTCGACCGCCAGCGTCGTGTCGGCGATCTTGACCTCCAGCGACGAACGCCCGGCCGGGAAGGCCGTGGCGACCGCGGCCACGCCGACCCCGCTGTCGCCCAGCGCCTCGACGGCGGTCGCGACCAGGTCGGGGTAGACGCAGATCGCGGCCACGGACGGGCAGTCGTCGTCGCCGGGGTCCGGATGGATGCCCTTGGCGCACAGGGCACGGACCTTGCCGGGCGTGTCCTGGCCCTCGAGCGTGGTCAGGTCGACCATCGCGATGGCCAGGTCGATGCCGGCCAACTTGGCGTCCTTCTTGATCGAGCGCGTGGCCAGGCCCGCCACCCGCGTCTCCAGGCCCACGGCGTCGACACCGCCGAGGCCGTGCAGGAACGAGCGCAGTGCCGCCTCTGAACGCGTGGCCTCGAGCAGTTCGGGCGGTGCACCCTGGCGGGCGGTGACGGACATGCGGTTCCCCGGGTGGTCGGCGTCCTGGCGAGAGCCCATCCTAGGTGACTGGTGGGTCGGGCCGTCGAGCGGCCGATCGCCCGCGGCCGCGCCGGCCGTACCGTGACCGCGCACCACGTCTGGCCCCGGGTCCGTTCGATTCGGCGGTCGTCCATCTGCGCACGCGGTCCCGCCCGTGCTCCCGAGGTCGCCTCGAGGTCACCATGTCCACCCTCCGCACCGTCGCCGTCGTGGCCGCCGTGGCCATGGCGGCCACCATCGTGTACGGCTTCGTCGCCGGCGACTTCACCGCCGACGGTGGCGCCCTGCTCGACCTCGCCTGGGGCCGGGTCACCATTGTCGACCTGTACCTCGCCTTCGGGGCGGTGTGGGCCTGGATCGCCTTCCGCGAGGGCACGGTGACGACCGCGATCCTGTGGGCGGTCCTGATCGCCGTGCTGGGGTCGCTCGCGATCTGGGGATACGTGGCGTGGCGTGCGACGACGTCGCGCGACGTGCCGCACCTGCTGCTCGGGGACCGCGTGGCGTCGGCCTGATGCGTCCGTCGGGACCCCCGGTCACTGCCGTCGTCGCCATGCTCGCGCCGTTGCTGGGGGCGGACGCCACGACCGGCGACCTGCCGGGCCTGGCGGGCTGGGTGGCTGACGTCATCGCCTCGCTGGGTGAGGTGGGGGTGGCGGTGCTGGTCGCGCTGGAGAACCTCGTGCCGCCGATCCCCAGCGAGGTGGTGCTGCCGTTCGCGGGGTTCCTCGCCAACCAGGGCCGACTGTCGTTGGTGTGGGCGATCGTGGCTGCGACGGTTGGCTCGGCGGTGGGGGCCCAGGTGTTGTACGAGGCCGGTCGACGGCTGGGCATCGACCGACTGCGCGCCGTGGCCGGTCGGATGCCGCTCGTCAGCCCCGACGACCTCGACCGTGGTGTCGAGTGGTTCGACCGACACGGTCGTACTGCCGTGTTCACGGGGCGCCTGCTGCCCGTCGTGCGCAGCCTGGTGTCGATCCCGGCCGGTGCACGACGGATGGGTCGGGTCCGGTTCCAGGTGCTGACGATCCTCGGCAGCGGGATCTGGAACGTCGCGTTGGTGATGGGTGGCTATGCCCTGGGCTCCAGTTGGCAGCGGGTCGAGGGCATCGCGTCGTGGATCAACACCGCCCTGGTGGTGGGGATGGTCGCGCTGGTGCTCCGCTGGGCGTGGCAACGCTGGCGCGCGCCCGACACGGCCTGAATCGTCGGGCCGCGGGGGAGGCCACACGGGCGTGGGTCGACAACCACCCATCGCCTCGTGGTATGGTTAGGCATACCTTAGTTGCGGCGGAGGTGTGCCCGTGGTCGAGAGCTTCCTGATCGCCCTGCGTGAGGGGTTCGAGGCGGCCCTGATCGTGTCGATCGTGCTGGCCGTGGTGCGACCCGAGGGTCGCGACAGCCGCCGGGCGGTGTGGCTGGGCGTGGCCGTGGCGCTGGTGGTGTCCCTGTTCGCCGGCATCGGACTGCGCGCCTGGGCCGGGGGGCTGGAGGGCGTGGCGCGGGGGCGGGCCTTCGCCGCGATCTCGTTCGTGGCCGCCGGGATGCTGACGTGGATGATCTTCTGGATGCGACGTCACGTGAGGCAGCTCACGACGGACCTGCGGGCCGACACGGTCGCCGCGGTCGGGACCGGCTCGCTGCTCGGCCTGGCCGCCGTCACGTTCACGGCGGTGGTGCGCGAGGGACTCGAGACCGCGCTGTTCCTGGTTGCCGCCGCGACCTCGGCCACCCCCGCGGCGTTGGTGGGTGGCACCGTGCTGGGGCTGGCGGTGGCGATCGCGATCGCCGGGGTGGTCCACACCACCGGCCGGCGGATCCCGATGGGGGTGTTCTTCACGACCACCGGGCTGCTGCTGATCCTGTTCGCCGCGGGCCTGGCCGCACGCGGGGTCCAGCTGCTGCAGGCCACCGGTGACCTCGGCAGCCTCGACATGGCCGTCTACGACGTGACCCAGTTCGACTGGCTCACGATCCAGACCCAGGTCGGGCGCTTCCTGGCCGGCATCTTCGGCTGGGACCCGCGACCGTCGCTGGAACAGCTGGAGGTCTACCTGCTGTACCTGGTGCCCGTGGGGCTGGCCTTCCTGTGGCCCCACCTGCGAGACCACCTGCCGCACCACCGGACCACGCAGGTCTGAGTCGCGGCCACCACCAATGGTTCGGTGTTGGGGGTTCGGTGCCCGAGGGGTGGTCCGGGTCCGACCGTCGAACCGGCCATCGCGGCGGGAGTGCGGACGGTCCGACGGTAGGATCGCCGGTCGACATCGTCGGCAGCCAGCCGGGGATGCCACCATCGCCGAAGGCTCGACCGTGACCTCCCAGACCCCCGCGACCACCCCGGCCAGCACCGACGACGATGCCACGACAGGACCGACCAACACCACCGAGTTGGCCACGATCGTCGAGCTCTGCAAGCGCCGCGGGATCATCTTCCCGACCGCCGAGATCTACGGCGGGGTCCGCGCCACCTGGGACTATGGGCCGCTGGGCGTGGAACTCAAGGAGAACGTCAAGCGCCAGTGGTGGCGCACGATGGTCCAGTTGCGCGACGACGTGGTGGGGATGGAGCAGGCGATCCTGGGCCCGTCGCAGGTGTGGGAGGCGTCCGGCCACCTCGCCAACTTCTCCGACCCGCTGGTCGAGTGCGCCAACTGCAACAACCGGTTCCGCGAGGACCACCTGCGCGAGGAGCAGTTCGGCGACGAGCGGGGAGAGGGCACGCTCAGCTGCCCCAACTGTGGCCAGCAGAAGTTCGGGGACGCGCGCAACTTCAACCTCATGTTCAAGACCCACTCCGGGCCGCTGGCCGACGACAACTCCGTGGTGTGGATGCGTCCCGAGACCGCCCAGGGCATGTTCGTCGACTTCACGACGGTGCAGCGGGCCAGCCGCAAGAAGCCGCCGTTCGGGATCGCCCAGCAGGGCAAGTCGTTCCGCAACGAGATCACGCCGGGCAACTTCATCTTCCGGACGCGCGAGTTCGAGCAGATGGAGATGGAGTTCTTCGTCGAGCCCGGGACCGACGAGGACTGGCACCAGTACTGGATCGACGAACGCATGGCCTGGTACGCCGACCTCGGCATCCGGCCCGAGAACCTGCGCATCCGCGAACACCTCGACGACGAGTTGTCGCACTACGCCAAGCGGACCGTCGACGTCGAGTACTTCTTCGCGGACTCGTCGCTGGGCTGGAACGAACTCGAGGGCATCGCCAATCGGACCGACTTCGACCTCAACGCCCACAGCGAGGCCTCCGGTACCGACCTCAGCTACTACGACCAGGCCAACGAGGAGCGTTGGACGCCCTACGTGATCGAGCCGGCGGCCGGCGCCACCCGGGCGACCCTGGCGTTCCTGATCGACGCCTACACCGTCGAGGAGGTCCCCGACGCGAAGGGCAACCTGCAGGCGCGCACCGTCCTGAAGTTGGACCCGCGACTGGCGCCGTACAAGGTGGCCGTGCTACCGCTGTCCAAGAAGGACGAGTTGCGGCCCACGGCACGCGAGGTGTTCGACCTGCTCAAGGTCGAGTGGATGGCCGACTACGACGAGACCCAGTCGATCGGTCGCCGCTACCGCCGTCACGACGAGATCGGGACCCCGTTCTGCGTCACCGTCGACTTCGACACGATCGACGACCGCGCCGTGACCGTCCGGGACCGCGACACGATGGAACAGGACCGGGTCGCCATCGACGACCTGGTGGCGTACCTGGCCGCCCGCCTGCCCCGGTGACCGAGGGCGCCCCCGTCGCCCCCGACGCCGGCGTCGCCGAGGTGCTGGGTCGGGCACGCGTGGCGATCCGGCCGCCCTCGCGGCCGCCGACCGGGATCGTCGCGGTGCCGGGGTCGAAGTCACTGACCAATCGGGCCCTGCTGTTGGCCGCCCTGGCCGACGGGCGCTCACGCCTGACCGGCGCGCTGGACGCCGAGGACACCCAGTTGATGGTGGCGGCCCTGCGCCGATGCGCCGTCGGCGTGGCGGCGTCCCAGGACGCCACGGTGCTGGACGTCGACGGCGTCGGGGGACCGCTGACCGCGCTGGTGCGTCCCGACGAGCCGATCGAGGTGGGCACGTCCGGCACGGTGTCGCGGTTCCTGGGCGCGGTGGTGGCCGCCTCGCCCGTCACGGCCACGCTGGACGGCTCACCCCGGATGCGCGAGCGCCCGATGGCCCAGTTGTTCCGGGCCCTGGCCGACCAGGGCGCCACCATCACGTCGTCGCGGGTCGACGGGTTCCTGCCCGCGACCATCATCGGGTCCCGCCCGGCCGGTGGCGAGGTGGTGCTGGAGGCGCCCGCGTCGTCCCAGATCGTGTCCGCGTTGGTCCTGTCGGCGCTGCTGGCCACGGCCCCGACCCGGATCGTGCTGACCGCCGGGACCCCGGCCCGCCCCTACGTCGACATGACACTGGCGACGGTCACGGCGTTCGGCGGCGACGCCCGCTGGGCCGACGAGGACGTCATCGAGGTGGCACCCGGCGTGCCCTCGTCCCGGTCGTGGGCGATCGAACCCGACGCCTCGGCTGCCACCTACGCGTGGGCGTTGGCCGCGTTGCACGGTGGCGACGTGACCGTCGCCGGGCTCGAGTCGTCGTCGCTGCAGGGCGACGTCGCGTTCCCGGCGGTGCTGGCACGGATGGGTGCCACCGTCGAGCACACCGGGGACGGCATCCGGGTCGTCGGGACCGGGCGCCTTCGCGGCGTGGACGTGGACCTGACCGCGATGCCCGATCCCGGGCTCACACTGGCGGCGCTGGCGGTGCACGCCGACGGGCCGACCCGGATCCGCGGGGTGGCCGTGCATCGCCACCACGAGACCGATCGGATCGCGGCCGCCGCCACCGAGTTGCGACGCCTGGGTGCCCAGGTCACCGAGTTCGACGACGGCCTCGCGATCACGCCGCCGGACCGACCGACCCCCGGGGTCGCCATCGACACCTACCGCGACCACCGCATGGCCATGTCGTTCGCGCTGCTGGGCGACGTGGTCGTCAACGATCCGGGCTGCGTGGCCAAGACCTGGCCCACGTACTTCGCGTTCCTCGACCGCTTCGGCATGGTGGTCGACGAGCCGGCCTGACGTCGCCGCGCGGTCACCGCCACCGGGCCTCGGGCGACGCCGGGGGACCCTAGGGTGACCCCGCGCCGCGAGCGATCGGAGGTCTGATGGTGGCCATGCTGCCCCACGGCACCTGGCCGTCGCCGATCTCGGGTGCCGACATCGCCGGGTCGGAGGTCCGCCACGAGGAGGTGCTCGTGGCCGCCGGTGCGGTGTGGTTCACCCGTACCGACCGCGAGACCGGCCAGTCCCGCCTGCATCGGTGGCGACCGGGCGGGGGGGTCGTGGCGGTGGCCCCCGGCCTCGACGTGCGCAGCCGGGTGCACGAGTACGGCGAGGGTGGCCTGATGGGCGCGGGCGAGTTAGTCGTGGTCGCGGACGCCGGTGAGCAGCGCCTGCACCGCGTCCGTCCGGACGGGACGACCACCGCGATCACCACACCGACCGGGTCGCGCGTGCGGTTCTCCGCCGGCCGCCCGACCGGAGCCGGGGGGCCGGATGGGGGGATGGTCGTGGTGCGCGAGACCCACCGCGAGGACGGGGGCCCGGCCGACGTGGTCAACGAACTGGTCCTGCTCGACCTCGACGACGGGTCGCAGTCCGTCCTGGTGGATGGCCACGACTTCGTCGGCGACCCCGCGGTCGGCCCCGACGGCTGGTTGGCGTGGAGTACCTGGGAGCACCCGGACATGCCCTGGGACGCGACCGTGCTGTGGGCGGGTCGCCTGGTCGACGGGGCGTTGGAGGAGGTTCGGCAGGTCGCCGGCGGCGGCGACGTCGCGCTGGCTGACTGGGCCTGGCAGGGGCACCGGTTGGTCTGGGTCGACGACCGCAGCGGTCACTGGCAACTCCACCGGGGGGCGCCGGACGGCGGTGACGAGACCCTGACCCACGGCGACATCGACCTGGGCAACCCGCGCTGGGCGCTGGGTCGGCACAGCCTCGCTGTCGTCGGTGACGCCATCCTGTCCGTGGGCGTCGACCACGCCCACCCGCGGCTGGGAATCGTGGAGGACGGGGCGTGGACGGCCGTGTCGGGCCCGAACGAGTCGGTGTGGGTGGTGGCTGCGCTCGAGCCCGACCTGGCGGCCACGACCGGGATGGACGTGGTGACCAGCGAACTCGACCAGGACGGCCGGCAGGCCGTGCGCCTGCGGGCCGCGGACGGCGGCGTGACCACGATCGACGAGATCCCGCCGATCAGTACACGCGCGGGTGACGTCGCCGACGTGGTGGCGATCACCGTCGACGTCGACGGTGACCGGACCCATGCGTTCTTCCACCCCCCGGCCAATGCCGACGTGGTCGGACCGGTGGACGATCCGCCCCCGCTGGTCGTCTTCGTGCACGGAGGTCCCACCTCCCACGTCCCGCCGGTGCTGACGGCCGCGAAGGCGTTCTGGACCACTCGCGGCGTCGCCGTGGTCGACTGCAACTATCGGGGCTCGAGCGGGTTCGGACGGGCCTACCGCCGGGCGATGCGTGGTCGCTGGGGCGAGATTGAGGTCGACGACGCCATCGCGGTGGCCGCGGACCTGGCCCGACGCGGCTGGGTGGACGGCGACCGCATGGCGATCCGTGGCGGCAGCGCGGGTGGGTTCACGGCCCTGGCCGCGGCCACACGTCGGGAGCACCCGTTCGCGTGCGCGACATCCTTCTTCGGCGTCGCCGACCTGTCGGCCCTGGCTGCCCACACCCACAAGTTCGAATCGCGCTACCTCGACTCGATGGTGGGGCGGCTGCCGGAGCATGCGGACGTCTACGAGCAGCGATCACCGGTGACCAACGCACACAACCTGGCCGTGCCCCTGCTCATCCTCCAGGGGCTGTCGGACCGGGTCGTCCCGCCGGCACAGGCAGAGGTGATGGTGGACGCGGCCCGTCGCAACGGCATCCCGTACGGCTACCTCACCTTCGAGGGTGAGGGCCACGGCTTCCGGCGTCCGGAGAACATCGTCACCTGGTTGCAGGCCGAACTGGCCTTCTACGGCGACGTCATGGGCTTCGTGCCGCACGGGGACCCGCCCAGTCCGATCGCCACCTGATCCAAGCAGGGCACCCGCGACCGACACCCGCGACGGGCGGTGCGGTCGTGCAGGGAGCCCGCCAGGGCCCATCAGCCAGAATCAGTCGACCGCAAGTGCCCCGGTCAGGTCATGCGCACCCAGTGCGGCCAGCAGGCCACCCACCAGGCGGGCGCGCGACCCGTACGACGCCTCGGCCATGGGCTCGGCCACCGTCAGTTCCAGCGCGGCGGCGTAGCTGGCCGTCCCGCAGATCATCATGGCGGCGACCGTGGTGTCGAGGTCGGCGGCCACGTCGCCGGCGTGGCGGCGACCCTCGAGCCATTCGCCGACCTCGAGGACCGGCAACTGTGGTCCCAGGCCGGTGGCGGCCGCCAGGCGTCGGTGGGACTGGTTCAGGTCGTGATCGGTCAGGAGCAGGGCCCGCATGCCCTGTTCGATCCGATAGAAGCGGATCGCGGCCGCGAAGATGGCCGCGAATCGGCGTGAGAACTCGTCGGTGGATGCGTCCATCTCACCCCGAAGTTCCTGCAGCTCCTCCAGCCCCTCCACGTGCCGCGCCAGTACTTGTGCATCGCGAGACGACATCGTTCCCCCCGGTTCTTCGATTGTCGGTACAACTGCTGCAGCCTAGGGCAACAGGCCGATCGCCAGCAGTGACGACCGTCCCGTCAGTGTGGGGCTGTCGTCACCTCGTGGCGCCGCACGACCATGCTGTCGTGGTCTCTCGATTGACGACAGGGCCGAACGGCCACTTGTGCGCGTGCCGGTCGATCGTGCGCACAGCGCCCGATCGGCGTGTCGCCGACCGCGTCAGCCCCAGTGGTTGGGGTGGTCGCCCGGCCCGTCCCCGGTCCTCGGACCCATGCCTGGCTCGGGGTCGGGAGTGCGTCGGCCGCGCACCACGCGCAGGTCGGACTCCATGGCCGCCAGCCGCGCCTGGATCCCCATCAGTGCCAGCAGCAGGAAGGCGGCGATCATCAGCAGCGCACCCACCCCGAAGGTCAGGACCCACACCGCGATCGCGAAGGCGACGTCGCCGCCGCGGTACAGGATGACGCCCGCGATCACGCCGACCGCGCCGGCGGCATAGGCCAGGGTGCGCGCCACGCCGGCGGCACCGCGGAGGTCGCGTGGAGTGGGGACGTCGTCCATCGCCGGCTCCGTCGAGGTCAGTGCGTCACGACCGGGGGGAGATCTTTGGCCTGGGCCACCCAGCCGGCCACCACCTTCGCCGACGGCGGCCGCTTCACCAGGCGGTTGCGCCCCCGGTTGTTGGCCTCGAGCATGGACGCGGCGAGGTTGTCGGCGTTGCGGCGGCGGAGTTCCTTCACCGTGTCGACCCCGGCCGCCTCGAGCAGTTCGGAGTACTGGCGCGAGACGCCCGAGATCCGCATCAGGTCCGCGAAGTTGACCCACGACAGGATCGAACCCTCGTCCAGCCCGGTGGCCTCGGCCAGCGCGCGCCGCCCCTTCTTGTCGGCCGCGGTGTCCAGCAGGGCCTCGACCGTGCGGACCCCCGCGGCACGCAACGTCGTGGCCTTCGCGGGGCCGATGCCCTCGATCGTGCTGATGGTGGCCATTGCAGTCTCCCGGGTCGCCGACGGTGCGGTCGAACATAGGCCGTGCCTCCCGCCTGCGAGGGGTGGTGGTCGAACCCAACGGCTCGCTCCGGTGGCCGTGCCGGTGGCTCCTGCTCGGTCGCGACTGGTCGGAGGTTGTCGGGCGGCTACCGTGGGGCGCTGCGAACCCGTTGCGAAAGTCCCACGTGCCCGAGTCTCCCACCCCCGCCACCGTCGCCCCACCCGATGGCCGCCTCGGCGTCCTGTGCGTCGGCCTCGGCGCCGTCACCACGACCCTGCTGGCGGGCGTCGAACTCGCCCGCAAGGGCATCGCCGAGCCGTTCGGCTCGCTGACGCAGATGGGCACGATCCGTCTCGGCAAGCGCACCGACGACCGCACGCCGCTGGTCAAGGACTTCGTGCCGCTGGCCGACCTCGACGACCTGGTGTTCGCGGCCTGGGACCCCTACCCGGACGACGCCTACGTCTCGGCGAGCAAGGCCGGGGTGCTGGAGGCCCACCGCCACGTCGAGCCGATCGGGGACTTCCTGCGTGGCATCGAGCCCCAGCCGGCTGCGTTCGACCACGACTACGTCAAGCGCCTCGACGGCGAGCACGTCAAGACCGGCACCCGGCGGGAGATGGCGGAGGCGATCCGTGCCGACATCCGTGCCTTCCGCGAGCGCGAGGGCGTGGACCGGATGGTCATGATCTGGGCCGCCTCGACCGAGGTCTACATCCAGGCGTCCGCGGTCCACCTCGACATCGCGGCCTTCGAACAGGCCATGGACGACGACGACCCGGCCATCGCCCCGTCGATGCTCTATGCCTGGGCCGCGATCTCCGAGGGCGTCCCGTTCGCCAACGGCGCGCCGAACCTCACCGTGGACATCCCCGCGCTGTTGCAGTTGGCGACCGACAACGGCGTGCCCATCGCCGGCAAGGACTTCAAGACCGGCCAGACGCTGGTCAAGACCGTGCTCGCGCCGATGTTCAAGGCGCGCATGCTGGGCGTGCGTGGGTGGTTCTCGTCCAACATCCTGGGCAACCGCGACGGGGCCGTGCTGGACGACCCGGACAACTTCAAGTCCAAGGAGGTGTCCAAGCTCGGCGTGCTGGAACACATCCTGCAGCCCGAGAAGTACCCCTCGTTGTACGGGGACATGTACCACAAGGTCCGGATCAACTACTACCCGCCGCGGGGGGACGACAAGGAGGGCTGGGACAACATCGACCTGTTCGGCTGGCTGGGCTACGACATGCAGTTGAAGGTCGACTTCCTGTGCAAGGACTCGATCCTGGCCGCCCCGTTGGCGCTGGACCTGGTGCTGTTCCTGGACCTGGCGCAGCGGGTCGGGATGTCGGGCATCCAGGAGTGGCTGTCGTTCTACTTCAAGGACCCGCAGGTCGCCCCCGGCCTGTACCCGGAACACGACCTGTCCATCCAGCTCACCAAGCTCAAGAACACCCTGCGCCACCTGATGGGCGAGGACACCATCACCCACCTCGGCACCGAGTACTACGAGGGCATTCCCGACTGACCCGGGCCCCGGGTCGGTGACGGCACGGCAGCGACCGGATCCCCGACCGGAGCCCCGACGAGTTCTCGATCACGGGTGGCGGATCCGACCGATCCAGGAGGACGCCACGTGCCGGACGACGGCCGCAACGGCGGTTCCTCGGAGCGTCACGACGTCGGGGTCGGGGTGCGGGGGCGGCTGGCGGTGCTCGTGGCCCCGCTGCGGGCCCCCACCCTGCGTCGGCTCACGATCGCGTTCCTGGTCAACGAACTGGGCGACGGGATCTCGCTGGTCGTGCTCCCGCTGGTCGTCTACGCCACGACGCGCTCCGGGTTGGCCACGGGGCTGACGTTCGCGGTGGTCCGGGGCGCGACCGTGGTCGGCCGACCGCTCGGGGGGCTGCTGGCCGACCGGGTCGACCGACATCGCCTGCTCCGTGCCACCTTCGTGGTGCGCGCGCTGCTGTTGGGCACGGCACTGGTGATCGGGTCCGACGTGGTGGTCGTGTCCTGCCTGGTCGCGGCCAACCTCGTCGGGTCGATCGACAACCCGTCGGCGGAGGCCGCGATCCGTGCCCGGGCCGGGGATGCCGTCCAGCAGGTGGCCACCATCCGCAAGCTCTCCCGGGCGATGTCGGGCGTCGTGGGGCTCGCCGCCGGTGGTGCACTGGTGGGGACGGTGGGCGTGCCCGCGGCGATCGCGACCGACCTCGCCACGTTCGTGGTCGCGTTGGTCGTGCTGCCGCCGGGTGAGCCATCGGCACGCGGCAGCCGCCCGCCCCGTGTGGCACCCCGGGGCGACTGGTGGCAGGCGGCGGGCCGGGCGGTCCGCGTCAGCCTGGAGGACGGGCGCGAGGGCATCGCGCACCTCGCCAGCCACGTCGACCTGCGGGTCACCGCGGTCGCCGAGATGGCCATGTCGGGACTGGTCGCGTCGCTGCTCACCGTGGCCGTCGTGTGGCTGGACGGGTTGCCGGGCGCCCCCGACGGTGCCTACGGGTTCGCGCTCGCCGGGTACTCCGCGGGCGCGATCGCGGGCCTGTTGGTGGCCGGCATGATCGCGTGGCGGGTGTCGGTCCCGGTGCTGGCGTGGCGCACGTTCGCCGTGGTCGGCGTGGTCTGCCTGGCGGGGGTGATCGGGTCCGACTGGCGCATGCTGACCCTGTCGTGGCTGGCGTGGGGGATCGCGCTGGGCCCGCTGGAGGTGGTGATGGACGCCCGCATGGTGGCACGGACGCCCCAACGGCTGCTGGGGCGCACCTACGGCGGACTGGGGACGTTGCTGGCGGCCGGGCAGGTGGTGGGTGCGCTGGCTGCCGGCCTGGTCGTCGACCTGGTCGGACCACGGCTGGTCATCGTGGTCCTGTCCGCGGCCTTCCTGGTCATGGCCGTCGGACTGCGGTGGTGGGCGGTGACCGCCGCGCCGTCGCGGTCGGGCTGACCGACCTCGCCGCGGTCCGCACGGCGACGGCCGGGATCGCGGGTCGACGAGCCGCCAGTCGGGGTCTCGGCCCGCGACTCATCGCTCGGGGAGGTCGTGGCCGGTCCAGTGGCGGAACGCGGTGCGCTGGCGGTCGTCGGGATCGGCGACCGGGCGCAGTCGTGTGCGGCCCCGCGGCTCGCCCAGGGTGACACGGCGACGCAACAGCCGGGGACCCGAGAAGACCGCCACCTCGACCTCGTCACCGGGCCGGTGGGCGCGCAGTGCCTGGTCGAGCTTGCCGGACTCGACCCGGATCCCGTCCAGCGCAAGCAGCCGGTCACCACCGGTCAGCCCGGCGTCCCAGGCGGGTCCCCACCGTTCGACCGCGTCCAGGGTGACACCCTGGTCGTCGTTGCTGGTGGACGCGCCCAGGCGTGGCGGTGTGTCGTCGCCCACCTCGACGTCGAGTTGCAGCCCGACGACGCCGACGAGGTCCTCGATCGGGGGGAAGGCGCGGCCGGTGACGTACTCGTCGAAGAACCAGGTGAGGTCGGTCCCGGCGGCCTCCGACACGGCGTCCAGGACGTCGGCAGGTGTGTACCCGCTGGTCGGGGGCCGGTCCGACGTGTCCCCGAAGGTCCGCCACAGCAACCGGAAGGCGTCGTCGAGGCCGCCGGACTCGGGACGGCGCCGCCGCACCAGCAGGTCGAGGCACCACGCGACGACCGACCCGTGGCGGTAGTAGTCGGTCCCGGCGTTGGTGCTGTTCTCGTCGAAGACGTAGGCCTTGGTCCAGGCCGTCCACGACGCCTCGGCGACCGACTGCAACCGGGCACCGGGGCGGGTGCGGACCCCGTCGACGCGACGCGCGAGGTCGGCCAGAAGTCGGTCCACGTCCCACAGGCCGGCGCGCGTGCACAACGGGCCCTCGAACCACGAGGTCCAGCCCTCGGCGACCCACAGCGAGGTGGTGTGCACGTGGTCGGTGAGGCTGGGCCGGACGAGTTCCGCGGGCATGACCCGCTTGACGTTCGCGAGGTGCAGGTACTCGTGCACCAGCAGCGACTGCAACCGGGCGCGGCCGTCCGGGGTCGCCAGCGCCGTGGACGGCATCAGCAGGGTGGCGCCGTCCCTGTGCTCGAGGCCGCCGCCGCGCCCGCTGTCCCACGACGCGCACAGGAAGGTGTAGTCGTCCATCGGCAGGTCGTCGGCCAACAGGTCGCGCGTGGCGGCCGCGATCGCCTCCATCGCGTCGCCGAGGGCGTCGGGGTCGGGGCCGGGACCGTGGCCGGACCACACGAATCGGTGCGGGATCCCATCGACGATGCGTTCCACCACCGGGAACGGGTCGTCGCCCTCGACCTCGAAGGCACTGTCGACCAGCAGGTCGAGGGTGGCCGCCACGAACTCGTCACCGACGCGCGGCAGCATCCCGTGCACGACGTCGCCGTCACCGAAGGAGACCCGGTGCTCGCGGTCCCGGCAGCCCTCGACGCCGAGGAAGGTCGCCGGGGAGACCAGCAGGGCGTGGTGGTCGTCCACGTGGTTGGTCCGGACCGTCAGGTCGTTGGCGTAGAGCTCCCAGCGGACCTCCAGCGGACCCGCGTGGTCCACGACCCAGGCGGTGTGGCCCTCGGGCTCGACGTCCAGGTGGTGGCCATCGGCGTCCAGCACCTCCAGTTGCTGGACATGGTGGACGTAGTCGCGCATCACGTAGGACCCCGGTGTCCACGTCGGCATCACCAGCCGGACTGGGCCGGGGACGTCGTCGGGGATGGACATGGTCAACCGGACCAGGTGCTGGTTGCGCCCGGACAGGTCCACACGGTGTCGCAGTGCGGCGGTCACGTGGTTCCTCGGTCATCGGGGGGATGGGCGACCCTATCCGGCACGTGCGACGGCAACCGCGGTGCGAGGGGGAGGCCGATAGCCTTTCCCGTACTCGTTTCCCCGGAGCCTCACGTGACCGAACTTCCCCTGGCCGACCGAGCGGACGTGGTCCTGCCGGTCGTGGCCGCGGACCTCAAGGACGCCCTGGAGTCCGCCCTGTTCAGCGACGATCCGGAGGCCGAGCGCGAGGCGCTGTCCGCGCTGGTGGCCGCCGACCCGGCATTCCTCGAGGCATGGGGTCGCCTGGCCGAGGTGGCCCGCGACGACGTCGAGTGCTACGCCTACGCCCGTGTCGGCTACCACCGCGGGCTCGACGCCCTGCGTGCGGCTGGGTGGGGTGGCACCGGGTACTGCCGCTGGGAGCACCCGTCCAACCGGGGGTTCCTGCGCTGCCTGACCGCGCTCCGCAGCGCCGCCGCCGCCCTGGGCGAGACCGACGAGGTCGAACGGATCGGCCACTTCCTCCACGACCTCGACCCGGACTGGGACGACTCGGTCGTCGACCGGTCGTGACCCCGGCGGTGCGCTGACGTGGCCGGGCGCATCCGCAAGGAGGACGTCCAGGCGCTCAAGGAGCGCGCGGACATCGCGTCGGTCATCGCCGACCACACCGACCTGAAGAAGGCCGGCACGCGACTGAAGGGCCTGTGCCCGTTCCACACCGAGAAGACGCCGTCCTTCACCGTCGACCCGGTCAAGGGCTACTACCACTGCTTCGGGTGCGGTGAGGGCGGCGACGTCTACAGCTTCCTGCAGAAGGTCGGGGGGCTCGACTTCACCGAGGCGGTCGAGCAACTTGCGCGTCGGACCGGGTACGAACTGCACTACGAGGACCTGTCGCCGGGCCAGCGGCGGGCGCTGGGGGAGCGGTCGCGGCTGGTCGAGATCAACCAGCGCGCGCTGGCGTTCTTCGTCGAGCGGTTGGCGTCCGACGAGGGCGCGGTCGCCCGCGAGTACCTCCACGACCGGGGGTTCGGCGACGAGGACGCGGAGGCCTTCTCGCTGGGCTATGCGCCCAACGACTGGGAACGACTCTCGCGACTGCTGGTGACCGAGGGCTTCGACCGACGCGAACTCATCCGGGTCGGGTTGTCGGTCGACAACAAGCGTGGCGGCCTGCGCGATCGGTTCCGCGGACGGCTCATCTTCCCGGTGCGCGATGCCGGCGGTGACCCGATCGGGTTCGGCGGCCGAGTCCTGCCCGGGCTGGACTACGGCGACTTCGACCCGCCCAAGTACTACAACTCCCCGGAGACGCCGCTGTACCACAAGGCCAAGGTGCTCTACGGGTTGTCGGAGTCCCGCACGGGCATGGCGGCCGGTGGTGAGGTGCTGGTGTGCGAGGGCTACACCGACGTGATGGCCCTGCACCAGGCCGGCATCACCAATGCGGTGGCGACCTGCGGGACGGCCGTGGGCGCCGAGCACTTCCGCGTGCTCGCCCGCTACGTCAACAAGGTGGTACTGGCCTTCGACAACGACGAGGCGGGCGTGAAGGCCGCCGAGCGAGCCGCCAGCGAGGCCGCTTCGGTCGACGCCGAGGCACCCGGACAACGCTTCCAACTGCGGGTCCTGGGACTGGACGAGGGCACCGACCCCGCCGACCTGGTCCAGACGCGCGGGGCCGAGGCGCTACACGCCGCCGTGACCGCGGCCGAGCCGGTCACGGGGTTCCTGGTGGACGCGGAGGTGGCCCGAGCCGACCTGTCCACCGACGAGGGCCGTGCCGCCGCCCTGCGTGCGGCCGTGGCCCGGCTGGGCGACGAGCCGGACCCCGACCTGCGGCGGGTGTGGGCGCGGACCCGGATCGCCGACCCGATCGGGGTGTCGGTCCAGTGGGTGACCAGCACCGCCCAGCGACTGGGCGTCACGTTGGATCGCCACGACGGGGTGGCCGCGGGGGTCGCCGTGCGTCGCCGTGGTGGGGGACAGGGCGGACGACTGGCACCGCGCGCCACCCCCGAGGCGGCGCTCGAACGGCGTGTCCTGCGTGCGGTCCTGCAGCACCCGGAGTGGTTGCCGGAGGAGTGGTGGGAACTGACCGATGCCGACTTCACCCATCCCCGCGCACGGCAACTCCACGCGGCCATCGAGGCCGGCGGGGGTCCCGGGGTCCCGTTGGAGGACGTGTTGGCCGCGGCTCCCGACGACGACATCCGCAGCCTGGTCCGGTCCGTGGCCCTGGAGGTGGCCGATCCCCCCGACACGCCGGACACCGCCGCGGGGGAGGTGCGCGCGCTGCGCGAACGGGCACTGGCGCTCCAGGTCGCCGACATCGACCAGCGCCTGGCCGAGGTCAACGCGATGACCGACCCCGACGGGTTCCGGGCCCTGAATGCCGAACGCTTCGCGCTGGAGCAGCGCCGACGACAGTTGCGCGAGTCGTCGGCCAGGTGACGGCGTGGGTGGCCGGCCGCTCGCCGGTCGCTCCCACCGGGTGGTCGCGTCGGGGTTTCCCGGGGGGCGTCGCGTCGGGGGCCGTGTCACAGGCGAGTCGTACGGTCCTGACTGCGACCGGAGGCGGTCGCGCCCGCGCCACGCCGCGGGTCGCCGATGCACGCGGAGGTTCCCCATGGCACCACCCGACGCCCCGGCCAGCGTCCCTGCCGGCCCGGCCCAGCCCAACCTGTTCGACCTCGACGATCCGTCCCTGGACGAACCGGTCCCGTTCACGCTGACCGTGCGGGGCCGCCGGGTCGTGGACCCTGCCACGCCGGCGCTGCGCCTGGTGCGGGGACGCGGCCGGGGCGGCCGCGACCACGAGGACCAGGCGGCTGGGGACACCCCGACCGCCGTCGGACCGTCGGCGGGGGATCCGCGTGACCAGGACCGCCGCCTGGTGGCCGACCTGGACCACGGTGGCACCTGGCGGGAGGCCAGGGTCCGCGCGCTGTCGCGGTCCGGCACGTCCGTCGACGACATCGCGGCCGAACTCGACCTCGACCCGACCGTGGTGCGCGTGTGGCTGACCGATCCGGCCGTGCCGGCCGTCGTGGGGTCGGTCGGCGGACCGTCGAACGTCGTCGACGGACCGGCGTCGGCCGCCGAGGTGGTGCCCGCGGACGTGCAGGGGTTGGCCCTGCTGGCCGCCATCGGCACGGTCGAACCGGGAGCCGTCGTCGCCACGACGACCAGGATCGGCGTGGGGGCGGCCCTGGTGGCCTGGTTGCGTCGTCACCACGGTGTCACGCCGGGACAGGTCCGCGTGATCCTGCAGGTCGCGGACCGGGCGACCGCGGACCTGGTCGCGCGCGCCTGGGCCGACCGGCTCGACCTGACCCCGGACCGGGTCAGCGTCGTGGCCTGGGCCCGGGCGCCGGGGCCGCGAGACGTGCAGGCCACGATCCGCACCAGTGGGCGCGACCTCGCCGCTCGGGTGGACGCCCAACTGCGGGCATGGCCGCCGGTGTGATCCGCAGAGCCGGAGGCATCGGCGGCCGCCGTCGGCCGCGCGGCGGACTCACGCGATCGCATGCATGCGACCCCGGACCGTGGTCGGTCCGGGGTCGGGTGGTGGCTCCGGGGGTGGGGATCGAACCCACGACAACTCGATTAACAGTCGAGTGCTCTGCCAGCTGAGCTACCCCGGAAAGTGCGCCATGAGCGCGGCCGGAAAGTGTACCAGCGTCGTCCGAGTGCGCGTCCATGGGGCCGGCCCGGCGACCGGGAGCGCCGCGGTCCCGGCACACCTAGCCTGAGGGCAGGTCGGACCGCCTGCACCACGCGGGCCGGTCGACCGTCCGCTGTTCCCGATCCCTGCCGTGCGGGTGTCACCCGTCACCGGCCCAGGAGGCACACACCATGCGCAAGGACCTCGTGGTCACCCCCGACGATCGCCCCGGCGTGCTGGCCGAGATCGCTGAGACCCTCGCCGAGGCGGGCGTCAACATCGAAGCCTGCAGCGCGTTCACCGGCGGTGGTCGCAGCGTCGTGCACCTGTTGGTGGACGACGACGTGGCCGGCGTGGAGGTGTTGGAGGCCAAGGGCCTCGCGGTGCACGCGGCTCGCAACGTCGCGATCGCACAACTCAGCAACGAGCCGGGCTCACTGGCCGCTGCCACCCGCCGGATCCACGATGCCGGCATCAACATCGAGCAGGCCTACTTCGCCAACGACAACCGCCTGGTCGTCGTCAGCGAGGACCCAGAAGGCGTGCGGGACGCCCTCGCCGAGATCGCCTGACGCGGCCTTGGGGGTCGCGTCCATCGACGACACCTCGCCCGGCCGACCGGGGTTCCATCAGGTCAGGCACACGAGCGTGAGCACGCCGGCGCACCCGGTCTGCAAGGCGCGCAGGGTCAGCCCGAAGGCGAAGAACGCACCCCAGGTGAGCCCGACGTAGTCGTGGTGGTCGCGTCGCATGGCCGCGATCCGGCCCCCGACCATCGCGACCAACGGGAACAGCGATCCGTAGAAGTAGTGCAGGAACGCCAGGTCGACGTCCGTGACACGGCGTCCCAGGAGCAGGAACACCACGCCGACGACGGTCTGGAACAGCAGCAGGTTCTCGGTCCAGTGCTGCAGTCCCCAGAAGACCGTGGGGGCCTCGTCGCGTCCGGCCAACCGCAGCACGATGCCACCGATGGTCAGCACCGCGAAGGCGGCCACCAGCGTGGCTCCCAGCCACGCATGGAAGGTGGTCACGCCGACTCGGCTGCCTTCGTGTTGGGCGTCGGCGCGGGTTCCAGCGGTTCGTTCAGGCGGGTCGCGATCCGGTGGGTGATGAGCGCCACCAGCACCGGGGCGACCACGGCGACGACGCGCAGCACCGTCGTCAGCGTGTCCAACGGGGTCCCGGTCGCGGCCGCGACGATGTCGTTGGACCCCGACACCCAGATCGCCAACAGGAACGTCAGCGAGCCGAAGCCGATCGCCGTGCGCATCGGGACGTCGCGAGGCCGCTGGTTGATGTGGTGCTCGGCGTGGTCACCGGTG
>JAGXFT010000055.1 GCA_024637135.1 Nitriliruptorales bacterium | reverse complement strand
CCCAGCGCCTCGCCCTGCATCTGGGTGACCGAGCCGCCGGTGATCCCGGCGAGGCGTTCGGCGAAGGCGACCAGCCCGTGGGCGTCCTCCAGCAGGAAGACGTCCAGCGAGATGTCGGACCGGGCCAGGCGGGTGGCTTCCCGCAGGGTCGCCTCCAGGGTTTCGGGGACGGGCGGCCAGTTGAACATCGAGCGGCCGTTCACCAGGTGGGCGGTGGGCTCGCCGTCGGTCACCATGATGACCTGCTTGACCGGCCGGGGGTCGTCCAGCAGCAGCCGCCTCGCCAGGAGGAACGCGTGCTGCATGTTGGTGCCGTAGATCCGCTCGAAGCCGGTCGCGGACAGGTCGGCGGGCTGGAGCCGTCGGGCGTAGTCCGAGAAGCCCACCAGGTGCAGCGAGTCCTGCCGGTGCTTGCCGGTGATCAGCGCGTGCAGTGCCAGCGCCATCCGCTTGGCAGGCACCAGGTGGCCCTGCAGCGGCATCGACCACGACAGGTCGAGCAGCAGGGCCGTCGCCGTGCGGGGACGCACTTCCTGTTCTTCGACCTCGATGTCGTCGGGGTGGAGACGGATCGGCCCCGACGAGCCGGCGGCCGCTGTCCGCAGCACCGCATTGTGGACCGTGCGCGTGGTCGCGATCGGCTCGCGGTCACCGAACGCCCACGGCCGGGTGCCACCGGTCGGCTCCGGATCGGCGCCGACGGTGCGCCGGGCCGGTTCGCGCCGCACCCGTTGCAGGAGGTCGGTCAGCGCCTGCTCGCCCAGCAGCCGGGCACCACGCGGCGTCAGTTGGAGCTGACCGCCCCGAGTCCGCATGGCGCCGGACTCCTCCAGCGCGCGTTCGACCTCCTTGAGTCGACGCAGGTCCTCGACCGCGGTGTCCCCGAGTTCGCGCCGCAGCGCCTCCTCGTCGATGTCGTCGAGCGTCGCCCCGGGATGGTGGCCCGCGACCGCCTCCTCCAGTTGTTCGAGCTGGCCCAGCCGTTCCGCCTGGTCGACGGCGTCGGACAGGCTGCCCATGCCGTCGGCGAAGGGGTCCCACTCGTCGGCCGGCATGCCACGGAGGTCACCGCTGTCCCACGGCAGGTTCGGTGCCAGGTCACGCAGTGCGTCCTCGAGCTGCATCATCTGCAGTTGCAGGTCGGGGTCGTCGAGCACCTGCCGCTGGAGTTCCATCAGCTGGCGCCGCTGCTCCGGCGGCAACGAGGCCAGCAACCGCGACATCGCGGCCATGCGCTCGGCCAGCAGCGCCAGCAGTTCGTCCAGCGTGTCGGGCTGCTCGGGGAAGAAGTCGCCGTGCTTGTCGTAGAAGGCGGGCAGGTCGGGCTCCTCGCCGCGTTCCCGCTGGGCGATGAGCTCGTTGAGGTCGGCCAGCATCTCGCGTGTCCGGGCGAGGTCCTCCGGCGTCACGGACGCGATGCCGGCCGACAGTTGCGCCATCTGCGCATCGAGCAGGTCCTTGGTGAGCTGGTCCTTGAGGTCCTGGAAGCGTTGGCCGGCCTCGGGGGACTGGAAGTCCTGCTGGGACAACGCCGCCATGCGTCCGGCGGGATCGGGGGGCAACAGGTCCATCTCCATCGCCGCCAGCGGATCGTCGTCGGCGTTGCGGGCGTCGCGCTCGAGGTCGATGATCTCGTCGAGTTCGCGGGAGAGGTCCGACAGCATCTTCCCGGCCGTGGTCTGTTCGGCGTCGCGGCGTCGCTGGGCCAGTCGACGTCGCATCTCGTCGAGGCCGCGGACGTCGCCGAAACCTTCGTCGAGGAGCCGCTGCAGTGACTCCCGCCCCGTGAATCCCTGCAGCAGGTCGTCGCCGATCCGGTCCAGCACGTCACGGACGTCGACTCGGCCCGCGAACGGGTCCTGGCCGTCGAAGGCGTGGTACCGGTGCCGCGCGGCCAACGGAGGTGGAGCGGCGCGCCCGGGGCCCTCGGTTGGTGCGCCAGGCCCGTCGACCTCGTGCTCGCCGCCGGGATCCGGCTGCTCCGCCGGGTCGTCGTCGGGGACGCCGGGTCCGTCGCTCATGCGGTGAAGTACGAGTCGCCGTCGACGTCCTTGCTCAGGCGTCGGCCCAGGTGGAGCCCCTCCAGCAACAGTTCGAGCACCGATGCCGCGGCGCCCGGGTCCTCCGCGGAGACGCCCAGGGCACTCATGGCGTCGACCAGTCCGTCGGGTCGGGCATCGCCCACGACCTGGTCCAGCAGGTCGCGGGCGCCGACCAGCGCCCCCGTCACCACCTCCAGGTCCTCGTCGTCGAAACGCTCCAGCAACCAGTGCACGTCGACCCCGGTGAGGTGGGCGCGCCACGTCTCGAGGATCGCGCGCCGAAGCGCCATCGCGACGATGTCCTCCTCGCGGCCCTCGTCCAGCGTGTCGAACTCGATCCGTCCCTGGGCGCTGGAGACCAGCGGCCACACGTCGGCGATGCGGGGGACGGCCGTGGACTCGCCCAGGCGAACGGCGCGTCGGACCGCGCCGGCGACCATGGTCTCGTGGGCACCGATCGTGAACCGCACGGACACGCCCGAGCGTTGGTTCACCTCGTCGCTTGCACGCAGTTGGTGGGTGAGTCGTGCGACGACCTCGTCCATGAAGTCGGGCACGAGGACGGGGATGCCGGTCGGCGGCGGCGAGGCCTCCTGGCGAACGATCGCCACCTCGTCGGCGATCGTGGTGGGGTAGTGCGTGCGGACCTGGGACCCGAAGCGGTCCTTGAGCGGAGAGATGATCCGGCCCCGGTTGGTGTAGTCGTCGGGGTTGGCCGTGGCGACCAGGACGACGTCGAGATCCAACCGCACCGGATACCCCCGGATCTGGACGTCTCGTTCCTCGAGGACGTTCAGCAGGGAGACCTGGATGCGTTCCGGCAGGTCCGGCAACTCGTTCATCGAGAACAGCCCGCGGTTGGTCCGGGGCAGCAGGCCGAAGTGGATGGTGCCCTCGTCGGACAGGTGGCGCCCTTCGGCGACCTTGATGGGGTCGACGTCGCCGATCAGGTCGGCGACGGCGGTGTCCGGCGTGGCGAGCTTCTCGTTGAAACGCGCCTCGCGGTGGACCCACTCGATCGGGGTGTCGTCACCGTGGTCGGCCAGCAGCGTGCGCGCGTGTGGCGTCAGCGGGCGGTCCGGCGACGAGTGCAGTTCGCACCCGGCGACGACCGGCATCCACTCGTCCAGCAACTCGACCAGGCGTCGCACGATCCGGGTCTTGGCCTGGCCACGCTCACCCAGCAGGATCAGGTCGTGTCCGGCGAGCAGCGCGCGCTCGAGGTCGGGCAGGACCGAGTCGGCGAACCCGACGACGTCGGCGACCAGCGGCCGGTCGTCTCGCAGGCGCGCGACCAGGTTGGCGCGCAGTTCCTCCATGACCGTGCGGTCTTCCCAGCCACTGGCACGTAGGGCACCGAGCGTGGCCGGCAGGTCGGGTGGGATGCGCCCGGCGCCGGTGGCACCGGGGGTCGTCGCGGACGGTGAACCGGTGGGTGTCGTCATGCCCGTCACGGTATCCCCGCCCCCTCGCCCGCCTGCGCCGGTCCCGTCGTCACCGCGTGCCCGTCGGGTGCGACTGTCCTGCGGCGGCGGCGATGTGCGGGCACGTTGGAGTGTGCTCGCTGCGCTCGCAACTCCCGCGTGCCCGTCGGGTGCGACTGTCCTGCGGCGGCGGCGATGTGCGGGCACGTTGGAGTGTGCTCGCTGCGCTCGCAACTCCGGCTCAGGCGGCCAGGTCGTCACCGTGTCTGACGGTGAGGTCGATGAGGGCCTCGATGTCGGGGGCCTCGGTGCGGAAGTTGACGATGCAGGCTCGCAGCACGAACCGACCGTCGACGATCGCGTTGCTGGGGTAGACACGGCCGGAGTACTGGAGGCGCTCCATGATCCGTTGGTTGAGGTCGTCCACGGCCGCGTCGTCCCAGCCCGGAGCGTCGGGGACGTAGCGGAACGTCGCGATCATCAGTTCGGGGTCGTTGGTCGCCTCCAGCCGGGGATGCGCCACCGCGAGGTCGTGGAGGTAGCGCGCCAGGACGCAGTCCGGCACCAGTCGGCGTTCGTAGGCGTCCCACCCGTGCGCCCGCAACGACCACCACAGCTTGAGCACCGCGGCGTGGCGGGTGAAGAAGGGCGAGCGGGTGTAGGTGTCGATCCCGGACCGCATCCGGGCCTTGTCCTCCACGGTGTAGGTGGCGTCCACGTGGAAGCTGCGTTCGAGGTCGGAGGTGTCGCGCACCAACAGCATCCCACAGGCGATCGGCACGTACAGCCACTTGTGTGGGTCGAGGCCGATCGAGTCCGCGCGCTCGAGGCCGCGGAAGCGGCCACGCAGGTCCTCGGCCAGGGCACCGACTGCACCCACGGCCCCGTCGACGTGGAACCACAGGTCGAACTCGGCGGCCAGGTCCGCGATCGCATCGAGGTCGTCGATCGCGCCCGTTCCGACGGTCCCGGCACTGCCGACGACGCACACGGGACGGTGTCCCGCGGCGATGTCGGCGGCGACCATGGCGCGCATGGCCGCCACGTCGACGCGGTCGTGACCGTCGACCGGCACGGCCCGGACCGCGTCGGTGCCCAGCCCGATCAGGTCGGCCCCACGCTGCACCGTGTCATGGGCCGTGGTCCCGGCGTAGGCGGTCAACAGCGGCCCCGCCCGCAGTCCGTCGCGGCGGACGTCCCATCCGGCCTTGACGTCGCGTGCGACCACGAGCGCGTCGTGGTTGGCCGCCGACCCACCCGAGGTGAGGTACCCACCGGCCGCGTCGGGCAGGCCCAGCCGCTGGGTGAACCACCCCAGCAGTCGCTGTTCGAGTTCGGTCAGGCCGGGGGACAGGCGCCAGCCGCCGACGTTGTTGTTCAGCGCGGCCGCGAGCAGGTCGGCCGGGGCTCCCGGCACGGTGCCGGCGCCGGACACGTAGCCGAGGAAGCCCCCGTTGCCGGGATACATCGACCAGTCCAGCACCAGCTCGCGGGTGTCGGCGAGCAGGTCGGCGGGATCGTCGGGTCCGTCCGGCACGTCCCAGGCCATCGCGGCGGCCACGTCCTGGGTCGCGTGGCCCCGGTGGATGGGCAGGTCCGGCAGGTCCGCGAGGAACTGACCCCACAGGTCGACGGCTCCCCGGCCGAGGTCGGTCGCCCGTTCCGGCGACCAGTCGAGGTCATCGACCGTCCCGGGTCGTTGGACGTCCAGGTCGCGTGCGGTGACCATGCTGGCTCCTTGATCGTTCCGGGCAGTCTGGCACACCGTGGCGTACCCGGACGTGGCGGAGCCCGCACGGCCGGGCCGTGCGGGCATGCCTGTCACGAGGTCAGGGCGTGACGCAAGGCAGGCGGAACTGGTCCCCGATGGCCACGTGTGGGCGCCTCGACGATGGTCGGGGGTCGTGCGCACGGCGGCCCCGTGACCGGGTGGTCGCGGGGCCGCCGTGGCACGACGTGGTGCTACCAGATGCGGATCGTGCCGCGTCGGGCGTTGTTGCCCTGTCCGGGGACGTACCGGTTCTCGGTGTTGCCGGATGCGTCGACCGAGAACCAGCGGATGGTCGTGGTTCGATCGATCAGGATCTCCTCACCGCCCTCGCGGACCCCGGCCGCCTGCCACCTGGTCGAGTCCCAGTCCGGCGCCGAGCCGTCGAGGGTGTAGTAGATGTCCACCGGCTCGTTGGACTCGAAGGTCAGCGCCACCGGGCCGTTGTAGGTACCGCTGTCCGGGTCCAGCGACGTGCGGGGCGGACGCTGGTCGGTGTCCCACCGGTGGGCGACGTCGTAGAGCTCGATGACGCCGTTGGAGAACTCCATCATCTGGTCGTACGCCTCGTCCCACTCCGGCTGGAAGCTGGTCCCCACCTCGAAGTTCCAGGCGTAGAGCCCGTAGTCGTAGTACAGCATGTCGCCCGAGTTGCCGGCCGCGGAGTACAGCACGTCGGCGATCGGGCCGGTCCGGGCGGGGGTGACGGTCAGGCCGCGCCACTCGTGGATCTCGGTGAGGATGTCCTCCGAGGCGGCGAAGAAGTAGTCCTCCGTGCCCAGGCTGGGGCGCGGCAGTGTCTCCCGACCCGGCGTGATGTAGGCACCCGGTGACCACATGAAGTAGTTGCCCGAACTGTGGATGTTCATGGCGAACTTGATGTTGTCATAGGTGTCCGGGATCCAGTCGATGTTGGATGACTCCGGCTCGGACAGTTCTGCCGGGCCGGCGTAGGTCGCCGACGTGCACGACGACGACGCGCCGTTGTAGCCGTCGAACAGCGACCCGACGGGATAGTTGCGGTTGTTGTCCACGCCCCACGAGTTGCGGGCGTTGGCGTCGTTGGGCTCGCCGACCCCGCAGTAGCGCGTCAGGTTCTTGCGCTGGGACGCGAAGTCGTAGTAGCTGTAGAGCATCCCGTCCGGGTTGACGGTCGGGACGATGAAGATGTCGAGGTTGTTGACCAGCTTCTTCGTCTCGGCGTCGGTCCGGTAGTTGTACAGCAGCCGTTGCGCGGTCTCGAGGTTGACCAGCGGGGTCTGCCACTCGCGGGCGTGCTCCTGGGAGTAGGTCATGACGCCCAGCTTCGAGCCGTCACGGTGCGTGCCGATGCGCAGCATCAGTGGCTGGAACGGTTCGCGGAGCACGTGGTCCGGTGCGTTCAGCCCGTCGGTCAGCGCGTCCGGGCCGCTGGGGACGACCACGCCACCACCGGCGTTGCCGCGGTAGGTGTAGGCCAGCACGAGTGCGGAGGCGGCGGGGTTGCCGTTGATCGCCGCCACGACCTGTGCGGCCGTGGAGGTGACGGCGCCGGTGGCGTCGGTGGCCAGCGTCACGACGATGTCGTCACCGGTGACGGCGACGGACAAGGCCTGGTCGGCCGACCCCGGGTTCGCGTAGGTGATCGCCAGGTCGTTGCCACCCTCGTGGCCCCACGCGTGGGAGTCGACCCCGACGCGCTGGGAGGTCCCGCCACCGGACAGCTGCTGGGCCTGCCGGCGGTACCCGTTGGTCTGGTAGGGCAGTTCGATGACGTCGGTCAGGTCGGGGAACTGCTGGTGGAGCGAGCGGACGAGGTCGTTGATCTCGTAGGCGTCCGGGTAGTGGTCGAGGAAGCCCTGGAAGCAGGTCGGCGAGTTGTCCGTGTCGGGTTCACCCAGCCACTCGGTCACGTGGGACTCGGCCGAGCCGCCGTTGGAGCTGGTCACCCGCACACGGGACGGCACGACGGCCTCCTGCGCGGCGAGCGTCGCGGTCGCGGGCAGGCCACCGCGCACGGCTGCACCGTCGGCCTGCGAGATCATGACGGAGGCAATGGTGGCGCTGGTCCCCCCAGTCATCGCGAAGGGCGCCCCGGCGTTGTTGTTGGCGAGCACCATCGCGACGGCGCCGGCGGCCTGGGCGTTCTCGGCCTTGGTCACGAACGGGCAGGAGCCCCGGTCGAGCAGCGCGATGTTCCCGGCGGTGAAGCCCACGAGCGGCTCGCACCCGAGGGTCGGGTCGGCGCTGGCGTCCCCGGCGGCCTCGAGGGTCCCGGTGAGCCCGGTGGCATCGACCGGGTCGCCGAAGGCGGCACCGACCGCACTGTAGGATCCGGCGGCGGCGCCGTCGCCCACGTCCAGGGTGATGATGCCGGAGAGGTTGAACTGCCCCCGGTGGTACTGGTACTCGCCGGCATCGACGAACGGATCGAGTTCGGCGCTGCCACCGTCCTCGATCGCGGTGCCCTCCCCGGCGTCCCATTCCACGGTCAGGTCGGCGCCCTGGAGGTCGGTGCTCTTGGCCTCGACCGACAGGTACTGGTCACCCAACGACACGAACCGGTCGGCGCGGGCGATCACCACCGTGTCGGTGGCCTCGATGCCCAGCGCGTCGGCCGTCGCCTCGGCCGCGGCGATGGTGGCCTCCCGTTCGTCCATCACCTCGGCCCGGTGGGCCTCCAGCTCCGAGGCGGTCGCCTCGACGTCGAGGGTGACCCCGAGCTGCTGCAGGTCGGCGACCTCGTCCGGCCAGATGACACCGGTGACCACGAAGCCCGATCCGGCAGGGGCCAGGTCGTGGTCGAGGTCCACCCCTCGCGCGACCAGTTCGTCGAGGACGTCGCGGTCGGGCACGTGGAGTCGGACCAGGGCAGGTCCCTCGTCGTCGGAGGACGGTGGGGCCGTGGCGGCCGCAGTGGTGCTCGCGGCCGTGGCCGCGACGACCGCGACGGTGGCGGCCACGGCAACGAGCCGGCGGCGCAACGGGGAGTGGGCAGGGGGTTGGTGGAGTGGCATGGGCGGTGGCCTCGGTGCTCGTGGTCGCAGGCAGTGACCGTCGGAGGAGGGATCACCCCGAGAGCACCTGCACGCCCAACCATGGCCGTCTGCATCGCCCGGCCCGGCGACCCCACCGGGGCCGGCAGGCCCCGTTCGCGAAGTCTCGACGGGTGCCGGACGACCGTCAACGGGTTTCGTGCGCTCCGCGTCCGGGCGGCGACGACGTCCTCGACACCCTTCGTGATCCGTGGTGTCGCGTCGGTGTTCCCGTGCCGCCACCGGCACCCCCCGGAGCCCTCGCGCCTCATCGGGCCTGTCACCGACGAAGCCCGAGAACGAGCGCAGCGAGTTCTCGAATCTGACCGAGCGCCCCAGCGCGAGGTCAGACGAGGTCAGACGTCGCGCCGTTCGACCACCGACGTCTGGGACTCCTTGCGGACGTGGAACTGGACCGGGAGCTGCTCGGCCAGGGCCTGGACGTGGGTGACGACGCCGACCATGCGGCCGGTGGAGCCCAGCTCCTCGAGCGCGGTCCGGACCACGTCGACCGTGCCGGCGTCCAACGTGCCGAAGCCCTCGTCGATGAACAGCGACTCCAGCCGGGCTGCGCCGTCGGCCGCGAAGTCGGCGACGTGGTCCGACAGGGCCAGGGCGAGACTCAGCGAGGCCAGGAACGTCTCGCCGCCCGACAGGGTCCGGGCCGACCGGACCTCGCCGCCGTTGGCATGGTCGACGATCCCGAAGCTGCCGTCGTCCTGCAGGTGCAGCGTGTAGGCCCCGCGGGTGAGCTCGCGCAGGTGGTCGCTCGCACCGACCACCAGGCGGTTCACGGCCCGGGCCAGCAGCCATTTCTCGAACTGGTCCCGCTTGAGCAGCCGACCCAGTTCGGTCGCGACGGCATGCTCCTTGCGGGCGGCCGTGACTCGGCCACGCAACTCCTCGCTCCGTTCGCGCTGTTCGCGGAGCCGGTCGAGGTTCGACGACGCGCTGGCCCGCGCCTGCACGAACGCATCACGCAGGGGCCCGGCCTGGTTCACGGCCGAGATGTCCAACTGGTGGTCGAGATCGGCCAGTTCGGTCCGCAGTGCAGCAAGCCTGGTGGTGTAGTCGGCGCGTGCCGTGACGGTCGCCTGTTCGGCCGCCACGACCCGCTCGCGAGCCGGTTCGAGCTGGTCGTCGCGCCACGTGACGAGCTGCTCCCAGGCCCCTGCCAGGTCGTCGCGTGAAAGCGCCGGTGGCTTCAGCGCGGCGACCCGGTCGCGGGCGGCGTCGAGTCCGGTACGGGCCTGCTCCAGACCGCTGGTCGTCGTCGACACGGCTGCCATGGCGGCCTCCAGGGCTTTGTCGGCCTCTGCCTCGGCCGTGCGCGCCGTGCGGCGATCGCGGGTGGCGGCCGTGACCCGGGCGCGGAGTTCGGCCAGCGCGTCGTCGGTGGCCGGCAGGTCGGTGTCGGACAGTGCCGCGACGACCTCCTCGCGGCGGGCCGACAGCTGGGCGTGGCGTTCTTCCTGCCGGCTCGCGTCGGTGGTCGCCGTGGTCAGCGCACCGCGGGCGGCGATCACCGCCTGCTCGGCTCGTGCCGCCGCGGCCCCGGCCGTGTCGAGCCCGGCATCGCCGCGATCGGGATCGTCCTCGAGGGGGCGCGCACAGACCGGGCACGGATCGCCGGACCGGACGTCAGCGGTGAGGGTGGCCACGAGGTCCGCTTGGCGGGCATGGTCGAGGTGGGCCCGGGACTCGTCGTGCGCCCGTTCGGCCGTGGCCAGCGCCTCCTCGGCAGCGGTTCGGGCCGTGCGGGCCCGAGCCAGCCCCGCCGTCGCCTCGTCGACCTCGGTGGCCAGTCGCCGGCGTCGTTCGAGCCGCGCTGCCTGGGCCTCGAGCGCGTCCGGGGACGGCAGGTCGTCCACGACCGCGTCGAGTTCACGCCGTCGGTCACGTGCGGCGATCCGCGTCGCGGTGGCCTCCTCCACGGCGGTCCGGGCCGTGGCCAGCGCTGCGGTCCGTTCGGCCAGGTCGTCGGGCGCCCGGACCGACTCCAGCGCCTGCACCTGCGTGGCGAGCGTGCTGTGGCGCGCCGCCCGGTCCCGTCCGGTCGCCATGATCTCGTCGAGTTCGGGACCGGCTGCGTCGATCCGGACGATCGCGTGGTCGAACACCTCGATCCGACGAGTGACCGCGGCGACCGCGTCGTCGCCGGACCGGTCGGCCAGTCCGTCCAGTTCGCTCTGGAGCACCGACACCTGCGACGCCGCGGTCTGGGCGCGGGTGCGGGCCGCCTGGCCGATGTCCCCGAACACCTTCAGGTCGAGCAGTTCGACCAGCAGGCCCTGGCGTTCGGACGCCTTGGCGTGGAGGAACCGTTGGAAGGCGCCCTGGGGCAGCACGACGGTCGTGGTGAAGTGCTCGTAGCCGAGGCCGAGGACCTGCTCGACGGCCGTGGAGACCTCGTCGGCGGTGGCCGCCAGCACGGCCGCGTCGGCGGGGTCGTCACCGCGCCACCGTTCCAGCCGGGCCTCCTTGGTGGTGGCGCCGCCCGCGGCGGTGCGTCGCACGACCCGCACCGCGGTGTAGCGCTCGCGCCCGACGGCGAAGTGGAGTTGGACCCGGGCCTCGTTGCGTCCGTTGGAGATCACCGGCGCCACCAGCCGCTTGTCGCCGTAGCGCGGGACGATGCCGTACAGCGAGAAGGTCATGGCGTCGATCACCGAACTCTTCCCACTCCCGGTCGGACCGGACAGGACGAACAGGTCGGCGTCGGTGAAGTCCAGGGTCGTGGGTTGGCGGAACGACGCGAACCCGTCGAGGTCAAGCCTGATCGGGCGCAAGGCCGGCCTCCCGGAGCTCGCTGAACAGCGCCAGCACGTCGTCGTCACGTTGGCCGGTGTCGTCCAGGTACATCGCGAACAGTTCGGTGGGGGAACGGTGGAAGTCCTCGAGGTCCCAGGTCTCGGCGCGGTCGGCGTCCTCGACGTCGTCGCGCTCGACCCGGACGTCCACGACGTTGGGGAACGCCTCGCGGATCTCGTCGGCCAGTCCCGCCCGTTGCCCGTCGGTGATCACGACGCGCACGTGGGCATCACCGAGGTCGTCGGCGCGAGCCTGTAGGTCGGCCAGGTTCCCCCGCACGGTCCGCAGCGGCCGGCCCCCGTGCAGAGCGAGCGGCTGGACGTGGGCGGGCAGGCCCGGTTCGGCCTCGACCAGGATCACCGACTTGTGGTCGCGCTCGACCTCGCCGAAGTCCAGGTGCAGCGGCGACCCGGAGTACCAGGTCGGACAGGGCGCAGCCAGTTCGTGCGGCTGGTGGAGGTGCCCCAGTGCGACATAGGTGCACGACGCGGGGAAGATGGCGGGGGAGACGAGGTAGTCGAAGATGTGGGCCGGTCGCTCGCCGCCACCCAGGGTCGGCGCGCCGTCGGCGACCGTGAGGTGGGTGGCCAGGATGTTGACCATCGTGTCGTCGAAGCCGGCCGTCAGCGCCTGCACCAACAACCGGACGCGTTCGTGGTAGTGGACCTCGTGGTCGTCGGCACGACGCTCCATCAGGTGCTGGGCCCGGATGATCCCGCGCTTGGACACGAACGGCAGCACCGCGACCCGCGTCGCGAGCGCGTCGAAGGTCAGCACGCCGCCGTCGTCGGGCCCGACCACGTCGCCGACGACGTGCACGTTGGTGCCGTCCAGCAGCCGATGGATCGCCCCCCACCGCCTGGGGTTGTCGTGGTTGCCGGCGAGCACCACCACCTCGGCACCGGTGGCGGCGAGGTCGCGCAGGGCCTGGTAGACGATCCGTTCGGCCGTCGGCGTCGGCGACGCGGTGTCGAACAGGTCGCCGGCCACGATGACCAGGTCGACTCGCTCGTCGGTGGCGATCCCGGCGATCTCGGCCAGCACCTCGCGGTGCTCGTCGGCGCGGGAACGGCCACGGATGCCCCGGCCGACGTGCCAGTCGGACGTGTGCAGCAACTTCATCGGGGTCGCCCCATCAGAACGGCAGCCCGTCGTCGACGTCGTCGGTCGGCGCGGTGGCGACCCCCGCGAACGGGTCGGCGGGGTGCTCGTCGATGTCGTCGCGCGGGGTCAGTGACGCACCGGCTTCGCTGGCGCGGGTGGCCCATGCGGGGAACGGGAACTCGACGACCAGTGGCACCGGGATCTGCGGTTGGGACAGGATCATCGTGCCCGGCTTGATGATGGTGGCGCGCTGGCGCTGGGCCTGCGGCAGGAAGCCGTACTCGCCACGACCGGCCTCGGCCGCGTCCAACCTGCCCACCACCCGGATGGCCGAGTTGGCGATGATCCGCCGTTCCACCTCCGACGCCGTCTGCTGGGCGCCGATCAGGATCATCCCCAGGCTGCGGCCGCGCTCGGCCATGTCGAGCAGGATCTCCTTGATGGGGGAGGTGCCCTCGCGTGGCGCGTACTTGTTCAGTTCGTCAAGCACGACATAGGTCAGCGGTTCCGAGGTGCCCGAGCGTTCCTTCATCTCGAACGCGCGGCGCAGGATCACGCCGACGACGAAGCGCTTGGCCCGGTCGTTGAGGTTGTGGATGTCGATGACGGTGACCTGGTGGTCCATCCGGACCTGGTGGCGCTCGGGATCGGGCAGGTCCCCCCGGATCAGGTGCTTGACGTCGCGGGCGGCCCCCGCCAGGCGCCGGATGAAGGCATTGATCGTCCCGATGCCGATCGCTCGACCGGCCCAGGTGTCCTGGTGGGCCTCGGACTCCAGCCGGTCGCCGATGACCTCCAGCAGGTCGTCGAAGGTGCGGCAGGTCGCCCCGTCCAGGGTGATCGCCCCGTTACCGAGTGGCTGCATGGTGCGCGCCAACTGGGCCGTGACCTGGGACACGACCATGGTGTAGTGCTGGCGTTCGTCACCGGCATCGGCGAACAGGAACGGCAGCAGTTCGAGTCGGCAGAACTCCTCCAGCGTCCAGAAGTACGACGTCACGCCGTGGCCACGCGAGGTCACGTCCGGTGCCGCCGACGTCGAGTTGCGACGAGGCGGGGCGAAGAACCCGGCACTGCGGAAGGCGGTCGGTTCCAGCCCGACGGCGGCGTAGCGGGCGGCCTGGTCGGCCGGAAGCTTCGTGTTGACGTGGTCGAGGAACAGCAGGTCCTCGCCCTTGACGTTGAAGACGATCGCCTTGGTGTTGGTGGCGTTGTCGACCGCCCCCGACGTGAACAGCGAGTGCAGCAGGAAGCAGGCGTAGGTGGTCTTGGTGGCGACCCCGGACACCCCCGAGATGTTGACGTGCGCCCCGCGGGTGCCGTCCAGGAAGTCGAGGTTGAGGTAGACCGGCTCGTCGTTGCGGGACAGCCCGGCCGGCAGCCGGGTGTCGAACTGGTCGAAGAACAACGCCATGTCGCGATCGTGGCCGACCGCACGCACCACCGGCTGGCCCGGCAGTGGCGGGATGAAGATCTCCGGCTCGAACCGGGTGGGGTTCACCTGCGCCGCCTCCGACGACTGGGTCGGCAGCAGTCCGTCGGCCGACAGGAACACGTCGGAGTCGAAGCGGGCGCCCTCGGACCGGGCGCGGACCTGGTTCACGACCCCGTAGATGCGAACCGGGTCGCCACCGGCCGGGGTCCGTTCCAGCGCCACGACGTCGTCGAGTTGCAGGTACTGATCGGGCCGGACCGCCACCCAGAACTCCATCGGGGTGGCGTCGTCGGTCCCCAGCACGCGTCCCACCTCGGGCGCAGGCGCGGGCGAGGCGTCGTCTGCCAGGGTGGCGGGCTCGACGTCGTCGCCGTCGTCGACGGTCGTGGGCTGGACGTCGTCGCCGATGCCCGTGGGGGCGGGCGCGTCGTCGGATGGGCTCGTCACGCGGGGGATCCTGGGGTCGTGGTCGACGCGCGCCCGTCGAGCGGACGTTCGCCGGTCCTGCGAGGCTAACGAGCGGGTGGGACCGGCCGTCCCATCCGGGACGGCCACCACCGCCGAGACCTCCCGTCGACGGTGCGACGCGTGCGACATCCTGCACGATGGCGGCCACCGCGAGGCCCAGGACGACACCCGGTCCGACCGAGTTCGCACGTCGGGCGATCCCGCCCGGCAACCCCGGTGTGGGGGCGTTGCATCGCAGGATGCTCCGTGGTGTCGGAGACCGATCGGCCGGTCCCGGGGCATATGTCCCTACGCCCGGGACCCGTCAGGGTGTTCAGTTGCTGGCGATGCACGCCATGACCGGGACGCCGGAGCGCCCCGTGTCCCCAACGGCGTGCCAGGGGGATCGACATGGATGCTGGACCAACGATGGTCGCTGGGAGCCGGGGTGAGCGGTCCGGCCCGGCCGAGGTGGGCCACGCCAACGGTGGTCGACGTCCGAGGCGGCGCATGGCCGTCACCGGTGTTGCGGGCTTCATCGGCTCGCACGTCGCGGAGGCCCTGCTCGACGCGGGAGCCGACGTCGTGGGGATCGACGCGTTCGTCGGGTTCCATGGCGCGGAGCACAAGCGCCGAAACCTCGCGGGCCTGCTGGCCACACCGGGGTTCACCTTCCACGAACTCGACCTTCGCGATGCCGACCTCGACTCGGTGCTCGAGGGGGTCGACACGGTGATCCACGAGGCGGCCCTGGCCGGGTTGCCCACGAGCTGGGCAGACGTGGATGCCTACGTCCGATGCAACGTCACCGGGACGTCGCGACTGATCGAGGCCTGCCAGCGGCGAGGGGTCGGTCGGTTCGTGCACGCCTCGACGTCATCGGTGTACGGCCGCGACGCCGTCGGTGACGAGACCCAGGAGACCAATCCCATCTCCCCCTACGGGGTGTCGAAGCTGGCCGCCGAGAAACTCGTCCAGGCACACGTGGTCGTGAACGACTTCCCGGCCACCATCCTCCGGTACTTCTCGATCTACGGCCCACGGCAACGACCGGACATGGCGTACCGGATCTTCATCGAGGCGCTGCTGTCGGACCGTCCGCTGACCGTCTTCGGCGACGGGCGACAGTCGCGATCCAACACCTACGTGGGCGACTGCGTCGACGGGACCATCCGGGCCATCGACGGAGGACACGTCGGCGAGGTCTACAACCTCGGTGGCGGGGTCTCGCTGGAGTTGCTCGAAGCGATCGACATCATCGCACAGACGATGGACGTCCGTCCCCGCATCACCTACTCGCCCGGCCGCCCGGGGGACCAGCGGGTGACGTCTGCCGACTTCTCCAAGGCCCGCGAGACGTTCGGCTATCGACCGCGGGTCAAGCCGACGGAGGGGCTGGCGAACCAGGTCCGCTGGGTCATGGAGGAGAACGCAGTCAAGGTTGCCTGAGAGGTCGCCCACGGGTGGTCGGACGCGGAGAAGGGGGGGTCGCGGAGATGAAGGTCTCGGATCGTGCACGGGAGTCGGTGCTGCCGCCGGTGGCACCAGAAGCCACGCGTGCCATCCACCCCCGGGCGATGTGGCGTCGGCGTTGGCCCATGATGGTGGTCGCCGCCGCGGTGGCCTTCGTCGTCGCCCTGGTCGGCGTGGGCCTGCTCCCGGTGGCCTTCACGGCGACCTCGCGGATCGAGGCCGTCGGGACCGAGGTCGATCCGCTGTTCGGGGCCACCGGCGGCCGATCGGCTGAGGACGAACTGGAGTCCCTGCTGGTCGAGCTCGGTGACGAGGAGGTCGTGCGGGCGGCCGCCGAACGTGCAGGAGTCGATCCCGAAGACATCGACCTGGTGGTGACCAGCCCGCGCGAGACCCGCTACGTGGACGTGGCGGTCACGCTCGACGACCGAGACGCCGCGATCGCGATCGCCGACTCCATCCCCGACCTGGTCGCCGCCAACCGATCGGAGGACCTGGCGGCCGAGGCGGCACGCGTGAGCGAGGAGCTCCGGGAGATAGCTGCGGCAGCCCTGGAGGAGGCCGCGGCGTTGCAGGAGCAGATCGACCGCCTCACGGCCAAGGACGAGAGGAGGGAACTGTTCGTCGAGGAACAGCGTCGACACGCCCTGGTGTCCAAGTACACCCAGGCGCAGTTGCACGCCGACGACGTCGAGCGAGGCGCGGAGTTGCGGCCCCTCGGCTTCAAGGAGCACACGTCGGCGTCGGAGCAGGTTCGCGCGCGCCCCCCGGAGGGACCGATCCTGGTGGCGCTGGCCGCGGTGGTTGCCCTCGTCGCCGGCCTCGCGATCGCCATGGGCCGGGAGGTGCTCGGCAACCGTGTCCAGGCCGAGAACCTCGACGACCACGGGACCGGGCAGCACCTGGGTCGCATCCACCACCTCGGTCCCAACGTGGACGCGTGGGACCTGCAGCTGGTCGCTGCCCGACTTCGCACGATGCCGACCCTGACCGATCGCCGCCAGATGGTGTCGGTGGTGTCCGTGGGCGCCGATCCGGAGGTCGTCGCCGCCACGGTTGCCGGGCTGGCAGCCTGGCTGTGCATGAGCGGGGTGCAGGCGGCGGTGATGGAGGTGGACTTCGAGTCGGACCAGTCGCTGGATCCCGACCATGCGGTCGATCGCGTGCGGTTGGGCGAGAAGCCGGCCATCACGGCGACGACCGGGATGCGATTGGCACCGGCGGTCGGCGGCACCTATCAGTCCATCCGCGTCCAACGCTCGGGCGGGACCGTGCTCGGGGCCGCCTACTCCGACATGGCGCTCACCGGCATCGCCGGCTACGCACGGACCCACGACGTGCTGTTCGTCGATGCGACCGACAGCGGCGTGGCGTGGTGGGCCGAGACGGCGCTCGAGCCAGACCTCGTCGTCGCGGTGCTGGCCGGCGGCAGCACCACGCACGACGACTGGGAACGTGCGCGCATCCGGCTCGCCGAGTTGTTCCTGCCGGTGGTGACGATCGTGGTCGAACCCAACCGATGGGCGTTCCTGCACGTCATGCGGACCCGGGTCCGGACGTCCCTCGCGGTGGCGCGGCAGGGCTGGTTGCGACGACCGGGACTCGGGAGCCGTCGAGCAGTGGCTCGACGCCAGTTGCCCGTGGAATGACTGCCACGCTCGGGATCATGCATCCGGAGGCCCGTGGGGAGGGCATCCCGGCGATCCGCGACGTCGACGCGCTGTTGGTGGCGGCCGCCGTGTTCAGCGCGGGCTTCCTCGTGCCGTCGGTGGCTGGCGACTTCGTGATCGCCGACCTGTTCATCGCCGGCATGGTGCTGGTCTCGCTGCCGTTGCTGGCTCGCGGGGAGCCACAGGGCCTGCTGCGAAGCATCTCCCTGCCACTGCTCCTGATCCTGCTCGGGTCGATGATGGCTGTGCTGGCCATGGGCGTCGAGTTCTGGATGATCAAGGACCTGGTCAAGGACGTCGGCGCGTTCGGGTCGCTGTTGGCCGGCGTGGCCCTGCTGCGGCGGACTGGCCCACGTGGCATGCGCGCGGTGGCGGGAGCGGCGGCAGTGGGGACCGTGGTCGTGGTGCTCCTGCTCCTGGCCGAGACCGGCCTGCGAGCCGCAGGGGTGTTCCCCAATCCCAACGTCGCAGGCCACTTCATCGGTGCGAACCTGATCCTGGTCAGTCGGGCACCGATCAGCCGGTGGCTGCGGCTGACGGCATCCGCCCTTGCGACGACGGGGCTGGTCGTGACGGGCTCCTTCGGGGCCCTGATCATGGTCATCGGGGCATTTGCCTACCTCGGCGCAGGGTCGTCCGGGTCCAGTCGCCGCTCTCGACTGCGCATCCTGGTTCCGATCCTGCTGGTGGGCGCCCTCGGCATGATCATGGTGAACCTGCCGTCGTCCACCAGCGAGACCGGGTTCAACAGCAAACACCTGGAGCGCAGTTCCTCCGGCCGGCTCGGCAAGTGGACCGCGACGGTCGAGGTGGTCCGCGACCACCCGCTGGGCATCGGTCCCGGCAGCAACCGGGGACTCGGGCTGCTGCCCGACCAGCAGGAGGCGCACAACGAGTACCTGGCGTACCTGTCGGAGCGGGGTGTCGTGGGACTGGCAGGGTTGATCGCGCTGTACGGAGCGCTGTGGTGGTACGGCCGCCCGGGCGGGTTGACCAGGGCCCTCACGATCGGGTTCGCGTTGCAGAGCGCCGTGCGTGAGACCCTCCACTATCGCCACCTCTGGTTGCTGCTGGCGCTGGCCATCGTGCTCGACGAACGCCTCGCGACCACCCCGCGACCGAAACCCGCTCGCACGCCACGGCTGTCGCCCGGGACGGTCGTCCCATGAACGCTCCCCGCGCCTCGGGCCGCGGTGCCGTCCACGGACTGGCCTGGACCAGTGGCGGGTACGCGATCCAGGCCGGGGCCCAGTTCGCCGTCCTGGCCCTGCTGGCCCGATTCCTGACCCCGGTCGAGTTCGGGCTGGCCAGCGCGGCGCTGGTGGTGATCGGCCTGGCCCGGATCATCACCGATTCGCTCGTGGGACCGGCGATCACCCAGAAGGCCGGCCTCACCGACGCCCACGTGCGCACGGCCTTCGCCCTGTCGGTCTGGTTCGGCGTTGCCGGCATGGTGGCGCTGTGGTCGGCCGCGGAGTTGACGGCGCGGGTGTTCCAGATCGATGGCCTCGCACCGGTACTGCGGGGGCTGGCCCCGATCCTGGTCATCGACGCGCTCAGCACCGTGGGCATCGCGCTCCTGCAACGCGACCTGGCGTTCCGACGCCTGGCCAAGGTGGAGTCGATCGCCTACCTGCTCGGTTATGCACTCACCGGGTGCGTCCTGGCCGTGCTGGGGGCCGGCGTGTGGGCCCTGGTGGCCGCCCAGATGGCCTACGCGACCGTGCGGACCGTCGAGGTGTTGGTGGTGCGGTCGCACCCCCGCGGGCTGCGCCCGGACCGGACCGAGGCGTTGGAGGTGCTGCGCTACGGCGGTGGGCACGCGCTCGGGAAGGGTTTCAACCAGGCCGCGTTGCAGGGCGACTACTTCGTGGTCGGTCGCTGGCTCGGTGTCGGTGCCCTGGGGGTCTACGGGCGGGCCTACCAGCTGGCGGTCAAGCCGGCGATGCTGTTGGGCCAGGCCCTCGACAAGGTGTTGTTCCCGGTCATGGCCTCGCTGCAGGCGGACCGGGAGCGGCTCGCCGAGACCTATCGCCGGACGATCTCGCTTGCCGCGTCTGTGTCGGCCCCGGCTGCGGTCGTGGGCGTGGTGCTGGGACCCGAGGCCATTGCGGTCGTGCTCGGGCCCGGCTGGAGCGAGGCGGTCGTGCCCTTCCAGGTGCTGGTGGCGGGACTGGTCGCCCGGACCGCCTACAAGCCGTCCGACTCCCTGGTGCGGGCCTCCGGGCGGGTCTACCGCCGAGCCTGGCGGCAGGCCGTGTACGCCGCCCTGGTTGTCGTGGGGGCACTGCTCGGTACGCGCTGGGGGCTGCCTGCCGTGGCGGCCTTCGTGATGCTGGCGATCGTCGTGAACGCGCTGCTGATGGCCGGACTGAGCCTCGACATCGTGGGGATGCGTTGGTCGACCTGGGCGCGCGCGCACGGCCGCGGCCTCGGCCTGGCTGGCCTGGTCGCGCTCGTCGTGGTGCCGGTCGCCGACCTCCTGCGGACCACGGGCCTTGGGCCCGGGGCGGTACTGCTCGGCGCGCTCACGGTGACCGCCGCGGTGGTGGGTCTCGCCGCCGCCCTCGCCCCGCGCCGGGTCCTGGGGCCCGACGTGCTCTGGGTGCTTGCGCGGGTTGGTCGTGGCCCGGCGGTCCAGCCCCCACGCCCGCCCGGTCGTGGCGCGATCGTCGCCGTGATCGGCGCCGACGGGTCCGGCAAGTCCACCCTCACGACCAATCTGGCCGACGACCTGGCCGGTCCACTCGGGCAGGTGGCGAGCGTCCAGCGGGTCTACCTGGGGAGCGGCGACGGTCCGGCCGCGTGGTACCGCCGGCCCATGAAGGTGGTCCGTGATCGGCTCCAGCCGCCCGACACGCGCAAGACGGTCCCGCATGACGGCCCGCGACCGTCGCATCCCCTGCACGTGACGCTGCGCACCGCGTGGGCGCTGGCACTGGCCGCCGAGAAGGTCGGCAAGACCCGTCGGGCCGACCGGGCACGGCGACGTGGGGTCGTGGTGGTGTGTGATCGCTATCCCCAGACGCAGTGTCCCGGGGGCAACGACGGACCATTGCTGGTCGACTGGTTGGGTCGCCGCGCCGGGGTCCGACGAGCCCTTGCACGCTGGGAGCACGCCGCCTACGGCCGCGCCACGCGTGTCCTCCCGGACCTGGTGCTCACCCTCGACGTCCCGGTGGCGATCGCGATGCAACGTCGCCCGGGACTGGACCGTTCCTACCTGCACCGGCGGGTCGAACTGGTGCGGGGACTCGCCTGGCCCTGTCCGACGGTCGTCCTGGACGCCGCGGCACCCCCCGACGAGGTCCGCCACCTCGCCGTGGCCGCCGTGGCGGGGGTCGTCGGGGACACCCCGACGGTGGTCAGCGTCCGGGAGACCTGACGGTGGTCAGAGCCGGTTCCACAGGGTCCGGCGCGCGGCTGCGAGACGCTCCTCGGCCGTCGGGGCATCGACACCGGCGACTCGGTGGTCCGGGTCGTCGGGCGTGTCCGCGCACGGCCGGTCCAGGTCCAGTTCGAGATCCGGACGGGGGAACCCGACCGGGCGGTGTCCTGACGTCGCGGGGTGGTCGGGCACGAGGACGAGGCCGCCGGCCGCCGCCAGGTGACGCACCCGTCGGGCCGCTCGCCGTGGACGGGCGCCGAAGGTCATGGGATGGACGGCGACGTCCCGACACAACCAGGCGTCGAGATCGGCCACGAGTCGTTGCCGGCGGAGCGCATCGCCGCCGCTGACGGCCACGACCAGCCCGCCGTCGGCCAGGGACTTGCGCCGACTGCGTGGCGCCACCCAACGACGGCCCAGCCAGTACACCCGGCGCGTGGCCTTCAGGGGGACGTCGACCAGCGACGACCGTCGCGCGTAGGGTTCCAGGGCCACCACGAGGGCTCGCTCGACCCTGGCCCGGGACCTCGCGCCGCCCGGTGCCTCGATGACGGCCTCGCAGCAGGCGAACAGGGCCCCACCGACCTCCGGCAGGAGTCGGTCGACCAGGGCGTGGGCGGCCTGCCGCGGTGCCTGCTCCGACAACTGTCGGAGCTCCCGTCGTTCGGACGAGGAGAGTCGGCCCTGGAGCATGAGCATCGCGTCCCAGGCGCAGTGCTTGAGCACCATTCGCAGGATGAAGACCACGTACTCGAACTCGGGCGCCGGGACGGGGAAGTGTCCGTCCGGACGGCACGAGGCCAGGTACTCCTCCTCGATCGGGAGCCGGTGGTTCTTGGTCATGTCATCGCCCAGGACGAGCTGGGTGTGCAGGTGGACGTGGACCGGCCGTCCCAACCGCGCATCGTGACCGTGGAAGTCCAGCACGCCCGGGATCCGGCGCGACGGGTGCTGGAGTGCCTGGACGAAACCCAGGCGGTGCAGCAACGCACGACACCGACCGACCTGGTCGCGGCGCACCAGCAGGTCGAGGTCATTGATCCCGGACGCCGACGCCGCGAGCGCCTCGTTGCTCTTCCAGTGACACCACGAGAGGTCCTCGGCCTCGAAGGCCTCCACCAGGTCGCGCACCAGGTCGAGCACGTCGTCGCTTCCCGGGTCGGTGATCGGCGGTCCTTTCCCCACGAACAGCGACCCTAACCAATCCGGGTGGTCGGTGGTGGTGGGCGAGACGGGGCGGATGTCCCTAGTCCGGTTGGCCACGCAAGGCTCTGCTGTGCACAGCCGGGTCGGGGACCGCCGAACACGGCGCAGAGTGGCTCACGGGGGGGCGGGCATGTCGGCAACATCGTTGAAACCCCCCGTGATCATCCTCGGCAACACCCGGTCGGGGACCACGGTCCTGCAGGCGATGCTGGCCGCGCATCCGGACCTGACGTCCTGGTACGAACCTCGCAACATGTGGCAGTACGCCGATCCGGGTCGACCACATGACGAGTTCGATGCCTCCGATGCCACCGATCGCGTGCAGCGCTACGTGCGCGGTCGGTTCCTCGCCCGGCAACGGGCCAACGGCGGTCGGGTCGTGGTCGAGAAGACCCCGGTGAACATCCTGCGGCTGCCGTACGTCCGCACGATCCTGCCGGAGGCGACCTGGCTGTTCATCGTTCGCAACCCCTTCTCCTTCATCAACTCGGTCGAACGGAAGTGGCAGAAGACCGTGACGGCCTCGGGGGCGTGGAGCCGGCTCGCGGACACGCCATCCAGCCAGGTGCACCACTATGCGGCGAAGTACGCCCGCCAACTGTGGGACAAGCACGTCCTGCGCCGGCGATACCTGTCGGTCTGGGGTCCTCGCTACCGAGGCATGGCGAAGGACCTGGAAACCCTGGACCAGATGACGGTCATCGCGCGGCAGTGGGCGGTGTGCTCGCGACGTGCCGAACAGGCCCTCCTGGACTTCCCTCCAGGCCGGGTGTTGCGGCTGCGCTACGAGGACTTCGTGACGGACCCGGTCACCCTGCTGGACCGTGCCACCCAGCACTGCGGGCTGGCGATGACCGAGCAGATGGCCGACAAGGCGGCACGACGTGTCGACCCGACCCGACGCGAGAAGTGGCGGCGATTCGACCCCGACGTGCTGGCCCGACTCCTCCCCGAACTGGAGGAGGAGATGCGTCGCCACGGCTACGACCTGCCCGCGGAACTGCGGCGGTCGGCGCATGACCGTCCATCGGGCAGGACCTCACCACCAACCCGGCTCGGGCCCCGACCGGGACTCGAAGCGACCTGAACAGGGGCGACGCACGTCCGATCGCCGGATTCAACAGGAGAAGACCCATGAGCATCGACGCCCTGGCAGCCCCGCCCGTCCCGACGTCCCGGCGGTTGCGTGACGCGTCATCACCGCAGCTGCTGTGCACCCTCGGCCCGGCGTCCATGGAGGCCGGCGTGATCCGACGCCTGGACGAGTGCGGGGCGGCCCTGTTCCGCGTGAACCTGAGCCACACGCAGGTCCGGGACCTTCCGGCGATCATCCAGACCATCCGGGACGCCACCGACGTCCCGATCTGCCTGGACACCGAGGGTGCCCAGATCCGCACGGGCAACCTGGTCAACGGTTCGATCGACCTCCACGACAACACCGTCGTGCGGGTGCACCACCTGCCGGTGCCCGGTGACGACTGGAACTTCAACCTGTACCCCCGTGGCGTGGCCCGCGCCCTCGCCCCCGGGGACTTCGTCAGCATCGACTTCAACTCTGCCCTCGTGCAGGTCGTGGAGGTCGACGACGACGGCGTGCTGATGCGGGTCCTGCAGGGCGGGCTGGTCGGCCAGAACAAGGGAGTCAGCGTCGAACGGGAGATCCAGATTCCGGCGCTCACCGACAAGGACCGGGAAGCGCTCGAACTGGGCGTGCGACTCGGCATCCGCCACGTCGCGCTGTCGTTCGCCCGTACGGGGGAGGACGTCCGCGAACTGCGCGTGCTCGCTGGTGCGGACGCCCATGTCATCTCCAAGATCGAGACCCTGGCCGGAATGGCCAACCTCGAAGAGATCGCGGCCGAGTCCGATGCCCTGCTGATCGACCGTGGCGACCTGTCGCGGCAGGTGCCGATCGAACACCTGCCCGACACCCAGAAGCGGATCATCACGCGGGCTCGTGCGGTCGGCAGTCGCGTGTACGTGGCCACGAACCTGCTCGAGTCCATGGTGTCCCAACCGACCCCGACCCGGGCCGAGGTCAATGACATCCACACCACGCTCAGCGACGGTGCGGACGGTCTCGTGCTGGCGGCCGAGACTGCGATCGGTCGGTACCCGGTGCGGTGCGCGTCGATGGTGCGCAAGATGATCCACGTGTTCGAGCGGGGGACGACCGACGACGACCATCCGCCCGCCGAGATCTCGCTG